>JAFGIA010000192.1 GCA_016929795.1 Anaerolineae bacterium
CGACATGATCGAGCGCGGCTGGAACCTGATCATCACCCACGGCAACGGGCCGCAGGTGGGCTTTATCCTGCGCCGCAACGAGCTGGCAGATTACGAGGTGCATACCACCCCCCTGGACGTGATCGGCGCCGACACCCAGGGCTCGATCGGTTACATGATCGACCAGGCGCTGACCAACGAGTTTCGCCGGCGCGGCATCCACCGCCCCGTAGCGGCGGTGGTCACCCAGGTACTCGTCGACCGTGACGATCCCGGCTTTCAGAAGCCGAGCAAGGGCATCGGCGGCTTTACCAGCGAAGACAAGGCGCGCGAGTTCGAAAAGGATGGCTGGACCGTGGTCGAAGACGCGGGCCGCGGCTGGCGGCGGATCATCGCCTCGCCCATCCCGATCGAGATCATCGAGCTGGACGCTATCCGCAAGCTCGTGAACGACGGCTTTATCGTCATCGCCGTGGGCGGCGGCGGCATCCCCGTCATCCGCGACGAGGAAGGCAACCTGGTCGGCACCCGCGCTGTCATCGACAAGGACCGCGCCACCAGCCTGCTGGCGCAGGAGCTAAAGGTGGATCTCTTCCTGATCTCGACCGCCGTGCCCCAGGTGGCCATCCACTTTAACAAGCCGGACCAGCAGTGGCTGCCCCGCATGACTGCGGCCGAGGCACAGGCGTACTACGAGCAGGGCCACTTTGCCGCCGGCAGCATGGGGCCCAAGATCGAGGCAGTGCTCGACTTTCTGAAGGCCTATCCCGAGGGCCAGGCCCTGATCACCGACCCGTCGCACATCGCCGAGGCGCTGGACGGCAAGACGGGCACGTGGATTGTAAGCCGGTAGTTGGTAGATTGGTAGATTGGTTATCACTCTACCAATCTACCAATCCCCAATTTACCAATCTTCCAAGATGGGGTATAATATGGGCATGAGTGAACAGGACACGCAGGCCCAGAAGAAGCGTCCCTATTTTTTGTGGGACTATGACCTGAGCGAAGAAGAGGTGCGCGCCATCTTGCGCGGCAGCGACGAGGTCGAGAAGGCGTGGCTCATCACGCGCATCCTCGAGTACGCCCGGTGGGATGACATCTGGCGTTACCTGACCGTGGATGATCTCTGGGGGAACCTACACCGCCTGCACTTTCGCTGGCCGCGCGATCGAGAGTTGTGGACCTACGCACTGAAGCGGTGGCGCGGACATGCCTAACGACATTCTCACCCCCTCCCAGGCTGCTTTTCTAGAGCGTTTTTTTGCTACTGACGTCAGCCGGCGTTTCTTTCTGACCGGTGGCACAGCCCTGGCCGCGTTTCACCTTCATCACCGCCTCAGCCACGACCTGGATCTTTTTACACTCGACGACGACGCCCTGGACGACGTTGACCGCATCATGGGCGACATCATCCACGACCTGGGCGCTACGGTGGGCCGCACCAGGCGCGTAGAGCACTTTCGCCAGTTCCACCTGGTGCTGCCCGGTGATGGACCGGAACACACACTTCAGGTCGACCTGGTTCGTGAATTCGGGCCGCAGTTCGGCCAGCATCAGCACGTGGGCTCGGTGATCGTGGACAGCGTGGAGAACATCGGCGTCAACAAAGTCAATGCCCTCTTGGGGCGCACCGCGAGCAAGGACTTTGTAGACCTCTACTTTATTCTCCAGGCCGGCTACGACTTTCAAGATCTGTTTGCCAAAGCACAAAAAAAAGACCCGGGCCTGGTAGAGTTTTTCTTTGCCGGCGCGCTGCTTCAGGTCAACAAACTCACCATTCTACCAGAGATGATCAAGCCAGTGGAACTGGAAACAATCCAGGCATTCTTTACCAAGATCGCGAACGAGATGATCGATCGTTTGAACCCGGAGCAGGATCCCTACACGAAGTAGTGTTTCAGGTCCGGGTTCCCAGGGAGGTAACCCATGTCCGACGAAATGAGAGTTCAGCCGTTTAAGGTGTTGCTCAAATGGATACTGGGCGAACTTGAGGCGAACGACTCGATTTTTGGCATCCCTCGCCCCTTGTTCTACCCCCCCCGGCCCAATGCCCCCTACGCCACCGAGATGTTCGGCCAACCCCTTGCCACCCCCATCGGCCCTGCCGCCGGGCCACACACCCAGCTCACCCAGAACATCCTCGCCGCCTGGCTGTGTGGCGGGCGGTTCATCGAGCTCAAGACGGTCCAGATCATGGACGAACTCGAGATCCCACGCCCGTGCATCGACGCCGCCGACGAGGGGTACAACGTCGAGTGGTCGCAGGAGCTCAAGCTGGAGCAGTCGGCCCGCGAGTACGTCAAGGCCTGGGTCCTCATCCACACCCTGCGCCCGCTCCTCGGCTGGGACGACGCGCCCCTGGGCACCATTTTCAACATGAGCGTCGGCTACAACCTCGAAGGCATCCAGAGCCCGCCCATGCAGCGCTTCATGGACCGGATGAACGACGCCTCTGCCGAGATCGCACAACTCCAGAATGTCATGCGCGCCCAATTTCCCGATCTGCCCATCCCCAATCCCCCCACCCGCCTCACCGACAACGTCACCCTGTCCACCATGCACGGCTGCCCGCCGGACGAGATCGAGGCCATTGCCCGCTACATGCTCACAGAGCGTGGCCTGCACACCTACGTAAAGCTGAACCCTACCCTGCTCGGCAAGGACGCCGTGATGCACATCCTGCACGACCGCCTCGGCTTTCACCAGATTGACATTCCCGACCGCGTCTTTGACCACGACCTGCAATACAACCGGGCACTGGCCATGATCCGGTCGCTGCAGGGCGTTGCCGCCGAGCGTGGGCTTGTCTTTGGCGTCAAGCTCAGCAACACGCTGGCGATGGCCAACCACCGCGACGTGCTGCCCGGCGAAGAGATGTACATGTCGGGCCGCGCCCTCTACCCGGTTACGATGAATCTCTTTTCAAAGCTGGTGCACGAATTCAACGGCCGCCTGAACGTCTCTTACTCTGCCGGCGCCGACGCGCTCAACATCGCCACCATCCTGTCGTGTGGCGCCCGGCCCGTCACCGCCGCCACCGACCTGCTCAAGCCGGGCGGCTATGCACGCCTGGGGCATTGGCTCGACAACCTCAAAGCCGAGATGGCGCGCTGCCGGGCCACAAGCCTCGACGAGCTGGCCTCGAATTCACTCAAAAACTTGGAGCGCACTGCCGCCGAAGTGCTCCGACGCCCGCGCTATCAGAAGGCGTACCATCCCTACGGCCAGCCCAAGGTCGACACACCCCTCGACGCGTTCGACTGCATCGTCGCCCCCTGCGCCCAGCAGTGCGCCGTGCTCCAGGACGTACCTGCCTACGCCCGGCTCATCGCCCGGGGAGACTACCGCCGCGCCCTGGCCGCCATCCTCGATCGCAACCCCCTGCCAGGCGTCACCGGCTATGTGTGCACGCACCTGTGCCAGACACGGTGCACACAGAATGATTACGAAGGGCCGGTGTTGATTCGCGCGCTCAAGCGCTTTGCCGCCGAGCACGGCAAATTGGTAGATTGGGAAATTGGTAAACTGGGCGAACAGTCTACCAGTCTACCAATCTACCAACCAACCAACCACATCGCCATCATCGGCTCCGGCCCGGCCGGCCTGTCCGCCGCCTATTATCTGGCGCTCAACGGCTTGGGCGTTACCATGTTTGAGGCGCGCGACGTGCCGGGGGGCATGCTGGCGATTGCGCCCGAGTTCCGGCTGCCGCGCGAGGTGGTGCGGGAGGACGTGGACCGCATCGTCGACCTCGGCGTCGAGCTCAGGCTGGGGCACCCGGTGACCGACACGCCGGAGGCACTCCTCGCCCAGGGGTTCGACGCCGTCTATGTCGGGTCGGGGTTTCAGCGCGACGCGTCGCTCGACATCGAGGGCATCGAGGGCCAAGGCGTGTATACCGCGCTCCGCTTCCTGGAAGCTGTCGCCCTGGGCACCCCACCGGAACTCGGGGACCAAGTCCTGGTCATCGGGGGTGGAAACACAGCCATGGATGCGGCGCGCACGGCCCAGCGCCTGACAGGCCAGCCCACCACCGTCGTCTATCGCCGCTCGCGGGCCGAGATGCCGGCCGAAGCCGACGAGCTGCGCGACCTGTTCGACGAGGGGAACGAGCTGGTCGAGCTGGCAGCGCCCAGGCGCGTCATCCTGGAGGACGGGCGGGTGGTTGCACTGGAGTGCGTGCGCAACGAGCTGGGCGCGCCAGGGCCGGATGGCAGGCGCCGCCCCACCGCCATTCCCGGCAGCGAGTTCCAGATCCCTGCCGACGCCATCATCCTCGCCATCGGCCAGCAGCCCGCCCTCACCTTTCTCGACGGCAGCGGGGTGGACACCGACGCCGCGGGGCGTGTGATCACGGATCACGCATCGCGCCTCACGAATACCGACCGCGTGTACGCCGGCGGCGATGTCACCCATGGCCCGGCGATCATCATCCAGGCCTGTGCCGATGGCCGCACCGCGGCCGAGGCGATCTGTGCCCGGTTCGGCGTGCCGTTCCGCACGCCAGCCGATTTTGCCGGGTGGCCCCTCTCCGGTGAGGCCATTCGTACGCCCGAGCTGTCAACCGATGAGATCCTCGACGTCAAGGCGCGCCGCGCCCGGCGCGAGCCGGCGCAGGAGCCGCTGCTGCGCCCTGTGGACGGCAGGGGCGGGTTCGAGCTGGTGGAGCAAACGCTGACAGAGGCACAGGCGCGGGCAGAAGCGCTGCGCTGCGTGCAGTGCGCCACCGTGTGCGACAAGTGCGTCGAGGTGTGCCCCAACCGGGCCAACTATACCTACCTGGTCGAGCCCGTGCGCTGGACGGTGCCGGTGGTGGCGATGCGCGACGGCGCGCTGACCGTCGCCGGCGAAGAGACATTCAGCGTGGCCCAGGGACGCCAGATCCTCCACGTCGAGGACCTGTGCAACGAGTGCGGCAACTGCGCCACCTTCTGCGTGCACCAAGGCCGCCCCTACGCCGACAAGCCACGGCTCTTCCTGGACGAGGATGACTTTATGGCGGCAGAGGACAATGCCTTCCACCTGGACGGCGACACGCTGCGCCGCCGCGAGGGCGGCCGGGAGATGCGCCTGACCCGGCAGGAGGGCGGCTATCTCTACCAGGACGGGCACCTCCGTATGACCCTGTCGCCCGATCTGGCGGTGCGAGAGATGACACTGCAAGAGGCATTCGAGGGCAGCCGGTCCCTGCGGCCGGCGGCCGAGATGGCCGTGCTTCTCGAGGGGTTGAAGGGCTCACTCCCCTTCCTGGGGGCAGCGTGATTTTGTCGCAGCATATGTGCTGGTGCCCGGCCCCATGGGGCAGGGAGGGGAGCGGATGACGGCCCGCCTGATCGGGGTAGTCGCAGACACCCACGGCCTGCTCCGGCCCGAGCTGGTCGACGCGCTGCAAGACGTCGACCGGATCGTCCACGCCGGCGACGTGGGCAAAAAAGAGATACTCGACGCGCTGAAAGCGATCGCGCCAGTGACCGCCGTGCGCGGCAACATGGACAAGGAGCGGTGGGCGAGCAGGCTGCGCTACACAGAGACGGTCGAGGTGGATGATATTCTGATCTATGTCATCCACGACCTGGCGAACCTCGACCTCAACCCGGCCGCGGCCGGCATCCGCGTCGTCGTCAGCGGCCACAGCCACGTGCCCGCCCGCGATGAGCGGGACGGCGTGCTCTACCTCAACCCGGGCAGCGCCGGCCCGTGCCGCTCCCGGCTGCCGGTGACGATGGCGTTTTTAGAGATCGAAGGGGACAGGGTCGAAACGCGCTTTGTCAAGCTCGTCCAGTAGTGATAGACCTTTGGGGTTTTCGAAACCCCAAAGGTCTTGCTCGAGGTCCTAGAAGGAGCACGATGCATTCCAACCAGCAGCAACTGATCGCCGCCTGGCACAAAGAAGAGCAGGCGCCCTTTGCCGGCTGGGATTTTTCCTATCTCGACGGGCGGATGATCGAGGAAAAGCCACCCTGGTCGTACGAGGCGCGAGCGGCGGAGCGGATGAGCCAGGCATCGTCCGTGCTCGATATGGGCACCGGAGGCGGCGAGCGGCTTTTGTCGCTCCGCCAACATTGGCCTGCCAAGGTGGTCGTCACCGAGGATTATGCGCCCAACGTCCAGCTCGCCCGGAAGCGGCTGGAGCCACTGGGCGTCCCGGTGATCGAGGTGTCACTGGAAGAAACGCTCCCCATGCCCTTCGCTGACGGCGAGTTCGACCTGGTGCTCAACCGCCACTCGGGCCTGAACGCCGGCGAGGTGGCGCGCATCCTCGCCCCGGGCGGCACCTTTTTGACGCAGCAGGTGCATGGCCTGTGGGCGCACGACCTGATCGCCCATTTCGGCGCCGCGCTGCCGTGGCCCGACGATACACCCGAGATCGTCGCGCCCAGGCTCGAAGCGACGGGGCTGGAGATCGTCACCTGCCGCGACTGGTCGGGCAAGCTGACATTTACCGACGTCGGGGCGATCGTCTACTACCTGAAGGCGATC
>JAFGIA010000193.1 GCA_016929795.1 Anaerolineae bacterium
GTCCACAGCCCAGGTGCCAGAAGTCACCCTCAGCCGCGACCTCGGACTCTTTACAATCACCATGATCGGCGTTGGCGGCATGATCGGCGCGGGCATCTTTGTTCTGACCGGCGTCGCCGCAGGCGTGGCGGGGCCGGCACTGGTGCTGGCCTTCTTTCTCAATGGTCTGGTTACGACCCTGACCGCCATGTCGTACGCAGAGCTTGGCTCGGCTTTTCCAGAGGCCGGCGGTGGGTACCTGTGGGTCAAGGAGGGGCTGGGCGGCTCGCAAGGTTTTCTAGCCGGATGGATGAGCTGGTTTGCCCACGCGGCGGCAGGGAGCCTGTACGCTTTGGGTTTTGGCCGCTTTGCCACAGAGATGTGGATCATGGCCGGGGCGCCGACTTTTGGCCTGGAAGTCCCGCAGCTCACGCTCGGGTTTATGACATTGATCATTATCCTGTTCACGATCGTGAACTATCTGGGCGCCTCCGAGACGGGGACGATTGGCAACATTGTGACGATGACCAAGATCGTCATCCTGGGCCTGTTTGTGCTCTTTGGCATCCTCGCGATGCTTCGCACCGACGAGTGGCACTCGCGTTTTACGTCAGGTTTCTTACCGAACGGAATGTTGGGTGTCTTTTTGGCCATGGGGCTGACCTTTATTGCATTTGAGGGGTACGAGATCATTGCGCAGTCTGGCGAGGAAGCGATCGATCCCAAAAAGAACATCCCACGAGCAATTTTGGGGGCTGTTGCCATCGCCGTGGTGATCTATATCCTGGTCGGCGTGACTGCCATTGGGGCGACACACCCGCCTGAAGGAATGCGCACGTACGAGTATCTGGGGCAGGAAAAAGAAGTGGCGGTGGTCGCTGTGGCGCAGCAAGTGTTTCCGTGGGGCATTGGCGGCGTGCTCCTGCTGATTAGCGGTGTTGTGTCGACCATGTCGGCGCTTAACGCGACCACCTACTCTTCGTCGCGCGTCTCCTTCGCCATGGGGCGCGATCACAACTTGCCCGCCCTTCTGGCGCGCATCCATCCTGTGCGCCATACGCCTCACTGGGCGGTAGTGATCTCGGGCGGGCTGATGCTGCTTATCGCGTGGGCCTTGCCGATCGAGGACGTGGCGGCAGCAGCCGATATTATGTTCTTGCTCCTCTTTCTGCAAGTGAACGTGGCCGTGATGACCCTGCGCCGCAAGATGCCTCTCCTCGAGCGTGGCTTCCGGGTGCCCTGGTTCCCCTTTATCCCAATTCTTGCCATCCTGGCGAATGGATTGCTGGCCTTGCAGCTCTTCCGTTTCAGCCCCATCGCCTGGTACTTTGCCGCGGGCTGGCTGGTGCTGGGGCTTTTGGCTTATTATGCCTACTTTCGCGACGTCGAGGCGATGGAAAAGCCAAAAGAGATCCTGCTCGAAGAGGTGCTCGTCAGCCGCGACTATTCGGTGCTGGTGCCGGTGGCCACCCCGGAGCAGGCGCGAATCCTGGGCCGGATTGGCGCGATCGTGGCCGATGATCACGGTGGCGAGGTGCTGGCCCTGCACGTGGTCAAGGTGCCGCCGCAACTGACGCTGGGCGAGGGGCGTGTGATGCTGCGCGAGGGGCGCCCGCACCTGGAAACGGTGATCGAGGAGGCCCGGCAGCGTGACGTGCCCGTGCACACCATGATCCGGCTGGGCCGCCACGTGGCGGAATCGGTGCGCAAGACGGCGATGGAGAACGCTTCCGACCTGATCATCCTCGGTTGGCCCGGCTACACAAACACGGCCGGGCGGCTGTACGGGTCGGTGATCGACCCCATCGTGGATAACCCGCCGACCGACATTGCAGTGGTGCGCTACCGGGCGTACCACCCACTCACGTCGATTCTCGTGCCGGTGGCGGGGGGGCCGAACAGCCGCCGTGCGGTCAAGATGGCCGTGAGCATGGCGCGCGTGGCCGAGCAGGAGGCGGTGACGGTGATCTTGCTGCACGTCGTGCCCGAGGGCGCGCGCAGTAGCGATTTGGTGCGCGCCGAGCAGGTGTTGGATTATACCCTGGAGGGGATTGACTATGAGCATGTCGTGAGGCGGGTGGTGGAGGGAGCCAATGTGATCGAGACCGTGCTCAAGCAGGCGAAGGGGTGTGACCTGATCGTGGTCGGGGCGACGGCGGAACCGCTGTTTCGCAACCTGTTGATCGGCGACATGCCGGGCCAGATCGCGGCGCGGGCCGATGTGACGGTGATCATGGTCAAGCGACGGAGCAGCCGCCTGCATTCCTTCTTGCGGCAGACGGTGTTGGAGCCGACGACGACGGCGCAGGGTAAGGCAGGCGAGGCCGGCGGATAGCGACTGCATTCTGGCTGCTCAATTTGCCAAAAGAAGCGCCTTGTGCTAAAATGCCGGGCATGCTCGCTGCAAAAGAGCCATGAGAAACGTAACCGATCTCTTGAATACTATTTGATTCAGGAACCTCGCGCCGGGCCGGCATGTTGTATGCAGGCCCGCATTTGGGGTTCCTTTGTCTTTTGACACAAAACACGAGATTTTGTAACGAGGAGCTGTGGGATGAAAAAGAGAGCAGAGAAGATGAAAGAGGGAGGCCAGCCGGCAGGGAGGGCACTGAACGAGCTGCTGGAAGGCAAGACGGGCGGCCTGGTGCTCAACGGGTTGATCCTGATTCTGTTGGTTGCCTCTCTCCTTCTGCCCCCTGTCTCGGCGCAGGAGCGCGTGCTAGAAGCGGGCTATACGACGATCGATGCCGACGAGGGAGGTGCCGTCGTCGACGCCGATGGGATGCAGGTCAGCCTGCTGGCAGATGGCCTCGAGGATGACGTCCGGGTGAAAGAAGAATCGGTGCCGATGGCGAGCTTTTTGGACGGGTCGGCGGGAAATGAGCTAAAAGCCGCGGCGCAGGCCCTCCCTTCCACGCTGCACGTCAGAAGCCCGATCTATCAGATCGTCACCAAGGGGGCAGAGCCCTCGGCCGTGGCTCTGAGCGTGCCGATTCCGAACAACGCCGAGCCGTACGAAACGCTGTCGATGTACCAATGGGACGGCGCGGAGTGGGTGTTTGTGCCGTCAGAGGTCGTGGTCGAAGATGACGTGCTGGAAGCAGCGCTCGATTATCTGCCCAAGGTGATCGGCGTGTTCCAGAGCACGCCTCACCCGCCGATGGTCAGCGCGGAACTGCCCGATTACGTGTCGCTGCCCGATGTCGGCGACCAGGCTCTGAGTGAGTTAAACCCGGTGGGCTATCAGCTTGGGGACCAGAACGACGTGGTCGGCGCACTGACGACGCTGCCCGAGTCGAGTGGCGGCGAATCGTATCGCGTGCTGCCCACGCTGCGCAACTGGAGCGAGGATGGCATAGTGCGCAGCGACCTGGTAGACAACATGCTGGTCATCTCGGAGAGCCAGAAGGCGCACGTGGAGTCCATCGTCGAGCTGGTGGTGGGCGAGATGTACGCCGGGATCGACCTGGACTATCGTGGCATCAACCCCGATTTGCGTACCGAGTACACCGATTTTGTGACGCAGCTTGCCCAGGCCCTTCATGCGAACGGCAAGAGGCTGACGGTGCATGTCGAGGCACCGTCACAGATCGCCGAGGACCGCTGGGAGACGGGCGCGTATGACTGGAAAGCGCTGGGCCAGGTGGCGGATGGGTTCAAGTTCCCGTCGCTGCAGGACCCCTCGGCATACGCACCCGGCGGCCCGATGGAGGATCTACTCTGGTGGGCGGTGGCGCAGGTAGAGCGCTACAAGCTGCAGCCGGTGTTCACGGCGCGCAGTGTCGAGAACGCAGGTGGCGTTCTCATAGAGCGGACCTACCGTGACGCGCTGAGCGAATTGTGCCAGGTGGCAGTGAAGCAGGGCGATGAGCTGCTGCTGCCGGGCGAAGCAATGACGATTGGGCTGGACACGCCAGGTGTGAACCTGGATCCCGAGACGGGCTGTTACTGGTTTACGTACGTGGACGAGGCCAGCGGCGAGGAGCGCAAGGTGTGGCTGGAAGATGCCAGCAGCCTGAGCCGCAAGCTGGAGCTGTTGAGCCGCTACAACCTGGGCGGCGTGGCGATCCGCGCCCTGTGGGATGAGGGCAACGACCCACGCATGTGGCAACTCGTGCGCGACTATCAATCATCCGCCCAGGTGGCGCTGTCGGCGATCGATAGCAAGTTCGCGGTGGTGTGGAGCGTGGAAGGCGCAGGTGGGAACCTGGTGGACGAGCAGCAGACAGGGCTCGACCAGCGCGAGTACACCTTCACGGCGCCCGATCAGCCGGGCGAGTATGCAGTGGGGGCAGCGATCGTGGCCAACGATGGCCAGACGGTGGCGGGCAGCCAGCGTGTGGCCGTGCTGGTCACCACGCCCTCGCCGACACCCACGCCGACCTTTACGCCGACGCCGCTGCCGACAGAAACCCCGACGCCGACGGCCACCCCCGAGCCAACGGCAACCGCCACCCCGGCGCCTGCGCAGCCCAAGCCGACGAGCGCCGCCCCCAAGCCCACAAGCAAGCCGGCCGATTCAGGGGGGGGCGGAAGCTATCCGCCGGCCAATACGAACTTTGGTTACGGCATCCAGGCGCACATGGTGCACAATGGCCAGGCCGGCACCGTGATGGGCAAGGTGCGTGACATGGGTTTCGGCTGGGTCAAGCAGCAGGTGGAGTGGAAGCACTTTGAGACCGCCAAGGGGGCCTACGAGTGGGGCGCCCTCGACGAGATCGTGGCCGCGGCCGATGGGGCAGGTGTCAGGGTGCTGTGGAGCGTGGTGAATGCGCCGGCATGGGCACGCGGCGGGCAGGACCTGGGTGTGGGCGGGCCGCCCAACAACCCAGGTGACCTGGCCGATTTTCTGGGGGCGATGGCGAGCCGCTATTGCGGATCGAGCGTCAAGGCGATCGAGGTGTGGAACGAGCAGAACCTGCACTACGAGTGGGGCAACATGCAGATCAACCCCGCGGCGTACATGAATCTGCTCAAGCCGTCTTATACCCGGATCAAGAACGCCTGCCCAAGCATGATCGTGGTCAGTGGCGCGCTGACGCCGACGGGCGCACCGCTGCCCAAGGCGATGGACGACGTCAAGTACCTGGATGGGATGTACGCCAATGGGCTAAAGAATTATTCCGACGCCATTGGCGCTCACCCGAGCGGCTATAACGTGGCCCCGTGGGTAGCGGGCGGCCAGGATGCCTGCGACTTTATCAAGACACAGAACTCGTCGTTCATGGGCCCCTGCCAGACGCTGCACCGGTCGTGGAGCTTTTACGGCACCTTGCACCAATACTATGACAAAATGAAAAAGTATGGTGACGGCAAGAAAAAGATCTGGCCGACAGAGTTCGGCTGGGCGACCAACTGGTGCGGCGATAACAACTATGGCTATGCCCGCGATAACACGCGCCAGGAACAGGCCGAGTGGACGGTCAAGGCCTATCAGTTGATGAAGCAGTGGGGGTTCGTCGGCGTCGCGTTCCTGTGGAACCTCAACTTTGATGTCGTGGCCCCGGGAACAGAAAAGGCGCAGTGGGGCATCTTGAATGCCGACTGGAGCCCAACGCAGACGTATAACATGCTCAAGTCGATGGCCAAATAGTCCGGGGCCAGATCGGGATCGCACAGGGCACCGGCGTCGCCGGTGCCCTGTTCTGTCCGATTGTCAGAAACAAGGTAGAAGGTGGAGCCGATGACCGAGCAGAGGAACAGAAGTGGGAACCAAAACGGGCTGATTCGCAGCCGCGGCTTTTTGATCCTGGTTGGTGTGCTGGGCGCGGGATTGATCCTGGCCCTGGCATTGTGCGCCGTGGCAGTCATGTCGCGGCTGGGATCGCAAGAAGAAGTAGTAGCGGAGGCGACGAGCCCGCCGACGCTCGTGCCGACCTTTACGCCACGGGTGTCGATCCCCACGTCGACGCCAACGCCCGGCGCGCCGCCAGAGGGAGCATCGCCGACGGCGGTGCAGGGAGATGTGGAACCGACGGTCGGGACGCCGACAGAAGCTCCCACAGAAGCGGCCCCGACCGATACCGCGCCCACGCCGGCGGCGCCGACCGAGGCCGTGCCGACGGCGGCGCCCGCGGCAACCGCCACCCCGATCTCCCCCACCTCTCCGCCCCCGTCCAGCCCGGTGACGATGGCTTCGCCCGATTATGGCATCCAGGCGTTTCTCTGGTGGCGGCCCGAGGTGGCGCACCGCGACCTGGGCCTGATCCAGGACGCAGGCTTTACGTGGGTGAAGCAGTGGTTCGCGTGGCGTGACATCGAGGGGCAGGGCAAGGGCCAGTACGACTGGAGCACGGCCGACCGGATCGTGCAGCAGGCAGACGAGTTTGGGCTCAAGCTCCTGGTGCGTGTCGATCACGAGCCCACGTGGGCTGGCCCGCCCCCCGGGAACATCAACCACTTTGGTGACTTTTTGTCGGCGATGGCCACTCGCTACCGGGGGCGGATCGACGCTTACCAGATCTGGAACGAGCCGAACCTGAAGCGCGAGTGGGGTGACAAGGCGCCCAACGCCGCCGAGTACACCCAGATGCTCAAGAAAGCATACCAGGTGATCAAGGCGGCGGATCCGAACGCGATCGTGGTCAGCGCCGGCATG
Organism: Anaerolineae bacterium; assembly: GCA_016929795.1. Next base: position 6,578 of record JAFGIA010000193.1, read on the forward strand.
GCGCCGACCACTGAACTGAGCCAGCGGGCAGTGCCCGATACGCGCTTTATCCAGTCGATGTACGACGCCGGTGCCAAGCCCTACTTTGACATGCTTGGCGCACACGGCGCAGGCTACAAGGCGCCGCCCGAGATGGATCCGGGCCAGGTGGCGACGGATTCGAACTTTTACAACGTGGGGGACGTTAACTGCCCGGGCGACGCGTGCCGGATTTACTGCTTCCGCCACGTGGAGGATTTACGGCAGATCATGGTGCGCAACGGGGATCAGGGCAAGAAGGTGGTGGTGCTTGAATTTGGGTGGACGCGCGACGAGCGCACCAACAGCCCCTACTACTGGCACCGCGTGGCCGATCAGTTCGTCCAGGGCGATTATATGAAGCGCGCCTACGAGTACGCCAAGGCCAACTGGCAACCGTGGATCGGCGTGATGAGCCTGATCTACATGCCCGATGCCCAGTGGACGATGGACGACGAGCAGTTCTGGTGGTCCGTCATCGAGCCCAGCCCCGACGAGATCCGCCTGAAGGCGCCCTATGTCATCCTCTGCTCGTATATCCGCGAACAACGCGGCCTGGGCCGGTGCCCCTGGGCACCTGAGTAGTGGTCAACCAAGCCCCCCCGTCAGGTGGGGGCTTGTGTTAATAGGTACGCTGCCAGTCGATGCGGTAGCCGCCGGCTGTGGCGGCATTGAATTGGACGGCGACCTGCGGGCTGGCCTGGTTGCCGGCGGCGTCGACGACCATGACGTACCAGGTAACCGCCTCCTGGCTGATGGGGATGTTGTACTGCCCTGCTTCGCCCCCCCCTTTGGTGAGGGCAGGGGCCAGGTCGGTGTTCCAATCATTGAATGCCTTGACCTGCACCCCCTCTAGCGGATTGCCGGCAGCGTCACGCACTGTGCCAAAGATGTAGCAGCAGATCGGATAGTCGGGCGCTGGCCCGGGTGGTGCGGCGACGCGAAAAGCGTACGCGGGAACCGGCACGGCGGTCGGGGGCCGAGGGGTAGGCGGTGATGTTTGGGTCGGGGCCAGCGGCGGTGGACTGGTTGGGCGCGTCTCGGCCGGCTCGGTGACGGCCGGTGCTTCCGTCGCCGCCGCCACTGGCGCAGAGGCCACGGCGGTGAGCGTGGCCGTAATGCCAGGCACAGGGGTCGGAAGGACCATGATACCTGGTGTCGGTGAGGGGGCTTTTTCTGTGGGTGGTTGGGTCACCTGAGCCTGGGCAGATGTCGGGACCGCGGTCGCCTGGGCACGTAGCGCGTCACGGGTCGACATAAAACCAGTGAACGCAACGTACAAGCCCAGGATGATCACGAGCAGGACGATCAAAAACCCAATGGCGTATCCTCTGTTCATCCGTCGTCTTTTCGAATCAGTGCTCCTGGGCGGCAGTGCCGCCACAGGGCAAGGCACGATTATACTGCAAAAGGAGACAGACGGCAAGTGCCTCCTGGTTCAAATCCGGTTTGACAGTGGGTTGGAAACATGGTATACTAAAAACGGATGAAGTAAGGTTCCGAGTAGTACCCGTAGTATGTGTGCCCGGACTTACGGTCCGGGCCGTTTTATTCTACGGCCTCGAAAGACCAGGGCTTCGTTCGAAATAGCAGAAGGGAAGGAAGAAACAGAATGAGTGAACAAGAAGTAGGCACGATGAGTGAACGAGAAGTAGGCACGGTCAAGTGGTTCAACGACGCGAAAGGCTATGGCTTTATCGCTCGCGATGGCGCCGACGACGTTTTTGTCCACTACTCGGCGATTCGCAGCCCCGGGTTCAAGACCCTTGAAGAGGGCCAGCGCGTCGAGTTTACCGTCGAGAAGGGGCGCAAAGGGCTGCAGGCGGTCGACGTCGATCCGCTGGAGCCGCGCACGCCGGTGCAGTACTGGTAAGCCCGGACGATACTGGCACGAGTAGCGGCAGGTTTCTGCCACCGCGACAGGGACCCGCAGGCAGCACCCAAGAGAAAAAGTAGTCACCCATATAGACAGTTACCTTGACTTATACCAAGCAACAAGAGGGACCGTTCCAAAAGTGGAACGGCCCCTCTTGTTTGTACAGGCCGGCCATCAATTTTGGCGTGCACCGATTTTCCGAGTATAATATAACATGGCGTTATTGTAGGAATGCGGCCATAGAATGGCATAGATGGGCGGGAGAAGAGTCAAAATGAACCTGGATCATTTGCAGACACTGATGAACATCGTCGAGCACGGCAGTCTATCGGCGGCAGCGCGCGCGATGCGAGTCAGCCAGCCGGCAGTCACCAAGCAGCTTCAGCGTTTGGAAGTCGAGCTGGGGGCGACCCTCCTGGCGCGTGGCCCAAGGCGCCAGGCAGAACTGACGCCAGCGGGCGAACGGGTGATGGCTTTTGCCCGCGAGACGATGGCGGCGTTCGAAGGGATGATGCAGGAGCTGGCTGTGATCGAGGTGACGGCAGGGGGCGTGCTGGCGGTGGCAGCAAGCACGATCCCGGGGGAATACCTGATGCCTGGACTGATGGCGGCGTTTCGGCAAGTGCATCCTGCGATCAAGGTCGAAATGACGGTGGCCGACAGCAGCGAGGTGGTGGACAGGCTGCTGGCGGATGAGGTGGATGTGGGTGTGATCGGCACCATCGTGCAGCGGCCCGGTTTGAGGCTCGAACGGTTGGTGGGTGACGAGATCGTGCTGGTCGTCCCACCAGACCACGCCTTTGCCGGCCGGCAGGTGGTGACGGTGGAAGAGCTTGTCGGGCAGCAGATGGTGCAGCGCGAGGCTGGATCGGGCACCCGGCGGAGTGTGGAGAGCGCGCTGGCGGCAGCGGGGTACAACAATGTCGGCTGGACCGAGATGCTGGTGTTGGGGAGCAGCCAGGCAGTCCTGCAGGCGGTGCAGCAGGGATTGGGGATAGGCTTTGTGTCGGCGAGGGCAGCGGCAGATGCCGTCGCCGCCGGAAGGGTGGCGTACACGGGGATCGCCGGTGTGGACTTGCATCGAGCGCTCTACCTGGTCTACCTGCCGCACCGGATCGGCGATCCGCTCCTGGCGCGTTTTTTAGAGTTCGTGCGGGCGCAGTACGGAGAGGTGGAGTGCCACAGCCGTGGCTTGTCAAGCCAAGTGGCTTGAGTAGATCAAGCAAGTGTGGTACAATGGGAAACGCAGTAGCCGCGCGCTCATCGAGATCGTGGGATCGCCTACAGATAGAAAAAGGGCAAGAGGGTATGATTATGGAAACAAACCAGCAGGAGGTACTCTCAGAGCTGGATCCGCAGTACGTGGAGATGCTGAACTTCTGGCGCGATCCCGCATCCGTCCGGCGCTGGCATGCCCGAGAGCCACACAAGATGTGGCGTCCTCCGACCGATGTGTACGAGACAGACGACGCCATTGTCGTCAAGGTCGAGATCGCGGGTATGAAGGAAGAGGAATTGGAAGTGTCGCTTGATGGCAGGCGGCTGTCGATTCGTGGCGTGCGGCGGGATTCGGGGGCCAAGCTGCGCTATCAGCAGATGGAGATACAATACGGGCCATTCGAGACCGAAGTGGAGGTGCCACGGGCCCTCGACTATGAGCAGATCGAGGCAAGCTACGAGAATGGCTTTTTGATGGTACGGTTGGGCAGGGCACAGCCGCACCGGATCGCAGTTCAGGAGACCGGCAATCCGGATTGAGCTGTGAGGAAGGCAACGAATGACAGGACCGGAGTACATGGAAATCCAGAATCCAGAACAAGGATCTGGTGATGATGAGTTGATCCCTCAGGAGCTGGCCATCCTGCCTCTGCGCGGCGTGGTGGTCTATCCTTTGACATTCCAGGCGCTCAACGTGGGGCAGCCGCGGTCGATCCAGCTTGTCGACGATGCCACGGTGGGCAAACAGATGATCGGCCTGGTGACGTCGCACGACGCCGACCTCGAAGAGCCAGGCCCCGACCAGGTATACCAGATCGGGGTGGCCGCCACGATACATCGCATGATCAAGGCCCCCGACGGGACGATTCGCCTGCTGGTGCAGGGGGTGGAGCGGATCGCGATCGACGAGTGGGTGGCGGAAACGCCCTACCTGCGCGCACGGGTGACTGTACGCCCCGACGTGGTACCGGGGGCAGCCGCGGGGGTAGAGGGAGCTGCCCCTGGCGTGCCCGGCTCGGCCCTGGAGATCGAGGCCTTGATGCGCAACGCCGTCGACCTGCTGCGCCGGCTGGTGTCGCTTGTTTCGCAGATGCCCGATGAAGTGTTGATGGCGGCGATGAACCTCGACGATCCGCGGCAGTTGGTCTATTTTATCGCCACCAATATACGGATGGACATCGAGGATGCCCAGGCCATTCTGGAGCTGGACAGTGTGCGCGAAAAGCTCATCAAGCTCACGTCCTTGATGACGAAGGAGCTTGAGGTGCTCGAGCTGGGGCGCAAGATCCAGAGCGAGGCCCAGTCCGAGATGGAAAAGATGCAGCGCGATTTCTTTTTGCGCGAGCAGATGAAGGCGATCCAGAGGGAGCTGGGCGAAGAAGACGAGCA
>JAFGIA010000194.1 GCA_016929795.1 Anaerolineae bacterium
AAATCGACCTTGCCTCGCCGCAGGATCGCCTCCAGCCGCTCGACATCCCTGTTGCCGCCGACGAGGAGGATTGGAATGCCAACGTCCAACCTTTCGGCGTAGGGCAAAAAGTAGCTCTGCTTCGCCGGGTTGCGGATGCGCGTGTGCGACTCGGCGGCCGGCACGGGCGGAAACCCCAACACCTCCTCACTCTGCAGCAGGCAGTCCCACGTGCCGCCGCTCACCTCGATGGCATCGACGCCTGCACACTCGAGCTCACACCCCAGCTTTGCCACGTTTTCGAGGTCGATCCCGCCCTCCAGGTAATCGGTGCCGTTCATCTTGATCAGGATCGGGAAATCGCCCACTCGCTGCCGCGCGCCGTCGATCGCCTCGCGGATCAAGCGCACTCTGTTTCGGGCGGAACCGCCATATTCATCCTGGCGCCGGTTCGAGTAGGGCGACAGAAAAGAACCCAACAGACCACCGTGCGCCGCGTGGAACTGCACCCCGTCGAACCCCAGGGCCTGGATGCCGGCGATGGCCTCTGCCAGGCAGGCGGCGATGGCCTGCACCTGGTGCATGGTCAGGGCGCGAGGCCGCTCGCGGGTCCAGGGTGAGGGAATATCGGATGGGGCGACACCCGGATAGTCGGCGCTGATCTGGGCCACGATCCGGGCCCGCGGCGCCGCCCCGCGGACCACTTTCACCAACCGGCCATAGCCCTCGATCCGCACCTGCTCGTACACGCCGGCAGGCACCCGTGGCTTGTCCTCGTCCAGCAGCCCTGCCGGTACGACCGATACGTCGCCGGTGATGATCATGCCGGCACCGCCCTCCGCCACCTGCCGGTAGATGTCCAGCACCGCATCCGACATCACGCGCGTCCCGAGGATCGCCGGGTCCCACGTCGCCGAACGGACGATGCGGTTGGGCAGGGCCATAGGTCCAATCCGGCCTTCCGAAAAGAGCACATAGTGATCGCGCCCCATCACTGGGCAGACACCTTGCGCACAGCGCGCTCGTTGTAGCCCGTCACTACGGTCACGTAGCCACTCAACATCTCGTCTACCTCGTGGTCGCCGGTGTCGACCAGCAGCGGCTGGGTGCCGAGGGCGTGCAGCTTGTCGGGGGTGCTGACCACCATCACCTGTTCCTTGCCCACGCGCTGGATCACGTTGGGGCTGATCTGCTGGTTCCCACGCCCGAACAGGTAGCCCTGGCCGCCGATGGGGGTGACGATGATCCGCGCCTCGCGCTGCTCGTGCTCGTCCAGAAGATTAAGCAGGTTGGTTTCGTTCGCATCCTGCGCGATCAGCGCCCCGTCGAGCACCACATCGACGCCGAGCAGGGTCTTGTCCAGGCCCAGCTCGCGGGCGATGGACCGTGTGGTGGTGCCGGGGCCGACGATGTAGAGCACACCCGGCTCCATTTTGGCCACCACGTCCTCGGCGATGGCAGCGAGCGATGCCGCCTCGCCGGTGCTGGGCATCTTTTGCGCCTGCACCAGGTTGGAGCGGAAGGGCACCTGCAGGTAGCCGTACAACCGCGCCTGGAGCGCCCCCTCACGGAACGCCTCTTCGTCGATGTCCATCACCTCGGCCTCGCGCAGGCTCGCCACTCTCCCCTCCAGGTAGAGGGCCGCCAACTCGCCGGCGCTCGCCGGGTGGGTGGCGTACACGGCGGAGTGGATCTTGACCCCGGCGGGGATGCCGAGCGCCGGCTGGTCGAGGCCCACCGCCTCGTACACGTCGCGCGCCGTGCCGTCGCCGCCGGCAAAGAGGAGCAGGTCGACGCCCAGCGCGTGCATCTCACGCGCCGCGTGCCGCGTATCCTCCCCGGTCGTCTCGCCCGGTGTAATATCGCCGATGACGGCCGGCTCCAAACCCGCCGCCCGCACGACGTCGGCACCCATCTCACCCGGGTAAGTGAGAATCTCCAGCGCCTCGACACGCCGCAAGCGCGCCAGCGCCTCGGCCGCCCGCTCGCCGGCGAGCGGCTCGGCGCCGAGGGCGCGCGCCCGGCGCTGCACGTCGGCGCCGTCGCTCCCCTTCAGGCCAACCCGGCCGCCGAGCCCGGCGACCGGGTTGACGATGAGACCTACGCGTTTCATTCGCGCTGGCACCATTCAGTAGACCTCATCATGTGAGCCGAGATCGATCAGGCAGTGTCTCTTGCTCTTCGACTGACAGCGATTCTACGACATCTAGAGCATGCTGCAACTGCAAAGTCTCAACCTCTTCAACCTGCATATCTACCACCTCCTGCAGATGGTCAGGCCCACCCACCAGATCACAACCCTTTCATACCTGTACAGTGGCCACGGAAAAGCTGAGCGCGCCTGGATCGACGTATAGCCCTTATTGTACCACTCGGGCAGAGGCAGAGCAAGTGAACCGGTATCAGTGCCCGAGCGTGCACCAGATCAGCCTCCCGCTTTGCGCTTGTACGCCCGCCACGTCATCGCCCAACGGTCGGGATCGTCCAGTGGGCCGTGGTCGACCGTGTGGATGGTGCTGCGGTGCGGCGCGCTTTTGACCAGGTCGGGGTCGGTGCGGGCCTCGGCGGCGACGTGGGCCAGGATGGCGGCGTATTCATCCAGCTCGGCCTTGGAGTAGGACTCGGTCGGCTCGAGCGTGCACGGCTCGGGCACGATCCAGGGATGGTGGCTGGTCCAATAGTGGACGCCGAAATCAGCGGCGCGCAGCCCCAGCTCTTCAGAGTGAACACCGGTCTCTTCCACGAGCGCCTGCCAGCTATAGCGCACTTGCTCAATGCGGCGTTTCCCCTCAGCGTAGGGTGCAGCGAGGCCGGGGATGGCCAGCACCTGGCTCATCAGGTAGTTGTTGTTCAGCACGGCGATCTCGGCCACCTGACGCAGCCCCTCGGCCCCCAGGCTCATGGCCCAGGCGTACGCTTTTAGCACTACCGAGGCGTTGCCGTAGAAGGGCCCCATCTTGCCAATGGTGTCAGGGAGATTGTAGTCGAGATGGTAGCGCCCGCCATTGTAGGCGACGAGCGGCACGGGCAAAAAACGCGCCATCTCGGCCGTGGCACCCACCGCCCCGGCGCCCGGCCCGCCGCATCCATGGGGCGTGGAAAAAGTCTTGTGCAGGTTAAAGTGGCACAGGTCGAACCCTGCCTCGCGCGCGCGCGTGATGCCCAGGATGCCGTTGGCGTTGGCCTGGTCGTAGGCGCACACCCCGCCTGCCTGGTGCACCAGGTCGACGAATTCGGCGATGCGTGGGTTATAGATGCCCGTGTCCTCGGGGTTGGTGATCATCAGCCCGGCGGTGCGCTCCGAGACGGTGGCCTGGAGCGCCTCGAAATCGGGGTAGCCGTGCTCGTCGGGGTAGAGGGTGATCACCTTGAAGCCGGCGGTGCGCGCCGTCGCGGCGTTCGACGGGTGCGAAAAGAGGGTGGTGATGATCTCATCGCGCTGCGCCGCCTCGCCGCGGCTGGCGTGGTAGGCGCGGATGATGGCGACGTTGGTATAGATGGCGGCCGATCCGGCCGCGGGCTGGAGCGAAAAGCGGTCAAGGCCCGAGATGGCCCTCAGGATCTGCTCCAGGCCGTACAGGATGGCCAGGATACCCTGGACCGTCGCCTCGTCCTGGAGTGGATGCAGTTCGGCCATCTTGGGTGAGCGGGCGAGCTGGTCGTTCACCTTGGGGCTGTACTTCATGGTGCATGTGCCCTGCCCGACGTCGATGTTCAGGTCGGCGCCCAGGTTCTCCTGCGACAGCCGGTCGTAGTGGCGCAGCACCTGCGGCTGGGCAATTTCGGGCAGGGCAGGCGGCTGCCGACGGCGCAGACCGGCTGGCAGGTCTGCCAGCACGTCGCCCACCGCCTCGCGGACGCCCGGCTCGACGCCCGGTACGCGGATGCCGCGCTGGCCCGGCGTGCTCAGCTCAAACAGGATCGGCTCGTCCCAGCGCGCCTGGTGGAAGCGGCGCAGTGCAGGCCGCCCTTCGCTGATGTCTGTCATGCGACCACCTCCTCCACGGTGCGTGCCAGCCGGTCGATGTCCGCCTGGGTGTGCACCTCGGTCACGCAGTAGAGCGCGCTCTGGCCCAGGGCCGGAAACTCGGCACTCAGATCCGCGCCGCCGAAAATGCCGCGCGCCAGCAGCGCCTGGTTGATCCCGGCCACCGTCCTGCCCGTCGCATTGAAATCGACGACAAACTCGTGAAAGTGGGGCGCAGCAAAAGCCGGGGCGCGCACATTGGGGATCCGGTCAAGCACCTTCATGGCGTAGCGGGCGCGGGCCATCATCCCCGCGCCGATCTCGACCATGCCCTGCGGTCCCATCAGCGCCAAGTAGACGCCGGCAGTGATGCCCCACAGCGCGGCGGCAGTGCCCACCCACTCCTTGCCCTCTTCGCGCACGGCGAACGACGTGCGCTCGTAGGCCACGTCGCCAAAGCCGTACTCGCCCGGCACGCACGTGGGCGCGATGCCGAACAGGCGCGACGGGTATTCCATGACATACTCGACCTCGTCGCGGGTGGCGATAAAGCCGCCGTGCCCGCCGCCATACTGCATGTGGATGCCGAGCGGTTGGATGTCACCGCACACAATGTCGGCGCCGTAATCGGCCGGCGGCGCGAGCACGCCGAGGGTGATCGGATTGGCGGCGACGACGAACTGCGCGCCCCGCTCATGGGCGAGGGCGGCAATCTCGGCGCCCTGCGCCTCGAGGAAACCGAGGTAGGCGGGGTTCTCAAAATAGACCGCCGCCGTCTGGTCGGAGAGGGCGGCCCGCAGGGCATCGAGGTCCATCTGCCCCGTCGCCGGATCGTAGTCGAGCAGGCGAACGTCCATCACCGGCCTGCAGTAGTCGAGGATTTTCGACAGTTTGGCCGGATGAATGGCGCCGTGCAAGAGCGCCACCGGCCGGCGCGTCAAGCGCGACGCCATGCGTAGCGCCGTGGCCGCCGCCTGAAAGCCATCGTACGTCGGCACGTTGACGACGTCCATGTTGAGCAGCTCGCCCATCATGCTCGTATACTCGAACAGGGCCTGGAAGCGGCCATGATCGTCGTACGGCTCGCCGGCGTAGGCGGTGAGGAACTCGCCACGGCTGTTCACCTCGTCGCACACAGCCGGTACATGGTGTTGATAGCAGCCGGCACCGAGAAAGCATAGAACCTCGCTCGCCGCGGTGTTCTGTGCCAGCAGCCCTTCGACATGTCGCCTGAGCGCGTACTCGGAATCGCGTGCCTCGGGCAGATCCAGCGGCTCGCGCAGCCGCAGCGCCTCTGGTACGTCGTCGTAGAATTCGTCGACACTCTCAGCACCGACGGCGCGCAGCATCTCCTGCCTGGTAGCGGGTGCCGAGTTGGGAATGTAGGGGTGTGCTTTTGGGTCGTCCATGATCCTCCTAAAGTGACAAGGTACAAGTCGCAAGTGACAAGGGACAAACCGTGGGGTGTGAGCCGCGGACTAGATCGAAACAGAAGTGCCGGTGATGGGGGGATTTCCGCCAGCGAGCACTAGACGTGCCCATAGTAGTCGCGGTGCACCACAACCGAGTGGGCGTAATCGAGCAGCGTGCCCCAGGTAAAGAGCGGGATGTCGATCGCGCGCTGCAGGGCGCGGGCAAAGGGCTGCATGCCGGTGCACTCGAGCAGCATGGCGCCCATGTTCAGGTGGGCGTGAAAAAAGTCGACGGCGACGCCGATGAACTCGGCTTCCGTTTGGTCATAATACGCAGCCGGCGGATCGGGCCGGGCCGGCTCGTACCAGAGGTGCTCGAACTCGGGGCAGCGCCCGTCATCCTGGGCGCCGCCAATCACGTAATTGCTGCCGGGTTGGATGCCGACGGCTTCCAGATGCGCCTGGGTCAACTGCGACGCGCGCGCGGCCATGATGCCCACCACGCGCTGTGGGCCAATGAGCTGCTGGGCCAGGGGTACCTGGAGCAGGCTCGACATGAACACTGGCACATCCACGTACCCGGCTACATCCTTCTGAAAATAGGCAAAGTAGCCGCACTCGGCGGCGATGGCACGACAGCCCATCCTTTCCAACTTGCGTGCCGCGCGCAGGATCGGCCCGCGACACGGCGACTTGTCCTCGGCGTGGACCAGCGCCCAGTTGTCCACCCCTTCTGCGATCTCGTACTGGATCGGGTAGGGAAAGGCGCTGGCGTTGCGCACGTCGCCGGGAAACCCGGGATAGACGTCGTCGAGGAGGATGATCCCCAGCCCCATGCCGTAGCAGCGGTGATCTTGGCGTGCCTTGATATAGTTGATGCCCGGATCGCGGCCCATGTAGATCACGTCAATTCACATCTTGCGCACGTCGATGACCTGTTGGCCCTCGATGGCCTCGAGCACGGGCACCAGGTCCCCGGCCTCGACGTCGCGCACCTTCAGGACAATGTCCCAATAGCCGGGCATCTTGGGCGTGGGCACGCCGCCACTGGCATAGATGCCCCAATTCCGCTCGGCGATGGCCGCGGTGATCTTGGCAAACTCCCCCTTCCTGTCGGGCACGCGGACGGTGACGCGCACCCCTTCCGCCTTGGCGCCAAGCAGGCTGGCCAACTGGTCGAGCATGTCGACGTCGGTCAACATGCCGACGACCACGCCATCGTCGTCGAGAACCGGCAGGCAGCCGACCTTGTGTGCCACCATCAGGCGCGCCGCTTCTTCGATGGTCGAGTTGGGGCTGATCGTCACCACATCTTTGCCTTTGACCATCACGTCCGCGACGCACATGTTCGACAGAAAGCGCGTGATCTCCCACACGTTCAGGCTCGTCAGGCGCGTGGGTGGAATGCTAAAGCGGTCGCGCGTCAAGAGACCAGCGAGGCGCTTGCCATCTCCCACCACCGGCACGTGCCGGGTCCTGGTTTCGGCCATGATCCCCTGTGCCTCGACGGTCGACATCGCCGCCTCGACCATCACCGGGTGCCTGGTCATATAGTCTCGGACGAACATCCTTCTCTCCTTGGAAGGTTGCAAGGTTGGAAGGCTGGCAGCCAGCCTTCCAACCTTGCAACTTTGGTCGTTATGCTGCCGTCACCACCGGCTCCAGTGCACGCAGCTTTTCCAGCGGGATGTGGCAATAGATGCGGTGGTGGGGCGTGTTGTATTGCCATGGCGGCTCTTCGACCTCGCAGATCTGGCCGCCGTCGGGCAGCATCTCGGCGCGGCGCGGACAGCGGGTGTGAAAGACGCAGCCGCCCGGCGGGTGTAGCGCGCTCGGCACGGTGCCTTCCAGGCGGATGTGGCGCTGGGTGGCGATTGGGTCGGGGATCGGCACAGCCGACAGGAGCGCCTCGGTGTAGGGCATGTAGGGCGGCGCATAGATGTTCTCGGCAGGGCCGATCTCGACGATGTGACCCAGGTACATGACGGCGACGTAATCAGAGAAAAAGCGCACCACGCTCAGGTCGTGGGCGATGAACATCATGGTCGTGCCATGCTCACGCTGGATCTCGAGCAGTAGGTTGAGCACGGCCGCCTGCACCGATACGTCCAGTGCCGACACCGGCTCGTCGCACAACACCAGCTCGGGCCGGCTGGCAAAGGCACGGGCAATGCCCACGCGCTGTTTTTCGCCGCCACTCAACTGGCGTGGCAGCCGTTCGTAGTAGCTGCCGTCGAGGCGCACGGCGTCTAGCAGCTTGAGCACCTCCTGGCGCACCTCGCCGCGCGGCACCGTCTTGAACCGCTGCAGCGGGCGAGAGATCTGCTGCCCCACGGTGTACGATGGGTTCATGGTCGAGTCTGGGTTCTGGAACACCATCTGCAGCTCTTCGATCAGCTCCAGGTCACGCTGCCCAATCGGCTTGGTGATATCAAAGCCGAGGAACTCGACCTTGCCCCCTGTCGGCGACTCGAGGCCCACGATCGTCTTGGCCAGCGTGCTCTTGCCGCAGCCCGACTCGCCCACCACGCCCAGCGTCTTGCCCGCGGGGATATGAAAGCTCACCTCGTCGACCGCCTTGACATGCATTTTTTCGCCCAGGCCAACAAGGCTCAGGAGCGAGCGCGACTCTTGTTCGTAGTAGGTGCGCAGGTCGTCCACCTGCACCACCACCTTCTCTGCCTCACCTTCCGGCTGGACATCGGGCACGAGACCGGGCGGCGGCACCCACGCGGCGGGATCGATCTCTTCTGAGTAAAAGCAGCGAGCATGGTGCCCCGTCACAATCTCGCGCAGCTCCGGGTGCTTGCCGAGGCAATGGTCGGTGGCATAGTCGCAGCGTGGGGCAAAGATGCACGCGTTGCGCGGCCGGTCCTTCGGCGCAGGCACCCGGCCGCGGATCGGATAGAGGCGGCTGCTCTCTTTGGTTGACCCGAGACGGGGCACGCTGCGCATCAGGCCCTGGGTGTAGGGATGCCGGGGCTGGGCATAGATCGCCTCGACCGGGCCGGTTTCGACCATCTCGCCGGCATACATCACGCCCACGTGGTCGCACACGCGTGCCACCACGCCCAGGTCGTGCGTGATATAGACGATGGCCGTGTCGAAATCGCGCTTCAGGTCCTCGATCAGGTCGAGTACCGCCGCCTCGACGGTGACGTCGAGCGCCGTCGTGGGCTCATCCATGATCAGCAGCGCCGGGTTGTTGAGCAGCGCCATGGCAATCACCACGCGCTGTTGCTGGCCGCCCGAAATCTGATGGGGGAAGCGATTCATGACATTGGCAGCATCGGGCATATAGACGCGTCCCAGCATCTCGACAGAGCGTGCCCACGCCTCTTTTTTCGAGATGCCGCGGTGTGTCGTCAGCACTTCTGCCAACTGCTCACCAATCGTCACCGAGGGGTTGAGCGCCTGCATTGGGTCCTGGTAGACCATGGCAATCTGGTCCCCACGCAGCCGGCGCAGCTCTGCCTGCGAACGGCCCACCAGATCGCGGCCCTGGAATTTGATGCTGCCGCCGACGATCTTGCCATTGGCGCCGAGAAAGTCGACGATGCCAAAGGCCACGGTCGACTTGCCGCAGCCCGACTCGCCCACCACCCCAAAGGTCATCGCACGGTGCACCTCGAAAGAGACCTCACGCACCGCTTCGACGTCGCCATGGCGCGTCTCGTACGAGATGGCGAGGGCCTCGATCTTGAGCACGGGGCTGCGGAGCAGCCCTGCGCTTTGTTGTGTGTCTGCTGTCATCGTCGACCTCACTGGTAGCGCAGCGACTCTTCGCGCAGGCCGTCGGCGAACAGGTTCAATCCGATCACCAACGAAGCGATGGCGACGGCGGGCCACAGCGCCGCCCACGGGCTGCCCGACAGGATGAATTGCCGCCCCTTGGCCACCATGCTGCCCCAGTCAGGAGAAGGTGGCGGCAAGCCCAGCCCGAGGAAGCCGAGCGTGCCCATGGCAAAGATGGCGTATCCGACGCGCAGCATGGCGTCGATGATGATCGGCCCCCGGGCGTTGGGCAGGATCTCGACAAACATGATGTACCACGGGCTCTCGCCGCGCAGCTCGGCGGCGCGGATATAGTCGCGCGTGCGGATGTCGAGCGCCAGGCTGCGCACGAGGCGCGCAATGCCTGGCGTGCCGACGATGGCAATGGCGAGCACCACGTTCACCGCCGAAGCGCCGACAGCGGCGATGATGATCATGTAGAGGAGGATGACGGGAAAGGCCATCATCGCGTCGAGGATGCGCATCGTCACCTCGTCAACCCAGCCGCCGAGGTAGCCGCCCATCAGCCCGAGCGTCGCACCGGCGAGCAGGCCGAGCGCCACCCCCCAGATAGCGACGCCGCCAGGCAGCCAGAAGGTCTCGCTGACCGGCAGCATGACGAGCACGACGCGCGCGCCATAGATCAGGCGCGACCAGATGTCGCGCCCCAGGCTGTCGGTGCCCAACGGATGGGCAGCCGACGGTGCCTGGTTCTGCGCCGTATAGTCCTGCTCTGTCGGCGTGTAGGGCGTCAAAAGTGGGGCCAAGATGGCCACAAACACCCAAAAGAGGACGATGACCAGCCCGATCACGGCTGTCTTGGAGGCGAAAAGCACTGACAGGCCCGACCAGGCGCGCCGCACGAGCGACGGGCGCGCCAACACCTGTGCCGTCTGCTCACTCACTGCCATACTTCCTCCCTGGTCAGGCATAGCGGATCCTCGGGTTCAGGAAGGTGTAGAGGATGTCCGCCAGCAATTGAGTGCCGACCGCGACGGCAACCAGGATGATGGCGCCGGCCTCAATGGCGTTAAAGTCTTTGAACAGCGCCGAATCGAGCAGGTAGCTGCCCAGGCCAGGATAGCCAAAAATGACCTCGACGACGACGATGCCCCCCAGCAGCCAGTTCACATGGAGCATAATGACCGTGATCGGCGCCATCAGCGCGTTGCGGATGGCGTGCCTGGTTACCACGCGCCAGTAGGGCAGCCCCTTCAGGAATGCAGTGCGGATGTAGGGGGCTTTCATCACCTCCACCATGCTGGCGCGAGTGATGCGCAACACGTAGCCGAGCTCGATCAGGGTGAGGGTGGCGACGGGCAGCACCAGCATATCGGGCCGCGTCCACGGCGCATCCTCGCCAAACACTGTGGCGCCGGGCACGAGTCCAAGCCAGAAGGCAAAGATCAGGATCAAAAAGATGCCGGTGGCAAACTCGGGCGTCACCGAAAAGATCATGCCGCCGATCGACAGCACACGGTCCAGTATGCTCCCTTCGCGCAGCCCGGCGAGGAGGCCAAGGATGAGGGCAAGGGGCATGACGATGATAAAGGCGATGCCTGCCAGCACCAGCGAATTACGCAGCCGCTTGAAGAGCAGGTCGGACACCGGCCGCCCCGTGCGCAGCGACACGCCAGGGTCGCCACGCAGCAGCCCCTTTTGGAGCGGGATATACTCCGCCGGGCCGCCGGTGGACGACTTCCACCCCGTGCCGACGATAAAGGTCCACACCTCTTGGCCGGTGCCCTTTTCCCAGCGCACAGCGTGGTTCTGGGTGTCGACGCCCCAGAAGCTGCGCGCCACGCGGGCGCGGCCGGCGGCGTCGCTGAGCGCGATGGCGTGCCCCACTTCTGACAGCCTCTCTGCTGCCGTGGCAAGGACGGTGCGCGCGTCCGTTTCAGCGGCCGCTTCCAGATACCCGGCGGCAGCGCTCAACGCCTCCCCCAGCTCGGGATCGGCGTCCTCGATGGCCCCACCCACCTGATCGAGCAAGGGCGGCACGATGTCGAGCTGCTCCGGCCCGAAAGAGACCTGGGCGGGATCGGACAGCGCCTGCAGCACGCCCGCCGCCTGCTGGTACATGCCCGCTTTGAGTGCAAAGAAAAAGGTACCGAGCGATGCAGTCAGGCGGTCGACCGTGGGCGCCACTTGCTCCAGCGCCTCGCGAGCCGCCTCCCGATCGTTGGCACGCAGGGCTTCGGCGGCCTGGCGCACCAGCCCGGCGCCTACCGTGTCATACTCCTCCAGGGCCACCGCCCCCTTGTCGAGGCTGCGGGCGAGGGCTTGCAGGTTGCCCAACTCCAGATCTGCGGCCGCCTCGCCAGATAGGGTGTCGAGAACATCCGACACTGCCAGCAGCCCACTCTGACGCACGGCCTGTTCCGAGGCTTCCCCGAACGCGCCCTGGCTCTCCCGGGCCCGGGGGCTGATCAGCGCTTGCAGCTCCCCCTCGGGACCGGCGAGCCTTTGCTTCAAGGCGGCCTGATCGACGTCTCCCGTTTCCGCTTCACGCAGGATGC
This sequence comes from Anaerolineae bacterium, assembly GCA_016929795.1. Next base: position 11,652 of record JAFGIA010000194.1, read on the forward strand.
CGAGGATGCGATCGAGCGGCTCGAGGAGGGCCTGGCGCCCTGCTGCGGTCAGTTGGTCGTCGGCCTCTACCGCTTGCCTCGCTCCCTGGAGGCGTTCGATCTCCTCAGCCGGGTCGTTGACCTGCCACCGCTCGTTGTCCACCTCCTGGACGACGGTGCCATCGGGCAGGCGCTTTCGGACGACGAGGTCCTCACCTTCCAGCGTCCAGCGCAGGAGTGTGTCATCCTCGCCGACGGCCCACCACTCGGTAAAGCCATCCTCGGTGATGATGCGGCGCACCGGCAACCCGACCCTGTTCGTAGCCCGCCAGTCGGTGCCGGCGAGCCACGACAGGTAGCGCTGGTAGATCGGCTTGTCGAGCCCCTGCTGGGCGAGGAATGACGCCTCCTGCTCGGGCGTGATCTGGATGCCAAGCACATTGCGCGCTACGTTCCCCGGCGCCGCCTCGGTGATGGCAAACACCGCGATCGACACCAGGAGCATCGTCAGGAGCATCAACAGAAGGCGCCGCACTATGAATTTGGCCACTGGCCCTGCTCCTTCCAGGTCGCTTTATGGGATGCAGGTCGGGGCGCGCGGCCCCGACCTGCTTGGCGACATTCATCGCACAAAGATCTTTCGATCAGGCCGTCTTCCACGTCTCGTTAAAGAGCATATAGATGTTCGGATGGGGCATGACGTCCTTGACGTTTTGGCGATTCACCATCCAGATGTTCATCCAGTAGGGAATGCCGATGGAGCCGCGATCGAGCTGGATCTGCTCCAGATCGCAAAAGATCTGGCGCCGCGCTTCGACGTCGAGCGTGCCGTTGGCCTGTGTCAGCAGCTCCGAGAACTCGGGGTCTACCCAGCGGCTCTCGTTCCATGCCGCAGGATTGCCGTCGGCATCAGCCGTGTAGGCCAGGTTGAGCGTCATCGTGCCCAGTGGGCGGTGCGACCAGGGTGTCACCCCCAGGTCGACCTCGGTCCACTGCTCCCAATACTGGTTGTTCGGCATTGTGTTCAGAGTAATGTTGAACCCTGCCGGCGCCGCATCCTCTTTCAGGATCTCGGCGTACGATACGATGTCGGGCCACCCGGTGCCGACCGCGATCTGGACGTCGAGCCCGTCGGGGTAGCCTGCCTCCGCCAGGAGCTGCTTGGCCTGGTCGGGGTCGTAGGGCGGGACCGGGATGTCGCAGTATTCCGGGTGGTTTTCGTACACGTGGACGTCTTCACCCACCAGGCCCTGCCCAAAGTAGGCCAGGTTCAGGATCTTTTCGTGGTTCTGGCACAGCTTGAGCGCCTTGCGCACCTTGTTGTCGGTCCAGGGGTCCAGGTCGACACGCATGCGCAGCACGCGCGAGATGGCCGTAGGCACGCCGGCAACGATGACACCCGGGTCGTCTTTCAGGGCCAGGTAAAAGTCGGGGCTGACATTGTCGCCCAGGTCGAGATAGTCGACCTCGCCCGCCTGGATGGCGGCGATCCACGCCGACGATTCTTCGCCCATGTCGATGAATTCCATCTCGTCGAGGTAGGGCAGAGGCTCGCCATCCTTGCCATTCTGCCAGTAGTCGGTGCGGCGCTTGATGAGCACACGCTCGCCCTCGCTGTAGGCTTCCAGGGTGTAGGGGCCGGTGCCGTGGGGCGCCTGGATAAAGTCGCCCTCGAAGGTGCGGTGGTTCAAGACCATCGCAGGGTAGTGGAAGAGGTGCTCGGGCACGCCGATCTCGGGCTGAGTCAGGTGCAGGACGACAGTATAGTCATCAACCTGTTCGATGTTCGTCGCGCTCAGGTAGCCGCCGATGAGGCCGAGCATCGACGAGCCCACATCCTCCTTCAGCCACTCGTTCATGGTAAACACCACGTCGGCGGCGTTGAACTCGTCGCCGTTGTTGTGTTTGAGACCCTGGCGCAGGTTTAGCGTCCAGGTCAACAGGTCATCGCTCGCCTGCCAGCTTTCGAGCAGATAGGGACGCGCAACATTATCGACCCCATAGTAGGTGAGGTACTCGGCGACCTGCCGCAACTGGTTCGACGGAGAGATCCAGGAGAACTGTGCAGGGTGCGTGACCTTTTGCACACGGCTCGCCACGCGCAGGCTGCCCCCACGCGTCGGCGTGGCGGGTGCCGGCGCTGTTGTCGGCTGGGGCACCGCCGTAGCCTGTGGCACGGCGGTGGGGACAGCCGTCGGCTCTGGCGTGGCGCCACATGCTGTCAGGAACGCCGACGCACTGGCGAACGACACGCCGAGCAGCGTCGCCGTGCGCAAGAACTCGCGGCGGCTGATGCGCCCCTGCCGGTACAACTCTTTCAGCTCTGGGATGTAAGCATGGACCTCATCCCGCTTCTGCCTCTTGATAATCTCCATTCTTTGCTCCTCCCGATCGTAATCTTGATGCCTTGGTTCTGCCCCCAAGAGAGCATCCTCGTGGTTTCTTTCCTTAAAGCCAACCTCATCGCCGGTTCGCACCACCTCCTCTCAAGTACATTTCAGCCGCAGTGCAGTCATTCTGTCAAACCAAACGCGATTATTATATCACACCCCTCCACACGGTGCAAGCATGGCTCGAACCGCCCGGTTGCCGCCGGGCCGCATGATCGCACATGGCGTACTCACCACTCATCACGCGCGGCGATGCGCGACAGCGCGTCGGCGACACGCTCCAGGGCTGTCGCGATCTTTTCGATCGAGTTGGCGTACGAGAACCGCAAGTAGCCTTCCCCATACCGGCCAAAGGCCGTGCCAGGCAGGACGGCGACCCCAGCCTCCTCCAGCAGATAGTCAGCCATCCAGGACGACGAGCGGCCAAACGACGACACGTTCGGGAACACGTAAAACGCACCCTGCGGCACGGGACAGCGCACGCCGGGAATCTCTTGCAGCCCCGTGACGATCAAGTCGCGGCGCCGGCAAAAGACTTGGACGGCGGCCTCTACGCCTCCCTGTGGCCCCACGATCGCCTCCAGGCCGGCGAATTGGGTGAAGGTGGCGGTGCAGCCGACAGAGTGCGTCAGAAGCAGGTCCATCTTGTCCGCCAGCGGCACAGGCATGATGCCAAAGCCGAGGCGCCAGCCCGTCATAGCATACGTTTTCGAAAAGCCGTCGGCAATGATCGTGCGCTCGGCCATTCCCGGCAGCGACACGATGCTCGGCGCCTCGACGTCGTACACCAGCCGGCCATAGATCTCGTCGGAGAGGACCCACAAATCCCGCTCGCGGGCCGCCTGCGCGACATGCTCCAGCGTCTCGGGGGTGTGGATGCCCCCTGTCGGGTTGCTGGGCGAGTTGAGGATGACGAGGCGCGTGCGCTCGCTCAGCGCCGCGTCGAACGCATCAAGGTCGAGATCGTAGCCGCGCGCTTCGAGCAGAGGCACGGGCACGGGGCGTCCCTCGGCAAGGCCAATCGCGGCTGGGTAGCTGGGAAAGCCCGGGTCGGGATAGATCACCTCGTCGCCCGGTTCAAGCAGTGCCAACAGCGGCAGGAGAATGAGCGGCTTGGTGCCCGGCGCAATCACCACCTGCCCGGGCGCAAACTCGACGCCGCGTCGCCTGCCCGCATCGTCGGCGATGGCGCAGCGCAGCTCGGGCACCCCGGCAGGCGGGTTGTAGCGTGTTTTTCCCGACGTGATGGCACGGATGCCGCCCAGCGCAACGTTCGGAAAGGTCTCGAAATCGGGCTGGCCGATCTCAAGGTGGATGATCTCACGCCCCTCTGCCTCGAGCGCCTGCGCGCGCGCCAGCACGGCATACGCCCCCTCGGCCTTCAGGTGTTCGATGCGTTGCGCAAACGACATGGGCGACCTCGATATCCTATCTATGCCTATCCAGGTGCCACACTTCTCCCTGCTCCTGGATCACGCGGTCGAGCACCACCTCGCGCGTATCGACGAGCTCGTCCAGCATCGCCTGCCTGGCTGCGGCCGGATCGCGCGCCCGTAACGCCTCAACAATCCGCGCGTGCGTGTGCTGCATAGTCTCGCCGGCACGGCGCATGACCATAAAGCGCGCGAGGCGATCGTGCACGCGGGCGACCAGATCAGCTAGCTCCCTGTTGCCGGCCGCCTCGGCCACCAGGCGGTGAAACTGGCGGTTTTCGTTGGTATAGCGCGCGTACGAATCGTCGTCGTCGCCGCTGTAGCCGGCATAGACACAGCCCAGCGCCTCGATCTGCTCATCGGAAATACGGCGCGCCGCCCGCTCGGCGGCAGCCACCTCCAGGATCTCGCGCAGCTCGAACAGGTCACGCAGTTGTTTCAGGGTGAGGCGGGTCACGAGGTAGCCAGAATGGGGCTTGATGGTGACCAGCCCTTCCTGGTGGAGCATCTGCAGCGCTTCGCGGATGGGGGTGATGCTTGTGCCGTGCTGCTCGGCGATCGCGCGCACGTCGATCTTGTCGCCCGGCAGGCGGTGGCCCATGATGATCGACTGCCGCAACCGGGCATAGATCTCGTTCTTGAGCGTGCCGTTCCTCGCCTCGTCAGAGCCCACTTGTCCCCCATTGAGTGCACGACCAATGCCGCCAACAGACCCATCCACCATTATATCAGATGATATACTAGATGTCAACAGGGAATATACTAGAAATGCTGGTAGATATTTTATTCGGCGTTGGGCCCGTTATCCATCCCGCCAGCCAGCCCCCCACGGAGCTCGTCGGCAACCCGGGCGGCTGCTTCGAGGTCGATCCGCTCCATCCCCGCCAGCTCCTGCAACTGGCCACGGATGGCCCGCAGCGAAGTGGTGGCGTCGCGCATGCGGGGAGCGACGACCTCGTTGAGCAGATACTCCAGCTCCTCCAGCTCAACGGCGAGCGCACGGACTCGAAACGCGAGACGCGCGAGGTCAGCCCGGTTTTCCATCCTATTTCTTCTCCAATTGCACGTCGAGATCCACCACCGTCGGGGCATCGGCGCCGACACATACGTCGTCTTCGGCATAGGGCCAATACCCCTCGGCGCCGATGATCATGGTATAACACTCACCCCGCTCGAGCGGCAGCGGCAGCACAAAGGCTCCCTGGTGGTCTGCTTCGGCCGAGGTATAGACCTCGGCATCGATCCACTGGAAAGCGTCGTAGGTGACGCCCGGCATGAGCACCAGGAAAATGGCGCCGGGAATCGGCTGCGAGGTATCGAGGTCACTGATGATGCCCTGCGCCTGCACGCCGTCGCCCTGCGCAGGCGTAGGCGTGGGCCGTGGCCGCGTGCCGGAACCGATGGTGGTTGTGCCTGCCTGCACCACCTGCCCTTCCACCTCCAGCTCAATGCCGTACTCGCCATCCGGCAGCGGGCCACTTTCAGCCGAGAGCCAGTCGTACCAGGTCCCCGCCGCGCCTTCCTGCCACACGTAGGGCCATTCAGCCACCTTCTGGCCGTCGATCGCCCAGCGCACAGCCACGTTCAGGCCATCTTCCATGCCGCGATAGTCGGAAAAGACATAGAGCGCCTCAAGGCCCGAGTCAAAGCGCTGGCCCCCATCCACCGGCTGGCCGCGGCGGTCGATGCCCTCGGCAAAGACGATCGGGCTGAACGACACCCCCTCGCCCTCGCTGCCCGTCACCTGGAAATTGCCGACCGCTGCCAACTCGCCCTCGATCGAGAGCTCCAGCCGCCAGTTGCCGGCAACGAGCCCTTTCGATGCGGTCAGGGTGAGCACATAGTTGCCCTGCCGGCCATCCTTCCACGTCTCGGCCCTGTCCAACATCACCTCGCCATCCAGCAGCCAGGTGTGCGCCCACTCGGTGCCGTTGACCATGTTCTTGTAGTCAAAAAAGGCCGTCAAGCTCGAGATGCCCGCTGGAAAGAGGACGCCGGGGTCGATGGGCTCGTTCTGAGCGCCGACCTGCTCGCCAAACACGACATTCTCAAAGGCCGAACTGCTTGGTGCCTTGCCGCCGATCGGGATCTGGGCAGTTGCCGCCTGTTTGCCGTCTACATAGATCGCCGCCTTGAAGGTGCCCGCCGGCAGATCCTCAAAGCTCCAGCCCACCCACCAGTTGCCCGCCGGGCCACCGGACCACGCGCCCGACGACCAGCTCAGGTCGTCCGATTCCTGGTTATTGATCGCGCCGCGGACCTCGACGATCGACGTGGGCGCCAGGTTCTCATAGTCGAAAAAGAGGTAGAGATCGCCAGCACCGGAGGGCACCGTCGTGATGAGCGCCACCGGCTGGTCCCATTCGGTGACTCCTGATGAGAAGAGCAAATTGTAGATCCGGGGCTGGCCCGACGGTGTCAAGCCGGGCTGGGCAGACGTCGTGGACTGGGGATTCAATCCGAGGCGCGCCGCTTCGACGAGCAGCGCGGCCAGGCCGATCGGGCGCAGGGCATTGATAAAGCCGCCGATGGGAACACACGTGTCTCTGTCGTCCACCCGGCCATCACGGTTCGTATCAGCCACCGGCCGGCAGTCGACGGTGCTGCCGCTGCCCCCGGAGCCGGCCTGCGTGGGCACGCCGACGAGCAGTCCGTTCTGGTCCACGGCGGTGCCGCCGCTGTTGCCACCGGCGATGGTGGTGTCGGTCTTGATCCAGGCCCGGCCCTCGATGCCGGCTTCGAGCGAAAAGCCACTGACGACCCCCCTGGTAAAGGTGACGGTGTCGCCGCCGATGCCAGGATAGCCGAAAATATCGATCTCGTCACCCACTTCGAGCGCTCCCGAGTCGCCCAATGGGACAAAGGGCAGATTCAAGCTCGACGGCTCGACGGTCCTTCCATTGAGATCGCGCACGATGCGCAGCACCGCCAGGTCGAGGGCCTCGTCGGCGGCGGCGACCTCGGCGATATAGGCCGGCTGGGGCGGCTGGTCCGACTTGATCGTCAGTGCCACACCGAGCAGGTCGACGCCGGGCTCGTCGGGAAAGGCGACGTGGGCGTTGGTCAGGATCAGCCCGTCGGCCGACAGGATCGTACCTGAGCCCATGCCCGCTCCATAGATGCCGTCTGGCTCCTCGACGAGCCACCAGATCTGGACGACTGCCGGCAGGATTTTCTGGATGGTCTGCCTGTCGAGGGCCGCGACGCGAAAGGTGGGGCTCAACGCTGGACCGAGCGCGGCCACCAACAACAGGAATACCAACGACAGGCTGAGTAGTTTTTCGGCCCTGCCCCCTTTTGGAAAGACTCTCATCGATTTCATCATGCACCCCCTGGTTGGCTCCACGTCTGCTATGGCCGGCCGAGGCTGGCCGAGGCTATGAACCGGCGGAACTCTTTTTCGGCAGCCGCGAACACGTCTTCGGCGGCGAGCAGGCTAAAGACGTACGCCCTGTCGCCGCGTGCGGTCACTACGTCCAGGCCCTGCACCACCACCGGCATCTGCCGGGCAAAGAGGTCACCCCCTTCATGGACGTACACATAGTGCGCCTCCATCGCTGGCAGCCCACCCACTGGCGCGCTCTCTATCATGTCGAGATGGCGGTAGGCGGTGGCCTGCTGCGCGCGGGAGAGAGAGAGATTGTTGAGCACCAGGGCGAGCGTGGGAGTCACGGCGCCGCTGGCGCCAGCACTCTCCGCACCCTGCAAGATCGGCACGACGCGCACCTGGAGCGTGGTCTTGAACGCCCCCGACGCCGGGTCCACCGCCTGGAAGGCCAAGTCCCCGGCCGGCCCCGCTTTGAGCAGCCAGCCTCGCGGATAGCGGACGGTCAGCCCCGCCTCGGCGTTGCTCACCGTCTCGCGCTGCCCCTGCGCCAGGGCCATCACCACTCCGCCGAGCAGCAAGGCCAGGGCCAGCACACCCAGCACGGCCCAATCGGCCCACCGATCCCTGCGATTGCGTGCTGGTGCTGCAGCGTGTCGAACCGTCGTGTGTGCCATCAGCTTGCCTCCGTTCGCAAAAAGACGCCGCCCTCGGCGCCAGGGTCCAGGGGTTGTCCTGGCGGCGGCAGGTGCGGCCCGGCAGCAAGGGTGAGCCGGATCGAGCGCCGGACCAGGACAAGCAGAGCGGCGAACACCAGCCCGGCAACCACCGCTGCCAGGAGCAGGCTGTTCCACGGGTTGGCCGTCTGCCCCGCCAGCGCCGAGCCGGTACGCGTCACGCTGCCGCGCGCCACCGCGAACACGCCGTTCAGCACAGCGGCAAGGGTCAGGCCCAGGGGCAGCCACCATACCGGCTCATCCTCGAACCTGGCCCGCCCCAGGAAATAGCCGGTGAGGCCCGCAAAGCTGGCCTGCGCCAGAGCGGTGACGGCGATGCGGATCACGCCCATGCCCAGGTCCACACCGCCGCTGTCGACGACGTAATGGATGTTCAACATGGTCGCAAAGCCGAGACCCGCCGCCGTGCCGTACAAAATGCCGTCCGTCCGCTCGTCGAACTCGGGCAGCAGGTAGACGCTGTAGCGCACGGCGGCATATTTCAGGAATTCCTGGACAAAGCCGACGATCAGGATGGAGCCCAACAGGTTGACCACCAGGCTGTGATCCAGCCAGTCCTGCACGCGGAACAGGTCGCGCACGACAGGGATGCCCACGGCGCTCGCCAACAGCGCGCCCAAAACAAAAACGCCCAAGACGTACGTCTTGGGCTCTGGCTCCAACCGGTCCTGTGCATAGAAAAACGCCAGCCACAGCGCTGCTGGCACCAGTGCCAGCACCACGCCAGCCAGCACCAACCCCGGGCCTGACAGCGCCGGCTTGACCTGCCCTGCGAGCACGGCCACCACCGCGGCAAACACCACGATGCCCAGGATGTGGATGCCCCCGGATCGCCACACGCTGCGCCGGCTGCGGGTCACCCCGGCATAGTGTTCGGCGCAGTAGGCACGGGTGCCCAGGCGCGGCGCGTCGTCGGCAACCGGCCGGTGGCAGATACAACACGTAGAGAGTTCCATCGCCCCTCCCTCCTGTCGGCTATATAAAGTTGGTCAACAAGAACTATATTATATTCTGGCTTTTTTCAATCGTCAAGTTTGCATTCGCACTGCCTGCGTTCCCGCGTTCCCTCTATGGAAGGCTTGGTCCCTTGACGGTCAGGATGGGCCGCTTTCGGCAGATCTGTACGCGATTTTGTCCGATTCGACCCAATAGACGACGAGAATGCACAATCCGGAGAGGAGGGCCATGCCGGCGATCAGAGGGCGCACCGTGCCGTCGTAGCTCTGCCCGACGATCGTGCCGAGGGGCATCGATATCAGAGTCGACAGGGAGCCGACGATGGCCGCGCCGATGCCGGCGAGGTGGCCCAACGGCTCCATGGCCAGGGCATTCTGGTTACCAAACAGAACGCCGACGCAGAAAAAGGTCCCCAGGAGATAGGTGACCAAGAGTGATAAAGGCAACTGCCTGCCCAGGAGCAGCGCGCCGCCCAGGGCGAGGGCGGAGAGCCCGGTCATGAAAAAAAGAGACGTGCGCACCAAGAAGCGCATCCCAAAACGCATCACCAACCGCGCATTCAGAAAAGAGGCAAGTCCGATGGATAGCGAGATGGCGCCAAAAACCAAAGGAAAGAGCTCACCCAGCGCATACTGCTCCTGAAAGATCTGCTGGGCGGAATTCAGGTAGCCGAGAAATGCACCACTCACGAGGCCTGCCGACACGGTGTATCCGAGCGCAACCCGGTTGCCGACGATTTCGCGCGTGGCAGCGACAATGCGCCGCAGAGAAAAGGGCGCGCGATGCTCCGGCGCCAGCGTCTCTGGCATACGCAACGCAAACCAAAAGAGGGTGACGAACGCGATCAACACAAAGACGCCAAAGATGCCGCGCCAACTTGAGAAGAGCAGAATCGCCTGCCCCACCGAAGGCGCGATCATGGGCACGAGGATAAAGACCGTCGTGACAAAGGACATCACCCGGGCCATCGGCCGGCCGCTGTATCGATCGCGCACCAGTGCCAGGGTAATCGCACGCGGCGCCGAAATGCCGAGCCCTTGCAACAGGCGTCCCGCCAGCAGCATCGGAAATGTGACCGCCAGGGCCGACAGGAAGGCACCGGCGATATAGAGGGCATAGCCGGCATAGACGGTGGGCTTGCGCCCTACTCTGTCGGAAAGCGGTCCAAAGAACAACTGCCCCAACGCCAATCCAAGAAACAACACCGAGACCACGAGCTGGCGGTCGTTGGCATTCTGGGTCCCCAGATCGCTGCCGATCTGGGGCAAGGCCGGCAGCATGGCATCGGTGGACAGGGCCGTGAGCGACATCATCAAGGAGATGATGACCACAAACTCGACAAAGGATGGCCCGGGTGGCTCCACTCTTGCATTCACGTGCTGGTACCTCGTTGGACCCGGATGTGGGCCAGGGCGCGTTCTATCACAGGTTGCTTTTTTCGGCGAATTCAGAACCCTCTGCCCGCCAGCACCTCCGCAATCACTGCCTCCGCCTCTTCGGATAGGGGCGGCACCTCGTGCTTTGCCAGGATCTCCTGGGCGCGCTCATTGGCGCGGGCAGCCATATCCTTGCTCCCCTTCTTGACCCACCGGTCGTAGCGCATGCGGTCGATCAGCTCTGGGCGCCACTGCGCCCACTTCCAGTTGTCGAGGGTGTGATCGTCGGCTAAAAAGCCGCTGCCTGGCACCGCGCGGTCGATGGCGTCGAGGGCCAGCGTGCGCTCGCTCACCTCGATCCCGCCTACCATGTAACGCACCTCGCGGATGATCTCGTCGGCGATGACCAGCATCTCCATCGACGAGGTGGAGCCATACTCGATGTACCCCACGTCGTGGTTCAGGTTCGAGCGGCACAGGAAGGCGTTCATAATCGTCATCGTAGCCTCGATGCCGGCCTGCGTGTCGACCACCTTGCTGTCGGTGGCGCCAGCCACGCCCCACACCGGCAGGCGGTAGTAGCGCCCGAGATCGGTCCATGCCGCCTGCGCCAGCGGCCACTCGGGCGAGCCATAGCTGACGATGGCTGACTTCATGTCGAGGGCAGCCACGTTCATGCCGTACAGGAAGGGGGTGCCCACCTGTACGAGCTGGGTCAGGATCAGGCCCACCAGGCTCTCGGCGTTGCCCAGGGCGATCGCCCCGGCGACGGTGATCGGCCCGCCACCGCCCGCGTTAGGCGAGGGGGGGTAGGTGACGGGGATGCCCTTTTCGGCGCAAAAGAGGAGCTTTTCCACCGAGTCCTCGTTAAAGAGGAGCGGCGAGATCGGCTCGGCGTAGAGGAGCAGGAACGGCCGCTCGCGCAGACGCGTCTCGCCGCCGGCGACGGCCGCTGCGATCCGATAGATGTCCTCCATGTCGCGCCGATCGCGCGCCGTGTAGACGTTGGGCTTGGTGGTGCCGCGGATCATGGCGACAAAGCTGTGCAAGTAGTGGTCGAGCGCCGGCACGTCGGACGGCGTCGTCATCGACATCACAAAGTCGATCTGATCCAGGCCATCGCACAGGCGCGCGATACGCTCTACGTCGGCGACGGTGCCCGGCCGCCGCGCGCCCGTCTCCAGGTCCATGGTGAAGGGACAGTCGGAGCCGGGGCCAAAGTAGATGTTGCCCTCTTCGAGCCTCATCGCCGGGCGGCCGAGGCGGTCGTAGATCACGATGCGCGCTGGCGCCGAGGCGACGGCGTCCATCACCATGATTTCCGGGATCTTGATCCTGCCCTCCGACTCCCACGCGCCGGCGTCGAGGAGCAGCTCGCGCGCGCCATCGTGCTTCATGACGATGCCCGTGTGCGATAGGATTTCGAGGCTGGCGCTGTGGATCGCCAGCAACTGCTCGTCCGACAGCACGTGGATCATCGGGTGAACAGTTTCCACCGGGATCTGCTTGGTCACGATTTCTCCTCCGTTGGAAGGTTGGAAGATTGGAAGGCTGGCCAGCCGCACCGCGTACGGCCAGCTTCCAATCTGCCAACCCTCCAGGCGATCAGGCCAGCTCGCGTGCCATGTCGACTGCACTCGCCGCGTCGGGTGCGTAGGCGTCGGCACCGATCTCTTTGGCATAGGCTTCGGTGACGGGGGCGCCGCCGACCATGATCTTGACCTGCTCGCGCACGCCGGCTTCTTGCAGCGCCTCGATGGTCGCCTTCATCTGCACCATGGTGGTAGTCAGCAGCGCGCTCATGCCCACGTGGCTTGGCTTGTGCTGGCGCACGGCGTCGACGAACGACTGGGGCGCCACGTCGGTGCCCAGATCGACCGTCTCGAACCCGGCACCTTCGAGCATCATCTTGACCAGGTTCTTGCCAATGTCGTGCAGGTCCCCCTTGACGGTGCCGATCACGTACTTGCCAGCACTCGGCGCGTCGCTCTCGGCGAGGAACGGGCGCAGCACGCCCATGCCGGCGTGCATGGCGCGCGCGGCGATCAACACCTCGGGCACGAACAGGTCGCCGGCCTTGAAATCGCGGCCCACTTCGTCCATGCCCGCGATCAAGCCACCCTGGAGTATTTCGGCCGGCGCCATCCCCTGGTCCAGCGCTTTCTGTACCAGCTCGGCTACCACCTCGTCCTCGCCCTCGTACAAATTCGAGGCGATCTTTTGCAAAATGTCTGCCATTTCTCCCTCCTTGCTTTGTCGACTATTTATGTCGCCGGGCCATCCCGGCGGATCCACCTGTGCGCGCCGGACTGCGCTCAAACAGAAGCGCTACCCTCTGGGATCGGCGATCCTGAGCGGTAGCGCCGCGTGTGTACCATTCAAGGCATCCTCTACCTGCTACGGATGCCCGTCAATCCCCCACCAGCTGCCTGTTGTATGCGGCAGCTTCCACCTGGGCCTGGTTGGCCTGCTGTGGGGATGGCCCCTGGCGATCGCCGATCAGCGCTTCGAACTCCTGGCGCTCGATCGTCTCGACCTGTATCAACCGTCTGGCAACCGTGCCGAGTGTGTCGCGGCGCGACACCAGGATGTCGCGCGCCCGGGCATACGCTTCGTCGATGATCCGGCGCACTTCCTGGTCGATCTCTTCGGCCACCTCGTCGCTATAGTTGCGCTGCTCAGCAATCTCGCGCCCGAGGAACACCAGCTCATCGCGGTCGCCAAAGGTGAGCGGCCCCATCTTGCGGCTCATGCCGTACGCCGTGACCATCTTGCGCGCCACTTTGGTCGCCTTTTCCAGATCGTCGCCTGCACCGGTCCACTTGTCGCCAAACACCATCTCTTCGGCCGCCCGACCGGCCAGCATGCCTGCGATCTCGTCTTCGAATTTATCCTGCGAATAGAGATAGTAATCACGCTCTGGAAGCGCCATGGTATAGCCCAGGTTCATACCACGCGCGACGATCGACACCTTGTGCACAGGGTCGCAGTGCTCCATCTGCGATTGGACCAGGGCGTGTCCCGCCTCGTGATAGGCCAGGATCTCTTTTTCCTCGTCGGTGATCAGCCGGCTCTTGCGCTCGGGCCCGGCGATGACGCGCTCGATCGCCTCCTGGAACTCGGCGGCGCCGATGGCCTTCTTGTTGCGGCGCGCGGCGAGGATCGCTGCCTCGTTCACCAGGTTCTCGATGTCGGCGCCGACAAAACCGGGCGTGCCACGGGCGATCACGTCGAGGTCGACGTCGCGGCCGAGAGGCTTGCCGCGTACGTGCACGTCGAGAATGCCGCGCCGGCCCCTGATGTCAGGGCGGTCGAGCACCACGCGCCGGTCAAACCGCCCGGGGCGCAGCAGGGCCGGGTCGAGGATATCGGGCCGGTTGGTGGCGGCAATGACAATGATGTTCGTGTCGGTGCCAAAGCCGTCCATCTCCACCAGGATCTGGTTCAGCGTCTGTTCGCGCTCGTCGTGCGAGCCGCCCAGGCCGGCGCCACGGTGGCGGCCGACGGCATCCACTTCGTCGACAAAGATGATGCAGGGCGAGTTGCGCTTGGCCTGGTCGAATAGGTCGCGCACGCGCGCCGCGCCGACGCCGACAAACATCTCGACAAACTCGGAGCCAGAAATCGAAAAGAAGGGCACGCCGGCCTCACCAGAAACGGCCTTGGCCATCAACGTCTTGCCGGTGCCGGGCAGCCCCATCAGCACGACGCCCTTGGGGATACGGGCGCCGAGGGCGATGAATTTTTGTGGCTCTTTGAGAAACTCGACCACCTCGGCCAGCTCCTGCTTGGCCTCTTCCACACCCGCCACGTCGTCGAATGTGACCGTCGGTTTTTCGCCGGTGAACATGCGCGCCCGGCTCTTGCCGAATGACAGCGCCTGGTTGTTCGTGCCCTGTGCCTGGCGCATCAGGAAGAAAAAGAGGCCAGCAAGCAGCAGGAAGGGCAGCAGCGTGCCCAGGACGGTGAGCAGGCCGCCCCACGGGCTCGGCGGCTCGACCTCGATATCGACTTTGGCCAGCGCCTCTGGCTCGGCACCCAGCGCGAGCAGTGCCTCGGTCAGATCGACACTCGCTTCCTTGCGCGAGGCAGCGATCTGACCGCCCTTGTACACCACTTCCAGCTCACCATCCTCGACCGTCACCGATGCAACCTTGCGGGCGTTTACGTCAGCAGCCAACTGGGTCAGGGGGATCTCGTTCGGCGTCCCACTGACCGGGAATAGTCCGAGGATCAGGGCACCCGCGGCAACAAGGATGATCAGATAGATGAGTGCCCCTCGCCAATTTACATTCACATCACGCCTCCAACACGATTGACAACTTGTATCTCCACCGCGGCACTCTGCCCGCTGGCAGCCTCCACGGTCTACTATGCCAGTTTAGCACAAACTCGCCGTGGAACCCGTAATCTTGACTCCACAAGCCGGCAAACGATCTCGCGCAGCCTCGCCTGCCCCCGTGTCACGCGGCGCCTGTATTATACCAGATAAAGAGGTGATCAACCAACTCTTTGCCCTGCGTGGCAACTCAAAGACACCTGTCATGGCGAAGGAGCACGCCGCGAGGCGCGGGTGACTTGGGCAATCCCCACCCTGCTGAGAGGAGATTGCTTCGCTTCGCTCGCAATGACAGTTCTTGAGGGGGTGAGTGGCGCCGGTGCTATGGATGAACTCGCCATGACGGAGGATCAAACCGGCGGATGGGGTGGTATAGAGATCGTACACCGTCTGCCATAGACGGACGAGGCCGAACATGGCCAACAATGCCGCGATGATGAGAATGATCATCATCCAGTCGATCCCCTGGCCCAACCTGCTGGCCTGGGTCTCGCCAGGCCGAAAGACCACCGGCCCAACCCCGGGAGCCGGGAGGTGCCGGTGAGGGCTGGGCGCCCGCGGCCAAGCATCCTCACCGGCCTGCCCCCTCACCCGGCTGCGCAGGATCTCGGCCAACTGGCCTGCGTTTCTGTAGCGCGCTGCCGGCTCTTTGGCGAGCGCCTTCTGGACGATCTGCACGAGGGCCGGGGGCAGATCGGGCAACAGCACGTCGAGCGCTGGCGGCTCCTGGCGCAGGTGCTGCACCACCAGGACGGTCTCATCGGCAGATCGAAATGGGGGACGGCCGGTCAGCATGGCGTAGAGCAGCGATCCGATCACGTACACGTCAGAGGCCGGGTGGATCTCTTCGCCGGCAGCCTGCTCTGGCGAGAGGTAGGGCGGCCGGCCCCAGGGGCGCCCGGGTGACGATTGAATCTCGCGCAATGCAGGACAAAGGCCGCAGTCGGTCATGGAAACAGCCGGCGCTGCACCCGAGGTATCGACATAGACGCAGTGGGGACACAGGCTGCCGTGAACCATCCCGGCATGGTGGAGGAGGGACACGAGCTCGCTCAGCGCGATGGTGATGTCGGCAGCGGTGGCGGGATCGAGTGGACCGCCAGCCAACAGATCGGCGAGCGAGCGACCTTCCACGTGGCGGCGCACGAGGTAGAGGCGGCCTTCTGCCAGGCCTCCATACTCGTAGGGTACCAGGGCCTGCTCGCCCAGTGCGGCAACCGCCCGCTGGGTCCGGCTGAGCTTGCTCAGCACCTCGGACCCTGACGCGACCCGGAAGGGCAGGATGAGGATCATCACCAACTGGTCCTCGACGGTATCGTAGCCGCGGTAGAGACTGGCCAAATCCTGGACTGCTGCCTCTGAGACGAGGCGGTAGCGCCCCTCGAGCATGGTACCCGGTTGCAGAATATCTTGCACAGCCCCCTCCCCGCCGAGGGGCTCGGTCGGAGACCGGCCCCAGCGACTTGTAGCCTACGGAGTATACATCAAGTCGCTACTCGCGACAAGCGGGATTGGCAGAAGGAAGGAAGGTCTGGTATAATGAGACTGATCGACACCCGGAAGTGAAATGGACGGTTCATGCGCTGTAAGCTGATCGTCAACCCATCGTCGGGACCCTGGGACGTGCGACACGAGCTGCCTGCCGTCCTCAGTCACCTCGAACAGTATGGGTGGGAAACTACACTGCACCGCACAGAGCGACCCGGCGAGGCAACCAGGCTGGCCGAACAGGCAGTCGAAAATAGCCTCGATGCCGTGCTCGTCGTCGGTGGTGATGGTACGATCAACGAGGTCATCAACGGCCTGGCAGAGAGTGAAGTGGCCGTGGGCGTGCTGCCTGGCGGCACGGCCAACGTGTGGGCCAAGGAGCTGGGCCTGCCCACGCGTTCCCCACGCCACCTCCTGCCGCTGGTCGACTCGATCCGCGCTCTCGTGCCAGGCAGAAGCCGGCGCATTGACCTGGGATACGCCAACGGGCGCTATTTTCTGCAATGGGCCGGGATTGGGCTCGACGCCGAGGTGACGTATGCGATGGAGCCGCGTACGCGCGTCCAAAGGCGCCTTGGCGCGGTGGCCTATGTTGTATCCGGCCTGACTATGCTTACGCACATGGTCGGCAAGCGCACGCGCATCTGGATCGACGACAGGCGGATCTATCGGCGCACGATCTTGACTGTGATCAGCAACTCGCAGCTCTATGGTGGCATAGTGCGCATCGCTACCGATGCCCGCCTCGACGACGGCCTGCTCGACGTGAACATCTTTGCCGGCACAGGTGCCGTTTCCTCGGTGCGCGCCGTGCTGGGCGTGATTACCGGTCTCCACCTGCGCGACCCGCGCCACAGCCGCTACCAGGGCAAAGAGATCCGCATCGAGACTGACAAGCCGATGGCCATTCACGTCGACGGTGAGCCCTTTGGCACCACCCCCCTCGACTGCCACGTCGTGCCCGGTGCGCTGACAGCCTTGATCCCGCGCCAGGTGCGGGCGGAGTTGTTCGCGGACAAGAAGAAATCGTAGATTGGTAGATTGGGCGGCCCAATCTACCAATCTACCAGTAGTTAGGGATAGACCTGCACCCAGTCTCCGCCCTGCACCTGAAAGATATAGATGCTTGGATTTTCGAGGTCGCCATTGTCGTCGTAGCTAAGGTCGCCCATCGGTGTGTCGACCTGGGCGAGGGATCGCAGCGCGTCGGCTACCCTGGCTGCGTCAAAGCTGTCCGCCTTTTTGACCGCCTCAGCCAGCACCTCCATCGCGCTATAGCCGTTGATGCTGTAGGTGTCGGGGTTGCGGTACTCGACGGCCTGATACTCTTTGATCCAGGTAGCGTCGACAGCCGCCGCCGGCTGTGGGCCAAAGGCCGACACGTACATCCCTTCAGAAGCCATCCCCGCCTCGTCGATCGTCGTGGTCAAAAAGGCGCCATCGCTGGCAAGGAAGGGCACGTCGAGGCCCGCTTCCACCAGCTCCAGGCGTAGATAGGGCGCCTCAACCTCGTAGCCTGCATAGAACAGGGCATCGGGGTTTGCCGCCGCGATCTGGGGCAGCTCGTCGGCAAAGGTCGACTGCTCGACTGCCACCTGCAACGTCAGCACCACCTCGGCCCCCAGCCTGCGCAGCTCATCGCCGATGAGCTGGCCCAACCCCTGGCCGTAGGGATCGTCGTTGTGTACCACGGCCACGCGCCGCGCACCGACCGTGTTCACCAGGAACTCGGCGTCGATCCGCGCCTGTGTGGTGTCGTTCGCATTCACGCGGAAAAAGTTCCGGTAGCCGCGCTCCGTCAGGCTCACCTCACTGGCCGTGGGGGTGATGACGACGAGCGACAGGTCCTTATAGATCTCCATTGCCGCCAGCGTCTGGCCGCTGTTCAGATGGCCGATCACGCCCAGCACCGCTTGCCCCCCTTGCACTGCCGACTTGATCTGGTCGGCCACGTCGACGGCCACGTCCGAGTCCGACTCGTCGTCCAGGCCGACCACCGTGATCTTGTAGCCGAGCAGCCCGCCGGCACGGTTAATCTTTTCGGCCGCCAGCCGCGCGCCGCCCAACACCGTCTGCCCACCATTCGCCTGAAAGCCCGATAGCGGCACGGTGACGTACACGATCACCTCTCCCTTGTCCGGCTCTGAAGGCCCACCGCAGGACGGAAGCAGCAAGCTGCAAGCAGCAAGTAGCAAGAAACCCGCCACCAGGGGTCTGATTTTCCACGTTCGATTCATGCTCTTCACCTCAATCAAGACACACGTCGCTAGGGCGCCTGGACTGCATTCAGACCGAGCGTATCGGTCCTGGCCTGGTACACCTCGTCCAGAGTCTGGACGACATCTTGCAGGGCCTGCACCTGGCCGGCGATCTCTTGCTGCAGCCTCGTGGCACGGCCCGACGCCACGTCGCGCGCGCCCAGGATCATCATCTGAGAATAGACGGTGGCAATCGCCGTGATCGTGCTCTCCAATTGGAACTGGGCCTGCTCCATCACATTCTCCAGCTTGAGCAGGTTATCGCGCTGGATCTGGCGCTGGGCAATCGCCTGGCTGATCTGGCGCTGCACCGTCGGATCGTCCTCTGTCGCCAGCCGCTTCTTGAGGTTATCGATGGCCGGGTCAACCGTCTGCCTGTCCTGGCGGATCACATCGTCGTTCTCGTACATGTCGATGCGGCGCGCCAGGCGAAAGACGTTCTCCAGCCAGCGGGTGATGTCGCGGCTCGTGTCGCGCAAGTGTTCCTGCAGCACGCCCTCACGGCTGCCATAGATCACCTCGTCGATCCGCTCGCGGTACTCGAGTGCCTTCTCTACTTGCTTGCGCAGCCGCTCCTCTCTGATCCGCCGCAGGTCGAACCGCTCGCGGAACATCTCGTCTACGGCGCGCGCACGAAATGCCGGGTCCTGCATGCTGCTCACCACGAACGCGGCCTCGCCGACGACGCCCAGCCCTAGCCAGAACCACCAGCCCAACACTCCGAACAGCACGGGGATGATTCCCAGGGCCGTCAGGACGGTCAGCGCCAGGGTCAGGCTGATGATCACAGCACTCTCCCAACGGTAGAATGAGCGGGTGATAATCGCCCGCACTGCCCTACGTTCCAACTCTGCGTAGAGGTTGCTCTTGGTCATGGTCGTTAAAAGTAGGTCGAGATGATCTTGTAGAGATCGCGGATGGTATCGAGGTCACCCTCGAACACCTGCCCGCCCGTCGGCCCGGCGATGCTCTCCAGCGTGGCGATGTCGGCATCGTCACCGTAGGCGATGCAAAAGATGACCACGGGTACCGCTGCTTGCTCTTCCAGCTTGCGCACCAGTGATCGCAGGCTGACGTTCGAGTTGTTCTCCTGGCCGTCGGTCATGACCACGATGGCATTGATCCGCTCCGTGTCGCCCAGGTTCTGGAGGCGAGCGTATGCTTCGTACACGCCGTCGAGCAGTGCCGTGTCGCCCTCGGCGTAGAGGCCATTCACTTCTTGCTCCAGCGCGGGGCGGTTGTTGCCCAGATCGTCGAGGTAGACGAGCATCTCTACGCCGGTGGAGAACTGGATCAGGCCCACCCGCTCCAGGTCCCCCTCGATCTGTTCGAGAAAGACGCCGAGTGCAACCTGTGCCTGTGCCATCTTGTCGCCGCGCATCGAGCCCGACGTGTCAACCACCAGGTAGACGTTGGTATGGCGCTTGGTGTACCACCACACATCGCGGACGACGCTGATGATGGCCGGGTTTGGAATCTGGAGTGTCGTCTTGGGCTCTGCGGGATTCACGCCATTCTCCGCGCTCAGCGGCGAGTCGGGGCTATCGAGGGCCGTCGATAGGTTCGCCGGCCTGTATCCGTGGCGCAGCACCAGCGCCTGCGCCTCGGGCGACAGGACATAGTCGCGGAACTGGCCAAAGATCTGCCGCTGCAGCGGCGTCAAGCTCCCCGTCTCGAGCAGCGCCAGTGGGTGATCCTCCCACAGGGTGCCCTCCACGGGATAGACAGCCACCAGGAGCGGCTGGTCGCGGCGGTGCGTGTTAAAGTAGACAACCATCTGCTCCTGCACCACAAAGGCGTCGAGAAAGTTGCGCCCCTCTTGCAGTGCCTGCTCGATAATGGCCGGCTCGTCGCCCGCGCCGTAGTAGCGGACCGTGTTCTCTAATGCCGCCACATAGTCGAGCGTCGCCTGTGCCTGTACATCCTCGATCGTCAGGCCGCGCGTTTTGCCGGCGCCGGCATAGAACTCGGCGAGGGTGGCCAGCAGGCCGCTTGCCGAGCCGGTGGAGGGATGGCTCCATGCGAAATCGGGGTCGGCCGTCGCTCTGTTCAGCAAGTCCTGCCACGAGACGTCGCCGTCGGGCCATCCCATCTCGCGTGCCACGTCTTCCCACATGGCGATCACCACGGGGCTGACGGCAAAGCGCACCGTCTCGCCGACGGCCATCGCCTCGTCTCCCTCGCGCGTGCGCCACTCCTCGTCGATCTGGCCCAGCCACACCGAAGAGTCGGGCGCGATGGCATGATACGAGGCATTCCCTTGCAGCACCTCCTCAACCATCGCCGCCGGATCGCGCTCGACGGCTACAATCTGCATCGGCTCGCCGGCAGTCGATTGAAACCGCTGGGCATTGAACTGGTCTACCAGCGCGCGAAAGAGGATCCCTTTTTCGGGCGAGTAGGCCACGACGAGCGCAGACTCGGGGGCCGACTCCACCCCCGGCGTAGCGTCCGCATCTCCATCCAGCAGGTTGTCTACCACCGAGTAGAGCACACAGCAGACGGCAATCACCAAGAAAAGACCGACGACGAGCAGGCCGAGCATCACCCGCACAGTGCCTTGGTCCGATCGCTTGCGACTCATTCTCTGCTCCCTCACCCTGGCCATGATCGCCCAGGCGCCCTCACCGGCCCGCCACGTTCAGGTCGAACCAGCGCAAAAAGGCCTGCAGCACGTCGCGGTCAGGCGAGCGCATGGCCGTCGTGCGCGGCACCACCGTCAGCACCCCCTGGTCAGCCCACTGGTCGAACAGGCTGCCCTCGCCCGTGATCGGCACAGCAGGGTTGGCAGGTCGTAAACCGTAGGCCAACGCCTGGCGCTGCACTGACTCTGATAGCAGGTACTCCTCGAACATGAGGGACGCGTTCTTTTCCAGCGCTGTCGTCTCGGGCCCCATCCAGGGCGTGAACGGAAAGTCGAACCAGGTCACGTATTCAGGATAGACGATGCGTAGCGGGTCGGCCCAGCGCGTCTGGATGCCCTGCATGTTGACCAGGAGGTCGCTCTCCAGGAGCTGTCCGGCATCGCCCGTGGTGTAGCCAAAGAGTGCCAGGTCAGAGACGGTGTAGGTGCCGCCCGACAGGTCGCTCATCGAGCTCATGATCTCGCCGAGCCACGCCTGGAACTCGGGGTTGGTGACGTCCTCGACGGTGATGGTTGTCCTGTCATAGTACTCGCCCGCCGCGGCGACCATGGCCGCCAACCCACTGACGTTCTTGCGCGGGTTGGAGATGGCGAGCTTGAAGTAGCCCCAGTCGTTCTGGCCTCCCAGCTCGGCCCAGCCCCCGGGCGTCCCTGCCGCCTCGTGGATCGTCTGCCACGAGATGTCACCATAGGCCTGCTGCAGCACCTGGGCGCGCGAGTCATAGATCCCCCACGCCAGCAGTGAGATGACAAGCGGGCGCGCCCGGTACTCGCCGTCGGTGAGGAACACGTCACGCCCCACTCGCTCGTTATACGCGGCGTTCACCAGCTCGACAAGGTAGCGGCTGTCGGGGATCCACGCCGTGGGCAGAGGGTCCATCTCATCCCGGTCGTAGCGCCCCTTGGCGGTCAGCCCATCCATGGGCGTGACGGTGACGTGGATCGGCCGCCCCTCGAGCGTGTGGTTTTCGGCGTTGAATTGGCGGGCAGCCTCCTGCACCCACTCGGCGACAGGCAGGGCGCTCACTACGTGCACCTCGATCGGGCCTTCACCCACCTCGATCTCGATGGTGCCAGGCTCGTCATCGCCGAGCTGGCTCCACACGATACCCGCCACGACGAGGATGACTGCCAGGCCGATGATCAGAAAAAAGATGATCCGTGTTCGATCCATGCCTCTCTCCTGCGAGCAGCAAGCAGCGTGATGCAAGCAGCAGGACGCAACAGGCATCCTGCTGCTTGCTGCCTACGGCTTGATGCCTAGTTCAACCCCAGTTTTGCCTTGCGCTCAGCAAGCTGAGCCTCCAGTGTGCTTTTTTCGAGCACCTGGTCCATCTGCGCGTCGAGGCTGCCAGCGAGCATTTCGCTACGCGCCGACGCCTTGTCGAGGCGCATGCGGATGCTCTCGGCCACGCGCGCCACGTCGTCGTCGCCCGAGCCCATCAGGTCGTCGAGCGACTCGATGGCCCGCACGGTGACCTCTTTTGAACGTGCCAGGTCGAGCAGTGCCTGCAGCTCCTCGCGCTCTTGCTTGACCGTGGTCAGCTTGGCCTCGAGCTTGAGCCGGGCGTCGTGCAAACTCTTGAACTCGGCGTCCTGGCGATCGACCATGGTTTCATAGTTTTCCACCAGCCGTGTCACCGAGTTCAAGCGGCTCTGGGCCGCCATGGCCAGATCTTCTTTGCCTTCCCGCAAAAAGAGATCGATGTTGCGGTCCAGCTCTTCCGCTTGCTGTTCCTGCTCTGCCTTTTTCCGGCGCAGGGTTTTGAGCTCACCGCCTACGGTGGCGATGGCATCCTCCAGGTTCTCCAGGTTGTCCTCGACCTCGCGCACGTACTGATCAAACACTGCCATCGAATTCGCCTTCAGCGCCGAATCGACCATGGCATGCAGGTTGGCCGAGATCAATGTCTGTACTTTTTGTAATAGACTCGCCATTGCTTTGCCTCCCGTTTGGGAATTTGTGCCAGACCGGTTGTCCAGTCACGTGCCTATTCTACCACGGTAGATCAGGGGTTACATGACCCGTTGCTGACACATGGCTGACTGGTAGGGCACGCACGGCAAGGTGTGGCTAAACTACGGCCATATGCAGGCAGGACACGGCCGGACGGCAATGACCATGCGGGACATGAGCGCCGACCAGCGGCTGGCCAGGCAGCGTCTGTCCTGCAGCAGAGTGGGCCACCATGCCCACCTACGGGTTAACGAGTCTGTATCCACGTCCGCGCACGGTAACAAGGTAGCGTGGATTGCGAACGTCGGGCTCGATCTTGGCACGTAACCGGCTCAGGAGCTTGTCGATGCGCGCATCGTCCACCTGGTCGATATACTCCTCGCCCCACACAGCCTCAACGATCTCGTATTTGTCGACGATCTGTTCCAGCCGGCCGTACAGGAGCAGCAGTAGCCGGTACTCGAGCTCGGTGAGCGTCTCCGCCTGCTGGCCGTCGACCCACACGTTGCCGCTCTCTACGTCGACACGCACTCCTTCGAGCCTGCGCCGGCGCGTGACGCGATGGCGCCGCACAAAAGCCTCGAACACGGGCGAAAAGAGCAACGGCTCATGGCCACCCGAGCCATCTCCCTGGCCCGCGCGGACGATCCCCTTTCTTCGAAGAGATTGCAGGCTTGTTTCGTCAACCGCTTCTTCCGAGCCAACGATGGCCATCAGTGCATCCCGTTGCGTCTCGGTCAAGTCTTCCCACAGCTTGCGGCATTCCCCCTGCACATTCAGGTCCCTGTCAAGCTGCTCGCGCACCTGGCGATGGATCAGCCAATCCTGGCTTCGGGCGCGCACCGGCTCGCCTGTCACCTCGCCCAGTGCACGCGACACAGCCATGAGCAACCCAAAATGACCATCGGCATGGTGGTAGATAAAGGCCCGGTCCTCATCGCCAAAGGTATAACCTTCCACGTCGGCGACCCACGAGATCACCATGTCCGCATCCTCGCAACAGAGCGCCCCCAGAAAGCGGGTAAAAGGCTCGAACAGCTCTACGAACTCGTCCACGTCGCGACCACGGCGGATGTTCGACAGGCGGCGGTCGGTGGCGGTGACATAGGTCAGGCGGCGGCGATATTTGTCCTTTAGCGCGCGCAGGTTCAGAAACACACGCCCTTCAATCTGCTCGAACGGCTCATCGAACTCGTCAAAGAGAAGCACCAGCGACTTGGACGTGCCCTGGCACACCGCAGTGAGCCCCTCACTAAAGCTAAGGGAGATCTGGAAGGCGGTAGGTGGAGCAACGAGCGTGTCATACGCTGTGCTCAGGCGCCGCAGAAAGGCGGCATTGGGATCGGCCTTGCCCATCTCTTCTATCAGGCTGCGCAAGATCAGCTCGTAGAAGCCCTGCTCTGTCGCCTCGAGCATCAGGTTAAAGTCAACGTAGATAAAAACATAATCCGCGGCGCGATTGCCCAACAGTGGCCCGGATACTTCGGAGGTTGCCAACGAACGCAGCAGGTCCGACTTGCCAGTGTTGCTCACACCGACAACCGCGCTGCAATCACCATCGGCAACACGCTGGATCAGGTAGGCGGCGTCCTCATGACGCAACGTCTTTAAGGATATCATTGCGTTCTATCCACTCCTCACCGGCTCGCTACCACGGCTGCCTCGAACAACTAACGCACAAGCTCCACATTGACCACAGGAATCGCCACAGGCTGGTCGGCGTCATCCAGCTCGACGAGCACGGCAGGCACGCGGCTGCCCGATTCGAGCATCTGTGGAAAATCGGGCAGATCGATGACCGTGCCCAGTGCCCCGAGATGGGGGGCACGCAGCACGCGAACCAGGTCACCGACACGCAATGCCTTGGGTTGGCGCGAGTCTTCAGGTGTGCTGTCTTCGGCGCGCAAGGGGATGAGCACTTCGGGGCGCCTGGCCCCCCAGCGTGTGCTTGTCTCCGCATTCATCATCGCCTCGCGCCCCATGTTGGAATGGAGCAGGCCAAAGACCGGCTCCGACATGGGCAGGGAGCCAAACCCTTCGGTGACGATGATGGGGAATGGAAGGCCACGCAGGTAGGGGATCAACACGGCATCGACACTTCCAACAATCATCCCGCGCACTTTGGCTTCAACCGCCTGGTCGAGGGTTGCTTCATCCAGGATCCGCCCCCCCACGGCAATCGTACCCTGGCAGCTCACATCGATGGAGCGGGCACGAAGCGGCTTCATGGGATTGTCAACGACCAGCTTGAGAACACCGTCAGCCTCACCGCCGCAACCCCAGAACGCCTGGATCAGCGCACCTACGGCCGAAATCACCACGCCGCGACGGGGCATGATGTTGGTCACCTGGCCTTTCAGGTGTGCCTCCAGTTCGAAGGTGGTGCTAGCCGGCTGGATGAGAATCAGGCCATCGCGCACATCGACAATCTGGCCGTCGACGGGCGAACGACAACTGCGACGCAGCCGGCCCAACAGGCCACCCGGCGCAGCGACTGTCTCGTTCACCTGTACGCTGTCGCCTGGCGACTTGAGCAGGTAGCGCTCTGCCCGGTGACGCGGCACGCGTAGGGCGCGGCTGGCATCTACCACGCGCACAGAACCAGGCAACTGGCAGCGCGCCACGACATCGGCTGGGCCAACCATCTCTCCAACCCCAACCAGGACCTCGCCCTCCACAGGGAGTATCCGCTCGCGGCGAATGGTGACCAGGGGCGTCACTCGCGCCTCAACAGGATAGTAATTCATTGATCCTCCCGATCAGGCTCCGACATCCCACAACCAACGCTGCATCTTGGCACGCTGTTCATCCAGGTCATGGGCAATGGGCAGTGGCCGGCCACGGGCATCGATCACAATCCCAATCACGCCTCCTTCAACCCGGGTCGTACCAGCCTGGCCCCTGGTACCGAGCCCCACGTCGAAGCGGCGCGTCGGCCGCAGCTCCAGGGTTGCCGTTTGACCCACCGCCAGCGGAATCACCTCGAGAGAGCCATAGGGCACCTCAACTTCCAGCGAGCGCCCATCTTCGTACTCGATCTTGAAAGTCAGGGCCACGTCTCCCTCTCGCGCGGTGCCCACGGGCGCGACGACTGTGCCAAGGCTCAGCAAGGCGTCCTGATCCAGAACTTGGGAAGCCGCCAGCGGGTTGACCAGTGCCACCGCGCTCAGTGAGGGCAGCAAGCTCATCTTGTCGATGGCCAGCCCACTCACACCGACAGGTTGGAGGGCATCGAGCAAAATCAGCGCGGCCTGCCCGTAATTGGGCGCATGGGCCAGCACGCCCCCGCTGCCCACCACCAGGTGGAACTTGGGCAGCAGCGTGGCGTAGGGATGAGAAGTGCCGGCCCGCCACCGCGGCCGTAGAGTGTTGACTGCAAGCGCGAGCACCTCGCGGGCAATCGCCTGTTCGAGCAGGAGATCCTGGCGCGTCTGTGGTAGGGTGCGGTAGCGGTACGCCTTGTTGTAGAGGACGTTGGATAGTTCGGCGGGCTCTATCTCAAAAGGCAGCCAGCGCATCACCGATTCGACAGGGACATGGTCCAGCAGCGCCGCGGCGTTGTAGCTCAGCCCCAGGTCGCCGCGCACAGCCAGGTCCAGCTCACCATCGATCATGGCGGCCACCGTGGTGGATGCCCCCCCCGCATCTACTCCAAGGACATTGATTGAACCGGCGGCAGCCAGATAGCGGATGCTGTCGGCAAATCCCTTGGCAGCCGGCACCACCTGGACCGGGCTCCACGCGGCGAGGGTCCTGTAGCCTGGCAGCCGCTCCATCTTTTGGAAGCGGAACAGTTCTTCGATCTCGGCCTGGAGCGGTGCAGGGTTTTCGATCTGAAGGCTGGGCCGCACGTTGTCGACCGCACGCAGGCCGCCGGCCGCCCCCATAATCTCTGCCACCTGCTCCCGTAGCTCGGCGTTTCCTGCAAAGATCACGGGCGGGCACTCGCCTTTG
Organism: Anaerolineae bacterium; assembly: GCA_016929795.1. The sequence goes on from JAFGIA010000194.1 coordinate 38,489, forward strand.
TCGAGCGTAGAGCAAGCGATGGCCACCGCCTCGGTCGACTGGAGCACGGGCCGCGTAGCGCCACCATCGACGCCACCGACGAGCACAATGGCATCAGGCGCCAGCTCGCGGATCAGGTGAACCTGACCTTCGAGATCGTCGTTCACTACATGGCGCCCTTCGTCGCGCCTGTCGAGCGACACGACCCCATCGATCACGGTGTAGGCCGTGGTAAGTGCGCGCCGGGCACTGGCGAGGCTGACATCGCGCACGACCCCTGCAAGGAGCAGGCGCAGCGGCTCGGCAGCACTCGTCACAGCCACCACCACGTCCACGCCTCCTGCCTGGTGCTCGGGCATGATGAGATGACCGTGGGCATCGAGGAACGGCCACCCGGTGATCGTCGCCAACTCGACGATAGCCTGGCGCACGCCGGCAGTGGCGTCATTCCACGGCGGCTCGACGGTGCTCGGCACCTCAGAGCGCGCGACGAGGCGGTATTCGCCCGAACGGTAGTCGGGGCCGCCGCCTACACGGTCGATGAGCGACACCTTGGTTGTCGTGCTGCCACAGTCGAGGGCCAGGATGGACTCGGCGGACCGGTAGTCAACGCTCATACCTCAGCCTCCCAGACCAGCCAAACTATCCCAGAAGAATTGGATCCTATCGGTCAAGATCGAAAGGCGCGACATAAAAGTTGTCGCGAGAATCGCGGCGAACGCGATCAGGATGAACCATCGACCCAATCCCCCCCACACGCGCACAAGCGCGTGAAACGGACCACCGGCGCGCACTCCTGAGCCTGAGGTAAACTGGAAGTAGACAAGAACCCCCAGTGTGCCCACGAACAGGATTATGCTGCTCAGGAGGCCAAGCTCGGGCCCATAACGGTCCATGGGGCCCATCACATCGGCGGCCGCATTCGCCTGGGGCAGCAAGGTGCCCAGGAGTGCCCCCCCGATGGCCAGGGCCGCGCCGACGCCCAGCAGAAATGCCAGGCTCACACTGCCCATCCACGACAGGGAGCGCACAGGGTGGGTGAGGAGTAGTAACCCCAGGAGCAGGGCAATGCCCAACAGCAGCACGCGCCCCCAATCACCCACCCCAACACTGTCCACCAGCGGGATGAGCAGCTTGGGCGCCAGCACGTTGTGAAAGGCGACGACTGCCGCATAGCCAATCGCTACCCCCACAAAAAGGCTTTGAGCGATGCGATACAGGATGTTGTCGCCGAGCAGGTAGCTAAAGACGAACAGACTCAGGATCAGGGCGACAATCGTCCCAGCCGATTCGAGCAGAGTATCCATCAAGCCTCCCTTCCCACATCGCGGCGCAGCAGGCCCACCACACCGCCCAGGAGCAGCACGACGATCAAGACCAGGTGTCCACCAAGCTGCGAGTCGAGTGTCGCCGCCCAAGAGGTGCTCGCGTCTGACGGCAGCTCGCCCGGCGCCAGTGCCGCGTACGACGCTGCCCCGGGAGCACCTGACACGAGACCGACGAGCTGTGGTGGGTTGGCCTGGTAGTAGGCACGTGCAAACGGCTCTACGGCCCCGCTTGTACCGGCAGCCACAGGGATGCCGTATGGCGCGCCAGCTTGTTCAATCCACCAACGCAGGGTCTCCTGGGTCGCTGCAAGCTCGAGGATCAAGTGCAGGTCGGCTGCTGATGCGATAGTATTAAGCACCGGCAGATCATCAAGTGGGACGGCCTGAAAATCGCGTACCAAAGCCAGGGGCAGCGACTGGCTCAAGAGGCGAACGCCCGCTGCCTGGCCCGGGATGTAGCCCAGGTTTGCATAGCGTTCGCCATAACCGCCGGCATAGACAGGGCGTTCGGCCGCCAGGTCATCAAGCACACTCTGAGCCATTGCCGGGCCGGCAGGCAGGGTACTCACTCCGATGATGCGCGCCCCCTGATCCATCAGGCTGCCCACTAGAGCGCGCGCCACAAGATCCATCTCGCCACTGCTGGTCGGATCGTAATCGAAAGCGACGAGCACAACTGAATCCTGGTCGAGGTTGGCAACTCGATCGTATAGGGCTTGAACGGGCGGAGCCGCCTCCAAGTCTCGCGGCACGAATGGCTGGTCTACAAGGAGCGGCAGTGCCACGACCCCGATCAGGGCGATGTAGACAAGCCAACGGGGCAGGAGTGAGAGGAGCCTGCGGCGTGGCTGCGCAAGTTCTTTGGGCGCAGACTCGGCGGGTTGCCCCACGATCTCGGCGAACAACCGGGCGTTGGGCGTGTCGACGACTGGAGCCTGCGCGGCGGCAGGCGCCTTGACCGCACGGGGCTGCGCGATCAGCATCTCGACAGGCAATGTTCCCTGCAGCCCTGCCAGGATGCCGGTCTCTTCCACCGGCTCCTCGATGATAACACTTGGACCCTCGGGCTCGCCCGCCTCACGCAGCGCTGCCGGCTTGAGGGCCAGGAGCCACTCGGGGATTTCGGCACGCGCCAGCGTTTCTTCTTCAAATCCACCTTCCGCCGGCACGAGCCAGTCGGGGATGTCGCTCAAGGAGGGCTCGCCCGTGGGATATTCGTCCAGGAGGTACTCGGATTCGGGTTCGACCTCTCGTTTCTCGCTCTCCGGCCGTCGCCTGGGGGTGCGCAGCTCGGCCAACCAATCGGGCGCTTCTTTACCGGTCTCATCGGCATCGAGATCGATCCCGGCCGGCTTGGGCTCTTCGCCTCCTGGCGGGCGCAGCGCGGCGAGCCATTCGGGCATCTGCTCCGTCCCTGCCTCCTCCGGCCGCCGTGACGGCCGCGGGGATGGTGGAGGCGGCAGATCATCCTCGGCCGTGGGTCGCAAAGCCGCCAGCCATCCAGGCACCTCAGCCTCTTCCAAAGGTGCCCCCGGTGGCGCCTGGAGTTCACGGCGCTCCACAGGCGCGCGGGGCTCTGGGGGAGCTGCGCGCTCTTCTTCTCGAGGCATACGCAGCTCGGCCAGCCAGTCGGGCAGGCCAGCCTCTTGCTCATCGCCGGCAGGCACGGCTTCTTCCTCTTCCGGCTCCCCAGCGGCTCCGGCACGCATCCCTGCCAGCCAATCGGGCACCTCCTCCGCCGGCCGCTCGGGCGCCACCGGCGCCGGGCGGGCAGGCTCTCCGCCCCCTGCCGGGCCACGCAGCTCGGCCAGCCAGTCG
>JAFGIA010000005.1 GCA_016929795.1 Anaerolineae bacterium
GGGGGTGGCGGTGGGGGTGCGGGAGGCTGTGGCGGTGGGCGACGGCGTGACCGTGGGCGTGGGTGACGGGGTGGCGGTGGGCTCTGGGGGCGACGTCAGGGTGGCGCTCGGCACGGCTGTGGTGGCAGGAGGGGTGGTGGGTGTGGCTTCTGTGGGGGCGAGGGCCACGGCCGTCGCCGGGGCCTGGCCTGGTCCTGCGAGGCTGGGGGTGACGGCGGGCGCCAGCCGCCCACGCAGCCAGGGGCCGGTGGCGACCAGCAGCAGGGCGATGAGCAGGAGCGCCGCTGCCGCGCCCAGGAGGGGCCTCCACTGCACGCCGAGGGGCAGCTCGCACGCGATGCACGTGTGCCGGTCCCGCCGGTTCAGGGTGCCGCAGTGGCGGCAGCGGATCAGGCGCTCCGGTTGGCCGGCGCTGCCACACTCGGGGCAGATGATCTGTCCTCTCGCCAGCGCTGCGCCGCAATGGGCGCATATGTGCGGTTTGTCTCTGCCGCGCATACTCCAGTCCTCGAGATCATCCTACCACAGATCGCGCGATTAGACAACTTGGTTCCCCATCCAGATCGCATCATCTTCTGTGGTGGTCAGCGGGCCGGCGAGAAAGTGGAGGATCTCGAGCTCGCGCGGGGTGAACAGCGCCACACCAGCGGCAGATAGACCCGGCTCGAAGCGTGTGGCCCGGCGAGCTGCTCGGCCAGCGCAGCGCGCGTCGCATAGAGATCGGTGGGCACGCGGCTAAAGAGGGTGCGCGACGCGATCAAGTGCCCGGCCTCGACGTCTGCCGCGTTGGGCACGCCAATCTGCGGATCGCCGCCAGCCAGCAGCCACAGGTATTCGTAATCTTCCATCCCCTCGCGCAGCAGCTCCCAGCGGATGGAGGGGACGAGGCGGTTGCTGTGCGGGTCGCAGGCATCGAAAGCCAGGGTGCCATCTTTCGGTGGGTAGAAGAGGAACCCGTCTCCGTTGCCGTCGTTGATCCATGGCTCTGTCCACGGGTCGGGCGACCAGTCGGTGGTCGAGTAGTAGGCCAGGCCCTGGACGCGCTCGAGCCAGGCCAGCCAGGGCACGATGCGGGCCTCGAGGCCGGGCCGATCGATGACCGTCGGATTGGGGAGGGGAGGCCGGTCGCCGTAGAGGAAATACCACCACACTTCCTCGTCGTGGTCGCGCTGGCGGGCCTGGGACTTGGTGACCTCGTAGTTGCTGATGGTTGGCATCCAGATGTCGATCTGGGCGCCGGGATAGGTGGTGTTGTCATAGATGGAGGGTTCGACCTGTTCACTCACCAGGATGCGCACGTGCGGGGCATGCGCCCTGGTCTCTTGCGCCAGGTAGGCGACGATATCGTAATCGGCAAAGGTCTGTGGCTCGTTGACGATGTGATAGTAGCCGCGTGCTGCATAATCGCCGGTCGCGGCCAGGTAATCGCTCACGGCCGCCCAGTACTGGAACCACTTGACATTGTAGGTGCTGCTGCCTGGCGGGTCGGTGCCGCGGCTCTCCTCACAAAAGGACGAGGGCCGGCTGTCGGGCGGCCAGTTGTTGGCGGGGCCGCGGATCAGGAAGGTGGGAAAGCCGATGCCGTCGGCCAGGGCCGAGCCGAGCAGATACCGGGCGCTGGTTGAGCCAAAGCCCCACTCGCCCCACGCGTCGGGGTCCAGCCCGCCGTTGCAGTCGTAGGCGACGCCGCCGGGATAGTTGAGGCCGGCAGGCCAGCCGACGCTCTTGGGCACCAGGCGATGGTCGGCAAAGTCCTGGTAGAGGGCGTCGACGAGCGTCCAGTAGCAGGGCTGCACGCTGCCGCCCACGGTGCCGCGGTAGCGCTCGACGACCTGGCTCCAGCCAAAGCCCCACTCGCCGGCCAGGTGGATCTGGCGCGGCATCTCGAAATCCCACACCTCCAGCTCCACGGGGAGGGTGGCCCCCCCGAGGGTGACGGTGGCCCGGTAGACGCCGGGCGCGGCGCTGCGCGGCACATGGACGGTGAACCAGAGTGGTTGGTTGCTGTTGGCCAACAAGGGCACCTGCGCGCCCGGTGCGATGGGATAGAGGGGGTCTGGCCAATCGCCCAGGCGGCCGTGGTGATCGCTCAGTTGGGTGAGGGGGACATAGTCGACACGGTGCATCCGCACCTCGGTCGCAGGGATGGGTGCGCCGCCGCCATCGGGCACGAAATCAGAGATGCTGAGGGCGAGGGCCTGGTCTGACGGGGGGCGGACCACGAGCTGAAAGGGCTCCCACTCGCCGCGCGCGGCATGGATGCGCAAAGGCGCGCTGGCGACGGGGGCGGCATGCGTCCGCCCGATCTTGACCAGGGGGGACGCTGCCCACACGGCGAGGTCGCCGGGCTGCGCTCCTTCGACCGCGTGCAGGTAGCCACCCGCCTCGGGCTCGAGCGCCGTGGCGCGGATCGCCGGCTCTTGCCAGGCGGCGAGATCTGAGGATGCCATGGGCGGGTGGCCTTCGTGTTCCAGGGTATCAAAGTAGACATAATACTTCTGGGCGCCATCGGCGATCCAGCGGATCAGGCCGGCGTCCTGATCCACCAGGCGCACGTGGTCGAGCCAGAGCGTTAGCATGTCGCCGTCGTCCCACAGGCCGCTGTTGCCGTTCACCGTGTCGTTGTCGCGCGTGTGAAACTCGATGCGCGTGATGTCGGACAGGTTGGGCGCGGTGCAGGTGTGGAGCGGCTTGAGCGACACGCTGGCCTGGTTCCAGCGGTCGAGGGCGAGGGGCGGCCCGCCCTGGGTGATGGTGGTGGTGTCGCAGCCCTGTGTGTTGTACATCTTGAACCAATAGAGGTCGGGCGCCTGGTCGAGCGCGGAGGCGTTCACCTCGGGCCAGACATCATAGATAAGGGTTTCGTACGGCCGCCAGTCGGTCAGGGGCTCGCCCGAGGCGATGTGCAGCTCGATGCCAGGGTAGCCATAGCCGCCGGGCAGGTTTTCAATGACCGCCTTGAGCGAGCCTGTGCCCTGAGAGAAGCGGGTGGCGTCGGACGCGAGTTGCCCGTCGTTCTCGGTCCAGTACACACCCGACGCGCTCCAGCCGATCTGGGGATCGTCGGCGTCGTCGAGCAGCGTGCTGTACGTCTCCTGGAAGGAGACGGGGGTGCCGGGCATCCCCCCAGGGGCGGGCACGAGGCGCAATGATCGGATGTCGAGGAGCGCGCCGTTGAGGCCGAGCGCCTGGAAGGCAGCGGTAAAGTCGATAGCCACCTCCACGCTGCCGCTGCCGGTGACTGACAGGGGGATGCGGTAGGGCCAGGCTTCGTCCCACCACGGGTCGGCAGCGTCGGTGGGAGCAGGTGCAGACAGGTTACTCGAAGGCAGCAGAATGGCGAGCAAGAGCAGTAGACGTCTCATTTCATCCCTCCCCAGGCTCCAATCTCTCTTCCATTTTTTCGATCAGTATAACACGCCCTTTGCCTTCAGGCAAACGGTGATCGATGCCTACACCCAAAGGTGGAGCCCGAATTCCACCCTGGGGGCGATTGCCAGCCACTGCACGACATGGTATAATTCCGGCGAATCGCACCGCCTGCTACGGTCAAAGTAGAGGTGAGGTTCCTGGGCAGCCCCGGCGGAAACGCCGGGGTCTTTGTGCGTTTGGCCTGAGGTGGGATCTATGATATGATAGGGATGGGTGGGTTGGTCGATTGGCAGGATGGGATGGAGAGGTAAATAGGTATTGGGTATTGGGTATTAGATATTGGGAGCAGCCCGGATATCTGATGCTCAAGGGGAAGGAAAAGATGACGAACGATCTGTACGGAGCCCCTGCGGGCGCTCTCTACTCGCCCATTTCGCTGGTGCATGACCCGATGGAGTCGCTCTTCCTGGCAAATTTCGGGGATGATTACGACTATCACGGGTTGGAGCTACAGATCTTTGATCATTCTGAGAAGGGGCGAGGGGCGGCGCTGCTGATGTGGCACCGTGATGGGCCTGTGGACTTTTACATGACGCCGGGTGTGCGGCTGCAGCGCGAGAGGGTCGAGGTGGGCGGCGGCGTGGGCGAGTGGCGCACGCAGGATTTTCCATACCGGCTGGCGTTTACGGAGCACGGGGTGGAAGCGCACGTGGAGATCGTGCTGCACGACGGGCGCAACGTGTTTCTGCACGTGCGCGAGCACAAACGGCGCGCTGGCAAGGGCCTGACGATGCTGGCACCGGCGGGAGAGAGCATCGAGCGCCCACGCTTTTTGCCGGTCTTTCGGTTGCACCAGATCGACCTGGTGCGGCGGGCGGGCACCGAGGTGGTGTTCACCCTCGGCGGTGAGGAGCGAAAACCGCTGCGGCTGCCGATCCCGATGCCGTACAGCGGCCGGCGTGTCTACTTTATGCGCGCCTGCCCCGATCCTCTGATCGGGCTGGTGAACCCGGCGCACGACGGGCCGCTGGCGGCGATGTACCCAGAGGCAGCCGGCGAATTCGAACAGGGCGGGATGGTGTACCTCCTGGCGGAGCGCGGTGGACACCTGGAGATCGCGCGCGCCGTTGTGCGCACGCCGCGGCACGAGCTGTGGATGGAGCTGTCGCCGCCGCTGCCCGACATGGCGGCGCTGCGTGACGGCGCGGCGATCGCCGGGCGGTTTGGGATCGGCGTGGATGCGGACGCGGGCATTGTGCGCGGGGTGTACCAGGTGCGGCGCCAGGGCGATAGGGTGCACGCCGAGATGGCGCCGACAGAAAAGTGGAAGCCGCGGGGCAGCCTGCTGGCCAGGCTCACCTTTCGCTTTTTCCCGCCCGTATTTCGGACGTGGCCCAGGACCTACCACTGGCAGGCAGAGATCGACCTGGCCGGGGAAGAGGGGGCGTGGATGACGTCGGGGTGGACGCGCACGGGCCGGCGGGCATGAGTTATGCACTACTATGGGGACACGTGATCGTCGACAGCGGGGCCTCGTTCCAGCCATAGGCGACTTCTACGATCTCCCACCCGTCGACCTGGAAGCTTTTTTCGCCGAGAAGCTGACCACCGAGGCGCTCGTACCACGCACGCACCGGGTTCCCTTTCAGGGTCCAGAGCATGACAGTGTGGCACGCCCGGTGATCGAGCGCTTCCAGCGCCGCGCACAGCAGGGCCAGGCCGATCCCCTGTCTTTGGAATGGGCGGCGGACATGCATGGCGACGATCTCGGCATCGTAGCCAGGATACACGTCCGGCTGTGCCCGGGCCAGGGTGTACCCCATCACCAACCCGTCTGCCGACGCGGCGACCAGGAGGAGATCGTCTCCGCCAGCCGCCAGCAGGCCACGCCAGTCCTGCTCCTGTTCTTCGTAGGTAAACTGGCCGAGGTAGGATGGGGGGAAAAGCCCTGTATAGGCCGTGCGATAGCTGTCGACCTGCACCTGGGCCAGGCCGCTACAGTCTTCGGGCACGGCCTGGCGTATCTCGTACGTCTCGTGGCTGCCTATCCGCCTGGTCATCACTCCCCTCTTTGATCCACGGGACAAGTTGCCCGATATGCCGTGTCGCCGAAAAACTGCACCCACTCTTCGGCCGTGAGGTTTCGGTTGGCGATGTGGCAGGCGCGCGCCCGCCAGGTGTCGATGTCCACGTCCCACAGTGCCAGTGTGCCATCGTAGCTGGCCGATACGATCTGTTTCCCATCCGGGCGGTAGGCGATATGCCGCATGCCGTAGGCGTGTGCGTAGAGTGGATCGCCCAACCGCTGGCCGGTGGCGGCGTCCCACAGGATCAGCTCTCCCTCGAACCCGCCGGGCACGGCGCGCACGCCGCCTGTCGCCAGCGTTGTCCCATCGGGCGCAAAGGCGGCGCTCAGAGCATAGTAGTCGTGACCCACCAGCCGCTGGCCCACGGGCTGGCCACTTGCCACGTCCCACAGCGTGACCGTCTTGTCGTAACTTGCCGCCGCCAGCAGCCGGCTGTCGGCGCTAAAGGCAACGTAAGAGACCTGCCGGCTGTGTGCTTTGAATGGGGCGTGAAGCGGCTCGCCCGTGGCCAGGTCCCACACGATCGCCTGGCCCTGGATGCAACTGCCGGCGACGTCGGCAAGTGCGCACCCGCCCGACGCCAGGTACCGCCCGTCGGGAGCAAAGGCCAGATGGAGTGTGGGCCAGTTGGGCGTCACGAGGTGTGCTTGCAGGCTGTCGCGTTCCAGGTCCCAGATCAGAACGTCGCCCTGGTTGCAATAGTCGTTCTCGCCCTCGTCACGCCCGCCGCAGCGTCCGACTGCCACGAACTGCCCGCCCGGGTGGAAGGCGGCCGAATAGGTCGAGAGGGCATCATCGGTCAGTGGCAATAGCCGGGGCTCGCCTGTTTCTATATCCCACAGCAGTGCGAGGCCATTGACCGACACGGAGAGCAGGGTCTCGCCCGAGGGATCGAGGGCGATAGCCGCGACAGCTAGCGGACGTGGTTCGGCCAGCACGAGGTCCTGAGAAGTGCCCGCTCCAGGGGTACTGGAGTTCGCGGCCAGGTCCCAAGCGCGCACTGCTCCCTGCTCGCCGCCGGCAAAGAGCCATGCGCCGTCGTAGGCCAGCGAAGTGACGGCGCCGCCGGCATTCTCACCCGACCAGGTGAGTTGGGGTGTCCCGGCCAGGTTCCACATGCGCACCTCGCCGCCGGCACCCCCCAGCACCAGTGACTCGCCAAACAGCGCGGCAGCGTGCCATACTGGCTCGGGCCCAAGGTCGAGCAGCAGCACCGGCTCGCTCCCGGCGTCGAGATCCCAACGCTGGAGTTGCCCATCGGCCCCGATGGATACCAGGCTGCCGGCAGACCCTTGACCCCCTGAAGCACCCGCCTCCAATGACAATGCCAACACCGGCCCTTGGTGTGCATGGGCGATTCGGCGCCGCAGCTCGCCACTTTCGAGTGACCAGACTGCGATCTCGCCTTCGTCGCTGCCTGATGCCACCCACTGCGCATCGGCGCTCACTGCCAGGCTGTGCACCGCGCCCTGGTGCGCGTCGAGAGAAAGGCGTGGCTCGAGTCCCGGCACCCAGAAGATGAGCCTGCCATCCTCGCCGCCGGAGATGAGGGCCGGGCCGGTGCCGTCCACGTCGGGGGCAAAGGCCAGTTGGCGCACCGGTCCCTGGTGCTGCGTCCTGACCAGGATTGCCCTGTTTTGGGCGGCATCCCATGCGTACACGCGCCCGTCCACGGTGCCTGTCGCCATCCACTCGCCTTCAACGCTCATCGCCAGCGAAACGGCACCGTAGGTATGCACGCCGTGCAAGAATCCGTTATCCACGTACCCTTCGCCTTCGACACGCACCCATTCGTGCAGCGTGCCGTCATCATGGGTGGTGATTAACCTGCCGTCGATCGGGTGGAGGGTCAGCGCCGAGATGTCGGGCCGATCGAGCGCAGCGTGGAGCAGTGGCTCGCCCAGCAGCTCGCCTGTGTTGCTGTCGACGAAAACAATCTGGCCATCCTCACCCCCGGCCACAAACCACTCGCCGCCGGGGCCGTAGGCCAGGCCCGCGACCCCGCCAGCAAAACGAAAGGCCGGCGTCGTCTCTAACCAGAGTTCGCCGCTCATGTCCCACACTTCGATCGTTCCGTCAAGGTTGGCCGACGCCAGGAGCTGCCCGCCAGGGCTGAGGTCCATCGCCCACAGGCCGCCCAGTCTGCCAGAAAAGAGGGGGGCAATCGGTTCGCCCGATGCACCGTCCCACTGCGTAAACTGGCCGTTGCTGCCCCGGGTCAGCAGAAACTCGCCATCCGGGCCGTAGAAGAGAAGGGATGCGACCATCCCTTCTTTACCGCTGTCCAGCTCACGGGCCAGGGTGCCTGTGGCGCTGTCCCACAGTGCCACGCGATCGCGCAGGCACCAGCCGCCTGCATCGGTCTCGGCGCAGTTGCGGGTGACCAGGACCGTCCCATCAGGACTGAAGGCCAGCCACGTCGGCCAGGTTGAGAGGAGCAGCGGCGCCACGCGTGGCTTGCCACTGTCCACATCCCACAGGATTACTGTCGTGTCGGCAGAGGCGGTGGCCAGCGTCTGGCCATCGGGGCTAAAGGCCAGTTGCCATGTGTCGGCTGCGTGGCCTTCCAGCCTGCGAGTGAGCTGCCAGGTGTCTGTATTCCACAGGCCGACGAACCCGTGTCCCCCGCCTCCTGCCAGCAGTTGGCCGTCGGGGCTGATCGCCACTGTCTGGATGTACTCGCCACTCTCGTCCAGTGTGTGCAGCAGCGTCCTGCTTGCCACGTCCCAGATCTTGATGGTGCCATCGTCGCTCGCCGTGGCGATCCACCGGCCATCGGGGCTAAAATCGACGCTGTTCACCAGTTGGGCCGGGTCGTGGCCCACCAGGGGGGGGCCGTCGGCGCGCACGACGACGGTGCTCTCCCCGGGTAGAGTGGGCTGCTCGATGCGCCACAATTGCACCAGGCCATTGGCACCGACCGATGCCAGCAGGTGGCCGTCGGGGCTGAAGGCCACCCACTGCACCATGCCGCTACCTCCAGGCAAGATGGTGACCAGGCGCGGTTGGTGCTCCAGCCCCGCGAGCAGGCTGCTGCGCGTTTCAGCCGTGTCCCAGAGGCGGTTGGCTTCCAGGCCAAGAAGGAGTGCCAGGTCGTACTGCTCATCGAGCAGGGTGCGTGATTGGGCGGCGAGCTGGCGCGAGAGGGCGATTTGGCGCTGCTCTTCGGCCAGGGTGGCATTCTCCACAGCGATCTGCCGTTGGCGCTCCGCTTCCTGGCGCTGTTCTTCGGCCAGGGCCGCATTTTCCACGGCGACCTCTCGCTGGCGCTCTGCTTCCTGGCGCTGTTCTTCAGCCAGGGCCGCATTCTCCGCAGCGGCCTGCGCGTTGTCGAGTGCGATGCCGCGCTGTAGCTCGGCTTCCTGGCGCTGTGCCTCGGCCAGGCTGGCATTCTCGATGGCAATGGCACGCTGGAAGTTTGCCAGATTCTCATTTCGTAACGCCTGCTGCCCAAAGAGGAAAGCCAGCAGGGCCAGAAGGGCGGCCACCACCAACGCACCTGTGAGCAGCCAGGCGCGGCTGCGCAGCTTGCGGGCGTACTGCCGCACCTCGGCGGCGGCCGCCGTTTGTTCTTCCGCACGTTGCCGTTCGGCTTCGGCCAGCTTGTGCGCTGCTTCCAGTTCGCGCTGGCGCTGTGCTTCGCGTTCTGCGGCCTGCCGCTCGCGCAGGGCGATGCCCGCCTCGACGAATGCCTTTTCGGGTTCGCTCAGGCTCGCGCGGCGCGCGAGCAACCACTCTTCGGACTCGGTGAGCACCCGCCCGCGCTGCAGGATGGCCTCGTCATGCTCACTGGCTTCCCACTGGCGCACCCCGGCTCGCAGCCGCTCCTGCCACGAACGGAAATCGCGCTCTGCATCCATCCACTCGCGCAGCCGCCGCCAGCCCTGGATGAGCGCCTCGTGTACCACTTCTACGGTCTCTTGCCCGGCAGGGTCCTGGCCGGTGATCACCAGCCGCTCGTCGGCTAGGCGGCGCACCAGTGACCAGTTTTCCTCTCCTAGCTCGATCCGAGTCGCCAGTCGGCGGGTGTCGTCGGTGCCCTCACCCGGGTGCACCAACTGCGTCAAGATGTGGCGCACATGCCTCCGTTCTTCCTCGCCGAGCCCGGCATACACTTTTTCCGCATAGCGTGCCAGTGCCCCCTCCACACGGCCGATGGCCTCGTAGGCTGCGTGGGTGAGCCGGCCGCCGGCCCGCCGGTCCCACATCAGATTGAGCGCGAATTCGAGCAAGGGCAGGTTGCCGGGCTCGCTGCCCACGTCGTCGAGGATGCGCTCCACCAGGCCCGGCTCAAAGGTCACTCCCAGCCGCGCTGCCGGCTGCTCGATCGCTGCACGCAGCTCCCCGGCCGTCATTGGTCCCAACTTGACGTCTGCTGTTTGCAGCGCATCCGCAAAGCCCCTGTGCGCCAGTGCCTGGGCCATGAAATCGGCCCGCAGTGTCAGCGCCAGGACAAATCGAGGGGTCTTGCTCCCGTCGCGCCCTACCGCTTCTAGTAGAGCCTGCGGGAAGGATCGACGATCCTCTGGCTCGTCGCAGAGTGTGTACAGTTCTTCGAACTGGTCAGCTACCAGCAGCAAGCGCGGCGTCGGCCCGCTTTCCACTGGCGACCGGGCTGTTTTCTTGTCCAGAATGCGCTCGACGACGTCAGAGAGGAACAGCTCCTTCGCCCTGAGCGCCTGGGCCATTTTGCGTGTCTCTACCAGCCGGTCGACCTCGCCCATGTCAGGATCGAGTAGTGTCAACAGGGCGTCGGCCAGTGCCTGGAAGGGGCGGCTGCCGGGGCGAAAAGGGGCAATCGTCCAACTTGCCTCGTCGCGCAGGCGTGGCAGCAGGCCGGCCAGGATGACCGACGATTTGCCGTTGCCTGAAGGCCCGACCACGGCGACCATGGCGTGCCGGTGCACCACGTCGACCAGGCGCTCGACGAACGTCTCGCGCCCGAAAAAGAAGGGGGCGTCCTCTTCGCGAAAGGGAAAGAGCCCGCGATAGGGACGCAGGGCCCTGGTGCTCCCTGTCGTGCTGCCGCTTTCGTCGCCAGCTTCCAGATCGGGAATTGGCGCCAAGAGTGGAATGGGTGTGACGCCCACTTGGCTGGCGTCGAGGCTGTCCACAAGTGCCCTTGCCATCTGCCCGCCGCTCTGGTAGCGATCGGCAGGGTCCTTGTTCATCGCGGTCAGGATCAGATCCTCGAGCGCCGCGGGCAGGTCGGGATGGTAGCGCGAAGGGGGTGTTGGCTGGGTGCTGACGTGGCTCATCAGCGTGGCGAAGGTGGTCTCGCCATGAAAGGGAAGGCGGCCAGCAGCCATCTCGTACAGGATCACACCCAGTGAATAGATGTCACTCCATCGGTTGCCGCGCTTGCCAAGGGCCTGTTCGGGCGACGTATAGTCGGGCGTGCCCGAGGTGCTGCCCGTATCGGTGAGCTGGCTGCCGCCGACGATGTAGGCCAGGCCAAAGTCGGTGAGCACGACCTGGCCCTCTCCCGTCAGCATCACGTTCGACGGTTTCAGATCACGGTGGATCACATCGTGATCATGAGCATAGTCGATGGCCCCGGCCAGGGCAACGCCGATCTTGACGATCTCTTCTGGCAGAAACCCCTGCTGCGCCTGGAGACGTGTCCGCATTTCCGCTTTGAGCGTGGGGCCGTGGATCAGCTCTGTGACCATAAAGTACCAGCCGTCGTCGGCGTCAAAGTCATAGATCTTGAGGATACCGGGGTGGTTCAGCCTGGCAACGGCGGCCGCCTCGCGCTCGAAACGGAGCACAAATTCAGGATCCTGCGCCAGGTGGGGGTGCAACACCTTGACGGCAACATATCGATCGAGGCTGGGTTGGTGCGCCTTGTACACGGTAGCCATGCCCCCGGCGCCGAGGCTCGCGACGAGACTGTACTTACCGAGGGTTGTGCCCACCATTTCTTTCATGTCCTGCCTCCATTGGTTGGCCTGGTCGTCGTTGGATTGTGCCAGCAAGTACGTAAGCGATTATACCATCCGCCGGTGGATTTGCAAACGTGCTTGACACTGTGATCAAGATCAGTTATAATGTCATTGTACTACTTCCAACATGGCAATCACTCTGTTGTCGGCGTGACTTGTGACGGCGGCCCACCCCCATTGATGTTGGCGGGCCGCGGCGGCATCGTTCGCAGAGTCGTCTGAAAGGAGGTGAGACGGCCTACGAGATGGAGCAGGGCACGGGCAGCCCACCGTTTCAGGCCGGCTCGCGCCGGACTCGATACACCATCCGCCGTCGCCAGGTCCAGTGCGGGCCCAGATTGGCACCTTCCCGAAGGGGCCAAGAGGGGGTGCATATGAAGCGACGGATCTTTTCAGGTGGCCTGGCAATTACCCTCGTGCTGGCCATTCTCTCCTCCACAGGGGCGGGGAGCGGCCTGTTCCCCACGCTGCAGGCGGCAAGACCCATGCAGGCTGCGCCCATTCCCGATCTCGACTCATTGCTCGACTATCCCCACAGCGTACAGATCGAAGACCTGTCGGGCGCTGACGCCGAGCTGGCTGTGGTAGAGGTCCTCGCCAGGCCAGAGGCCGTGTTGCTCAGGATGGCACTCGCCGAGGGCGGGCAGATCGTCGACCGTAATGGCGCGGTGGCGATGCGTGTCACCCTCGACGATGGCGCCGGCACTATGCGCATCGTCGACATGGTCGTCGTGCCTGTCGTCGCCGGCAAGATCACCCTGCTGCCGCTGATCGTCAAGCAGTACACCGGGGCCATGGCGCACCTGGCGCCGCCCGAGTGGCATGAGTCGATAGGGGGGCAGTACCCGGCGGCTGTATCTCGCGTCTACTTTGTCGGCATGGTCGCCGACGATGGCACGGGCTTTTTCCAGGTGCACAAGACGAACCTGGACCCGGCGCTGGCTGCCGTCCCCTACGATCCCATTGTCGTCAACAACATGCCCTATTTCTACATCACCACGCTCCACGTCGTTGCGGGCCGCATTGTGTACTGGCACTACTGGTGGTACGACTCGCACCACCACCCCAACTGGTACTATGCTTACTACCTCCACTACTGGGACTACTATTTCTACCGTGGCTACAATTGGACCTGGTGGTATCACTGGGTATATGGCTGGTACTACTGGCGCTTCTGGTACTATTGGTCTTCCTGGTTCCCGTGGTAGTGAATAGATACTGGAGGAAAGCACGATGAAGAAACGAATGATTTGGATTGTTCTGATCCTCGTCGTCATCCTGGCTGCCCTTGTGCCAATGCGCGGGGCAGTGGCCGGTTTGATGTCGAGGTCACAGGCTGCCGCGGCACCGCAGCAGATGGAGCGCATCCCCGACATGTCCACGCTGCTCAACTATCCCTACCCGGTGATGGTCATGGACCTGGAGGAGCCAGAGCGCTCGCTGGTGTTGAACATGCTGATGGCACGGGAGGAAACGATTGCTCTCGCCGCCGAGATGCAAGAGAAGGGCTTTGTGTTCGATCCAGCCGCAGCGGAAGTGATGCATATCACGATCCATGCGGCAGATGGCACGATCTCGGAAATAGACGCGATGACGGTGTCGACCATCACGAATGAGCTGTCGGGCGCGCTGACGGCCATGGTTGCCGACGCTGGTTCCGCCGATGAGACGAGCTTTTTCCAGGCACACCACACCAACCTCGACCCAAACCTGGCCGAGGTGCCCGATCCGCCGATCATTGTCAACGGCATGCCCTACTTCTATATCACTTCGCTGCGCTGGATCAACGGCCGGATCGTCGTCTGGAACTATTGGTGGTTCAACTCGCACCATCACCCCAACTGGTACTATTCACACTACTACTGGTACTGGCAGTACTACTGGTGGTATGGTTGGTATTGGCCCTACTGGTATTGGTGGGTAGACGGCTGGTATTACTGGCACTACTGGCACTACTGGTCCACCTGGTTTCCCTACTACCTCGACATGCCCATCGAGCAGTAAAGAAGGACCCAAGCCCCCACCGGCCGGTGGGGGCTTGGGAGATCATCTAGACGCCCAACTCGCCCCGGATCACCTCGCTCACGCCGCGCGTCACGTTGAAGAATCCAAGCGGCTGATACCCGAGATAGTCGTGCCCCAGGTAGATGAGCGTGGTGAGCAGGGCCACTTGCACACCGGCGACGATCACCAGCACCTGGGGGATCTTGACAATCTTGGCCAGGCCGATCACGTCCTCCAGTGTGCTCATCCTGCCCACCAGTACCTGAAAGCTGTCGGCCACCGCGCTCACGGCCGTCGTCGTGGCAGCGAGGCGTTCGGTGTCCGCCTTGCTGGTTGCCAGCCACGCGGCCAGATCTTGCTCGAAGGCCTGCACGCGGTAGAGGCTGTCGATCAGGGTGGCAAAGAGCGCGATCTTGCCCTCTTGCTTGATCTGCTCCAGCCACTCTTTTACCTGCTTGCGCGCCTTGTCTTCCGCATCCTTGCCGAGCAGGGCCATGATCTTGTCCCACACATTGAGCAGCGTGGCTGTGGCTGCGGTCACAGCTTTTTCCAGGAGGGCGCCAGCGCCCTCCTGGACGGCGTCGAGCTTGGCTGCTACGTCCTTGCGCAACAGCGCTGCGCCGTCGACGACGGCGGCCCACTCTGTCTGGAAAACCAGGCTCCACGCGACGTCGCCGCCAAACTCTTGCACCTGGCTCGTGATACTCTTTGCGGCGAGCAGGGCTGCGTCGTGCAGTTGTTGCTTCGCTTCATCCAGGCCGACTGCGGCGCGGGCCATGCTGCGCCGCGGCTCTGCGTCGAGGGCCAGCCCTGCCTCCAGCGGTGTCATCATCACGCACTCCAGGTCGTCGATAGCCAGGGCCAGGGCGCTGCCCCGTGCTGCGCGTGTCACCAGGCCGGTGGCCATCACTTGCTCACCGGCTGCCACTCCGAGCAGCTCTGTGGCGAGCTGTAGCTCGGCCGCCGCCTGCGCCAGGATCTGCCCGCTGATCGCCTCGCGCACCGCCGCCTCGGGGGCGTCGAGCATGTCGCGGGCCATCGGCACCATTGCGGCCGACACGCTGGCGATTTCGGCCGCGTGGTCGACGAGGGCATCCGTGTCCACCATGCCCGGTCCGCGCCTGGCGCCCTCGGCGGCGGATGCAGCCACCAGTGACGGTGGTGCCTCGCGCATCGCCCGGAAGCGGGCCATGTACGCCTGCGCTGCTTCCTGATACGAGGAATACGTCGTGGTCTCCATCGGCACTCCTCCTTTCAAAGAGGAACCTACTCGGCTTCCAAGTGCCGCTACCCTGCCGGGCAGCGTGCTCCGCGCTTGTTCAGTCACTCACACTGTATTCTACGCGAATCCGCCCGTATTGTCAAAGCTAGCGGCCCCAGCTAATGCTCTCTTGCTGCCAATCTACCGCCAGCCCCCCCTCGCCCATGTCAAAGAGCTTGTGCTGTCCGCTGCCGTCGGGGCGCATCACCCACACCGCCCACACGCCGTTGCGGTCTGACACGAAGGCGAGATAGTCACCGCCGGGCGACCAGGCAGGCAACCCATCGTTCGCGGCGTGCTGCGTCAGCTGCCGCATGCTGCCGTCGGCGGCAAGCAAGTATACCTCCCAGTTGCCATCGCGGTCCGACATGAAGGCGATCTGTCCATCGGGCCCTGCTGCTGCCGCCGTATCGCCCGGGTAGTCGGTCAGTGCTTCGAGTGCCTGGACGCCTCGCGTCGAGCTGACGGCTAACAGGCCACACTGCGTCGCGCCACTGCCCCAATCACAGCCCGTGTACACAATCCGCCCATCCGGCAGCCAGGTGGGATAGTCGCCGAGTACTTCGTACAACTCGGCGCGCAGCGGCCGGTCCTGGGCGTGCCGGCCGTCGAGCGGCACCTGGTCGACGATATACAGTCGCGGTTGGCGGTCCGGATGGCGCGTTGAGCTAAAGACGAGGGCCGTGCCGTCGGGTGACCAGCGCGGCAGGCGGTCCTCCAGGTAGGTGCTGAGCTCGATTGGATCGCCGTCAGCGACACGAATAAGGTGGAGGTTCAAGTGCAGGGGCTGCTCGCCGTTGACGGCCAACCATTCACCATCGGGCCTGAATGCGGGCTGGTGCATCTGCGTCGCCACCAGGCGGCGATCGCTGCCGTCGGGCCTGGCGATGTAGGTATCATAGTGGCCAAGTGCGATGTTCCAGGTTGAGAAAGCGATCCAGCCGGGCAACAAAGGGGTAGCTGTGGCACCTGACGGCGTACCGCCAGGGCTTGACGGCGTGCTGGTCGGGGCGTCGGGAGTACGAACATCGCCAGACGTGGACGTTTCCGTTGCACCCGTTTGCGCCGGGCTCGCGCCCCCTTCACAGGCCGTTTGTGCCTGGAGCGCGAGTGGGTGTGTCATATCTTGCTCAAACGCGTGGCTATAATAGACCCGGGCATCGTCGCACCGCCCCTGCTCTGCGTTCATCATCGCCAGCAGTGCGTATGTCTCCACATCGTCGATGCCGAGCGAGAGCGACTGTTCGAGGTACGACTTGGCCTGATCGTACTCTCCGAGCCGGTAGTGTGCCCGGCCAAGGGCGGTGTAGGTGACAGGTTTGTGACCCAGTACCAGCGCCTCGGTGAGTGCCTCGATCGCTGCCCGGGCCTGGCCCAACTCGATCAGCATCAGCCCCAACTCCTGGTGTCGCACCCATAGCTCGGGTTCGAGCTCGGCCGCGCGGCGCAGGGCGGTCACGGCCGCTCCTGCGTCGCCGCTTGCGACAAGGTAGAGGCGGCCGCGGATGCTAAATGCGGCGGCGAGTGGAGGGGAATGGCGCATGGCGATATCGGCCTGTTCGGTGGCCTGCGGCAGCAGGTCGCCCATGAAATATGCCTCGGCCAGCATCGCGTGTGCATGTGCTGCGTCGTCGCCATCCGAGGGGGAGTCGGATGCCAGGGCGACGGCCCGGCGCCCGGCCGCCAGGGCGCCACTGGTGTTGCCCTGGGCGATGTAAGCGCGCGCCATCTCGGTCCAGGCCTGCGCACTATCGGGGTTGATCTCGGTGGCCTCTTGGGCATGAGCCAGGCCTTGTTCGATGTCGCCATCGAGGATCAGCGCCTGCGCCCATGCCGCCTCGACCCGCGCGTTGCGCGGCATCTGCTCGGCGAGCGATTGATAGCGCTCGATGGCTGCGTCGAACTGGCTGCGGAGTGCGAGGGCCTGGGCCTCGGCGAGAAGTGAGCTGAGCGTGTCGGCTGTGGCAGATGTAGTGGCAGCCTGGGGAGCTATACTGCTGGCACTCGACTCGGCGCTGGCTGTGGATTGGGTGCGTGGGGTGTCGACGGAGCCCGGCGCTGAGGCAGCGATCACGGGTGTCAGCCGCTTGTCGGTGCGCCGCGGCTCAAAGCTGTCCGGCGCAACGAGATAGGCTACGATCGCCGCGATGGCCACCAAGACAAGGAGCCCGGCAGGTGTCAGGCCGACGGCGGATGCGCGCTGCCGGCCCTGGGGGGCACGCAGCTTGTTGGCCTGCCACGGCAGCCGCAGGCGCCGGTGCTTGCCCGATGCCGGGAGGGGCGTGTGACGCGCTGGGGGGGTGCTGCGTAGCGCCATGAGTAGGGCCTCATCGTCCTCTTCGTCTGGTGTCTCACATGCAGCGGGAGGGGCAGGCTGGTAGATGAGCAACGTCTCGCCCACGCCGATCCTGTCGCCATCGCGCAGCAGGCGATGGCCGATGAGGGCGATGCCGTTGACTGTTATGGTGGTTGTGCCTTCGTTACACAAAAACAGGCCGCCATCGTGGGCATAGATGCGCGCGTGGCGCCCATCCACCTGGCTGTCCTCAATCACCAGGTCGTTTTCGCGGTCCCGGCCGATGCGCAGCTCGCCTCTCACCGGCACTGTGCCCACCATTTGCCCGCCGGATCGCACCACCAACTGGGCACACCGGCTGCCAGCTTTCGGTGTGCCCGTCGTGTCGTCTGCCCTTTCCACTGTGCCCCTTTCCTTCCTCAGTCAAGCCACAAGCGTCGATTTTAGCACAGATTGCGACGCGGGGCAAGATTGGGAGGGGCGGTCAAGTTCGAGTAGGGGCGATCCAGGCGCGACATGCGCCCACTCCGGCACGCAGGTGCGGAGTGGGCGCGTTTGCATCCGAGCAGTAGCCTGCCTATTGCTTTATCAGCACAGGCAGGTAGATGTGATACAGAGTGGTCCCTGTCGTGAATGACCAGGGATTGGGCGCCGGGCCTGGAGCGAGCGGATTGCCGGCGATGTCCTCTGCGGTTTCAATGGTGAATGTGTACGGTGTGTTCACGGCAAAGGGCGCGTGCTGCAGCTCCACCTGGGTATCTCCCGGCTGCCACGTGGCGACCCAGCCGCCCGGATCGGGCGTGCACGAATAGGCAAAGGAGTTTGGCTCGATCGGCTCGCTGAATGTGATCCCGATCGGCATCGAGGGCGCGACATCCATGGCACCATCCGCCGGGCTGGTCGCCTCGACGGTGGGCGGCTCCGCCTCCGGGCAGGTGATGTTGTAGGCAAACTCACCTGTGCTGTCCTGGGCGGTCAAGAAGTGAAATTCGCTGGTGGGCACGTCGGTCGGGAAGACAAAGGCGCCGTGAAAGGCGCCCTCCGCGTCCAGTGTGCCCGACAACACGGGCGTGTCGTTGAGATAGAGGACAAACGGATCCTCGGACGCCAGGCCCAGGATGTCCACCGGGTAGGGCTCGCCGGCCGTAGGCACCCCCGTGCCGCCGGTGATGAGCTCCGGATCCCTGAGCCAGCGCTCTCTATCGAACAGGAATTTGGCTGCATCGAAAGGCGGCATCTCGAGCGGCTCGCCACTCATGCTCGTCGCCGCGACAACCGGCACCTCGGCCTCTGCCATGGGGTCGATCAGCCCCATCACCTCCTTGGTGAGTGTAAAGAGCACACTCGTCGCTACCGGGTCGGCCGGCTCGTCGAGGTCGACGTAGGCATAATCGGTCACCACCTGCGGCGCTGCGTCGAAGGGGTGTGCCATGCCGCCAGGCAGGTAATAGATCAGGCCGCTGATGTTTAGTGGGGCGAGGTCCAATGTGCCGGTGATGACCACGCTGGCAACCCGGTCGATGCCCGGCACCCCGGCAAAGATGCCGCCGGTGTTGGTGTCGTTGTCGAAATCAAAGCCGAGGTTGTAGGCGACGTCGATATACACTTCTGGCGGCATAGGGTCGAATACGGTGAACTGCACAGCGACATCCGGATCGGTCTGCAGCGAGGTGAGCACCACTTCGTGGATATCATAGATCGGCGGCATTCCAACCTGTTGGTCACCGAGCAGGTCGGTGGTCGCCCCAAACTGCTGCGTCTCGCGCTGGGCTGGATAGGCGCGCTCCCACTGCGACGCGCACTTGCCGTGCACATAGCGCCGGCGCTGCATCTCGGCGATCTGGTCCGGGGTCAGGTGCGTGCCGTTGCGCCGATTGCTGGGCGCCATGATGTTGCCGTTGCCTGTGTTGCCGGCACGATTCGGGGTGTGACCGGCCGAGTCGGCGTTTGTCGTCCCGTCGATCTTGTGTCCCTCACCCAGCGTCATCAGGTGCCCGATCTCGTGGGCAATCGTCTGGCCCGTGTCGCTGTCGTTGCCACGGTCCTTGACAATGATCGTGGGGTCGCGGTGCACCGAGATGCCCGGCGTGGTGGAGGTGGACGACGGCGTCTGCCCGAACGAGATCTTGATCCCCCTGTGATTGGGCAGGTCGCGCAGCTCCTGGCCGCCAAAGGTGCGCATCCTATCGCGCTCGCCGCGGGTGAAGGTGCCATCGCCGGCCGTGCCGCCGTCGGCACCGTTATCGCCGCCCCACTCTCCTGCGCCGCCCGAATTGGCGCCGATCGTATTCTTCTCTACGACGACCAGCTTCATCCCTGCCTGGCGCAGGATGTCGTTAGCCTTGCGGATGGCGCCTTCCGAGTACTTGCCCCCCGGGTAGACGTTGACAATGACGGGGATCTGCACGCCGCGTGCCACGGGTTGTGCCTGCGCCGGGGCCGTGACCGCAGATGCTGGCCTGGTGGCGGGCACGCTGACCGCGATGAGCGCCACGACGGTGAGCAGAGAGAGAACCGCCAGCCTGCTTGTTACCTGCCTATTCATTTCGTCTCCTTTCTTCTTTGAGGAACAGAACAACGGGCATTATGTAGAACCGTGTGGTGGCACGACAACCACTGCCCAAGTATACCATGTTTTTGTGGCTTGTACAACTCGGGGGCCGGAAGCGTGGATTGGTGCGGGCACGCACTGCTGGTGCCGCGTGAGGATTGGAGGTGAGTGTGCCTATACCAGCCAAGCCAAGTCTGTGAACCTCTTTGGCATTCCCGGCGAATTCCTGTAGAATGAGGTATTATCCCGTATCTGCTCAATAATCGGGGGCTAGTGTGTGTGCGGGCACCGCACACACGCCAACTTACTCCCTTTATTGAGATGATACATTATCCCAGTGTGTTCGAGGAGGACGATCGGTTGGTCGACTGGGGGATGTTGCGGTCGGGCGCGCTGCGCCGGCTGCTTGGCGGAGAGATTGCCACCGTCACGGCTGTCTATGGGTTGAGCCTGGCGGGGACGGTGATCGTGGAAGAGGCGACGCACTCGAGCGCGGGCATTGGGTTGGTGTTCGCATCGTCGATCCTGCCGGCTTTCCTCTTTTCCCTCGTGGCCGGTGCGGCCGTCGACAGGTGGGGCCGCAAGCGCCTGCTGTTGGCGGCGCATGTGGCGCGCGCTGTGATTGGCATTGCCTTCTGGGTGGCGACAGGTCTGCTGTCGGGCGGGACCGCGCTTGTCGCCGTCTATCTCTGTAATGCCATGACGGCGGCGAGCAGCCAGTTTGCCGCGCCTGCGGAGCAGGCGATGCTGCCTGACGTGGTGCCGGCCCCCCGCCTGGCTACCGCCAATGTTCTATACCAGGTGGGGATGATTGCCGGCGAAGGGCTGGGCATTCTACTCGTCGCGCCGATTGTCGTAAAGGCGTCGGGCGCGCCAGCCGTGGGATTGTCCGTCGCGATTCTGTGCGGCACGGCGCTGGTGCTCGCTGCCGGCCTGCCTGCCTCAACCCCGGCACTTGCGCCAGGGAGCGAACCCGGCATGTCGGCTCGCAGCTCCCCCCGTCTTGCGGCGCGCTGGCATGCGCTGCGCGACGATGTGCGCGCAGGCTGGCAGGCCATCGCCGCCGATCGCGTGCTCATGGCGGTGGCCGTGCAAGCCACGGTGGCAGGAGCGCTCCTCTTGGTGCTTCTGGCCCTTCTGCCGGGCCTCGTCTCGCGCCGCCTGGGGATGGCGGTGGAGGATGCGCCCTACCTGGTGCTGCCTGGCGGCGCCGGATTTTTGCTTGGCGCCGCGCTTGTCGGCCGGCTGGGCAATCGCCTCGACCTGGTGCGCGTGGTGCCCGCAAGCCTGGCCACAGCCGGCGTATCGGCGGCGCTGCTCGGACTGGTCGCTGGCCCAGGCTGGCGCGTGGTGGCGGCCGCCGGTACCATCGCCCTGCTCGGATTTGGACTGGCCGGCGTCGTCATTCCTGCCCGTGTCACGCTCCAGCGCCGGCCGCCGCCGGTGCTGCGCGGGCGCGTCATTGCTGCCCAGCTCGCTCTGGCCAATGCCTCTGCCGTGCTGCCCCTGATCCTGGGCGGCGCCGTCGCCGACTGGGTTGGCATCCGTCCTGTCATGATAGCCGTCGGCGTCGTGGCAGTGGTTGGCGCGCTCTCTTTTCTTCCCCTCTGCAAGGGGGAAAGAAGGGAAGCGTGAAGCTGGCGATCAGCCGTTTGTTCTTGGCTGCATCCCGATCACTTCCTTCACTGCGGGCAGCAGGTCCATCAATCCAAATGGTTTGGGGAGGAAGGGATAGCCGCGCGAGCGGATCTGGAGCCAGTGGGTGTGACGGCTGGTCAGCCCACTGGTGACGAGTATCGGCAGCTCTGGGCGCAGCATGCGGCAGCTATCGGCAAGTGACAGGCCGTCGCGGTCGGGCAGCATGACATCGGTGATCAGCATATCCACCGCTTGTGGGTCTGCCTCGAATAGATCGAGGGCGGCGCGCACGCTATTGGCCTCGACCACGCGATAGCCGCCAGCGCGCAGCATTTCGCTGACGGCAAAGCGGACCTCGGCGTCGTCTTCGACGAGGAGTACCTGCTGCCCGCTGCCGCGCAGGTCGTCGAGGGATGGTGCCTCGTACGTGTCTTCAGCGCCTGTGGTGCACTGGGGCACATAGACGGTAAAGGTGGACCCACACTCAAGCGCCGTATCGATCTC
Source organism: Anaerolineae bacterium (assembly GCA_016929795.1). The sequence continues at coordinate 21,659 of JAFGIA010000005.1, forward strand.
GATCCAGCCGCCGAGCTGCTCGACAATGTTTTTGCTGATCGCAAGTCCCAGCCCAGCCGCCCCCGGCTTGGTGCTGAAAAAGGGATCGAAGGCGTGGGCACGGGTGTGCGCATCCATGCCTCTCCCTGTATCAGAGAAGCGCAGGCAGGCGTGTAGCTTGCCGTCAGCGGTACTGGTGTATGCCTCGGTGCTGATCGTCACCACACCCCCGTCGGGCATGGCCTCTTGGGCGTTGAGCGTCAGGTGGATGAGCACTTGCTCCAACTCGGCAGGATCGGCATGCACCAGGAGCGGCTCGGGCCACAGGTGGTGCTCGATGGTCACGCGTGCACCAACCAGAGTCGCGAGGCGCTCGCCCAGGCTCTGTAGCAGCGAATGCAGATCGAGCACACGCGGGCCGCGGACCTGCTCGCCTGTGAGGGCCAGGATCTGCTGGGTGAGGGCAGCCGCCTGGCGGCTGGCCTGCCTGATGCGCTCGGCAGCAGCGGGCACCGGACCTGGCTCGCCATCTGTGTGCTCGGCGAGGATGAGCGACGCGGCAGCCAGGATCGTCGTCAGGTGCTCGTTGAAATCATGAGCCAGCCGGCTGGTAAGCGCCGCGACTATGTCCATCTGCTGCGCCTCATACAGTCGCGCTTGCATCGCCTCGCGCTGCTGCTCCTCTTCCAGCCTGCGGCTGACGTCGTGCAGTACGACGACAACTCCTTGCGTTTTCCCCTGCGCGTCGATCACCGGTGTGGAATTCCCTTCGACGGCGATCCACCTGCCCTCGGCTGTTTTCAGGTAATGGCCGGCCAGATTGCGCGCCTGCCCATCGTGCAACACGTCGAGCACGGGGTATAGACTTGGTTCGTCATCCTGCCCTCCTGCCTGGGCATAGAGTGACAGTACCTTGCGTGCTGGCATCCCGGTGCCTGGTTGTGCGAGCGGGCCGAGCAATGCCTCGGCGACGGGGTTGGCCAGGATGATTTCGCCTTCCGCGTCGGTAGAGATCACTGCGTCGCTGATGTTATACAAGGTAGCCGACAGGCGCCGCTCGCTGTCGCGCAGACACTTTTCCATCTTGTGCTTGTAGAGGGCCATCTCAATCGCACTCAGCAGCTCGCGCTCTTCGAACGGCTTGATAATATAGCCATAGGGCTCGGTAACCTTGGCACGTGCCAGCGTCGCGTCGTCGGCATACGCTGTCAGGTAGATGATCGGGATGTCGAACCGTTCCCGGATCAACGCGGCAGCTTGCACGCCATCCATGGCGCCCCGCAGGCGGATGTCCATCAGCACCAGGCTGGGCTGTAGGCCCTCGGCCAGAATCACCGCATCCTCGGCCGTACGCGTGCGGGCACACACACTGTAGCCCAGGTCTTGCAACCGATCTTGCAGCTCCATTGCAATCAGGGTATCGTCTTCGACAATCAGGATGCGCACTTGCATGATTATTCCATCTCCTAGTCCGAATCGGGCAACCTAGCCGGCCTCCTGCTGCATGCGCGCCGGCTGCCTGGCAGAAACAGAATCGAGCGAAGCAAGGCCAGCGGTTGGGCTATGGTGTCTCTCGCCACTTTCCGGGCCGGAAAAGGTGATGTCCCAGCGGGTGCCACCTGCGACGGGGTTGGTATGCAGCTCGATGATCCCATCGAGCTGCTGCGCCAGGTGCTGGATCAGGCGTAGCCCCAGGCCCCGTGTGGTGCGCGCCGCCGTTTCGCCAAGCTCGAGATCCATGTCCGGCGGCAGGCCAATCCCATTGTCCGCCACACTGAGGCACACATCGCCATCAGGTAGGGCGCGCAGTGCTACCAGCACCTCGCCGCTTCGCCCATCGGGAAAGGCATGCTTCAGGGCATTGGAGATGAGTTCGTGTAGGAGCAGACCACACGGCACTGCTTCGTCGACCCCGAGTACCACGGTGTCCGTGTTGACCCGAAAGCGGATCTGGCCTGCCTCACCGTGTGCCCCGTCTCCTGCGCCATAGGCACGAAACAGGTATCCGGCCAGGGTACGCACGTACTCGGCCGCATCTATCTGTGCCAGGTCGGTCGTGGCGTACAGTTGCTCGTGGACGAGTGCCATCGATCTCACGCGCAATTGGCTTTCCTGGAGCATGGCGAGCACGGCCGGATCGGTCACCGTACGCGCCTGGAAATAGAGCAGGCTTGAAATGACCTGCAAGTTGTTCTTGACGCGGTGGTGTACCTCTTTGAGCAGCACCTCTTTTTCGGCGAGCGATGCCTTGAGCTGCTCTTCAGCACGCCGCCGCTCGACGAGCTCGACTTGTGCCTGTTCGTAAAGGCGTGCATTGTGCAGTGCTGTGGCGGCATAGTGTGCGAACGCTTCCAATCGCTGCGCATCGTCACGGGTAAAGGCGCCAGGCGTGCGCCCGTCGACGTTCAAAAAACCAATCGTCTTGCCAGCGACGCGGATCGGTGCCGAGACGTAGGCGCGCTGCCATTCCATGCCCGGGATCGGGTGCCAGTAGCGTGACGCCGCCGTATCGGGCACCACCGTGGGCTGCCCGGTGCGTCCCATCCAGCTTAGTGTGTCATAATCGCCGACGCGCAAGATGAATGTGCTAATCAAGTTGTCGCAGCCAAGAGCGGTGTAGCCGCGCCTGCGCACCACGCGTGCAAGGCGATCGTCAAGGGGCTCGTCGCCGTAGGGCTCGTCGACGAGCATGATGTTCGACGCATCGCCATGCACAACGCGCGCCACCTGGTTGAGGATCCGGTCAAGCACCTGTTCGAGGTCGAGGCTGCGGCTCACCAGGTCTGATGCCGCCTGCAGCGCCTCCGTCAGCCGTCGCTGCTGGCGCTCTGCTTCGAACAGGCGTGCCTGCTCGATGGCTGCTGCCGCATCGGTGGCCATGGTGCGACAGATGCGCACCTCGCGTGGCCCAAAGGTATGCGCGTGTCGCGTCTCCCACAGCTCTACGCATCCAATGACCTGTGCCCTCTGCACGAGGGGCACTGCGAGCAGCGCCTGCCACCCATGCTCGGCGGCATAGGCGCGTGCGTGGGCTGATCCATCTATCACACCCGCCTCGTCCAGGTCAGTGCCGGTTGCTTTGAGCACGACCGCCTCCTGGTTGAGGATGGCACGGATCAAGGCCGGCCACAGGTGCCGCGTGCCGTGTGGCGCTTCCACCTCGTCGTCGTGCCATACGGCCAGCACCTGGCCTGTGCCGTCCGCATCCAGGCGCCAGATGTGAACATGGCTTATCCTCAGTGTGCGCCCCAGGTGGTGAGCCAGGGTGTGCAGCACCCTGTCGACCACGAGGGTCGACGACAGGGCGACAGCCGCTTCGTGCAGTCCTGCCAGCTCCTCTGCCTGACGCTCTGTGGCGGCGAAGAGGCGCGCATTCTCCACAGCCACAGCCGCCTGCCTGCCGAGGAGGCGCAGCAGGTTGACCTCCTCGCTTGTGTAGCCGTCGCCTGACTGCTTGAGGCCGAGATAGTAAATGCCGACCAGTTTGTGGCCAACGGTGAGTGGAATGGCCAGTGCCACGTCACGCGCCGCCAGGTAAGCCAGTGCCTCAGCACTGGCACTAGACGAGGACTGGAAGCGGAGCAGGGGCGCGTCGGTGTCTCGCAGATAGCGCGCCAGGGGATCCTGAGTGGCAGGTGGTGCGATGTCCGGTGTGCAGGGCCTGCCGTTGGCTGGCTGCACCCGCTCGAACCTCAGTTCATCCGCGTCGAGGATTTCGAGCTCGGCATGCGTGATTTGCAGCCGCTCCACTACCTCACTCACCAGGCGTGTCGCCACCTGCTCGACGACTAGCTGGGTGGCGAGGCGTTGACTCATCTCTGGCAGGAGCTGTTGGTAATCGAGCTTGCTGCGAAAGAATAGGCGGTCAATCAGGCGCTGTACGCGGCGCCGCATCGGCTCTACGGCCATGGCTACCACAAAGGTGGCGGCAAAGATGATGAGTGACCTATCACCCCCAGGCCATAGCAATTCCGCGACAAGTGTAAAGGTGCGCACCAGGAGCACGTACAGCCCGACCAGCAGCGCAGTCAGGAGTGCGTACACGAGCGTGCGGTTGGTGACCACCTGGATGTCAAACAGGCGGTAGCGCAGGATGGCGACCGCCAATGCAAGAGGGATCAAAGCGGTGACAAGCATGACGACAGGGTGTGGGATCGGCGGGTGCCCGACCAGGATCAAGGGCAGGACGTAGCCAGGGATCAATATCGCTGACCCAAGCGCACCGCACCACACGATCCACCGGACCTGGGCACGGCTTACGGGGTCGGCGGCGACCCGTGCCGAGCGCGCACCCGCCGCAAAGGCGATCGCCAGCTCGATGCCAGCCACGATCCAGGAAGTGCGGCTGCCCCAGCGCACCGCTGCCGGCCAGCTTGGTGCCAGGGCCATTACCACTATAATCGGGACTGCGAATGAGGCCAGCAGGGCAGTGACAACCAGCGCCGGGCGCCGGGAGATGGCAGGGTGGGGGGTTGGAAAGACAAGGGCAAAGCAGGTCATGGTCGCCAACGCGAGGCCATAGATCGTATGCTCAAAGATCAGGTGTAGCCAGAAGGGCCAGCGCCAGGGCAGCGTCGAGAATTGGATGTTGTAGGCATCGCCAACATACTGGATGGCGATCAGCACACAAAAGAGCATCAACAACCGAGCCGCCAGATCTTGGGTCCGTTTATAGGCGACATAGAGCCCGGCGCCAAGAAACGCCAGGGCAACGGCGAACTGCAGCCCCCAGCGTCCCAGAAGCGCGCCCGGGCTAATGGGGGCCAGAGGTACCTCCAGCACCAGCGGCTGCCCTTTACGGATCACCTCGTAGATGACGATGCCGCCGTCACGCCACTCTTTGCCTGCCCCAGCGCCCGCCAGCCACTCGTCCGCTGTGTGGCCCCCAGCGCGCACGATCACGTCGCCAGCCTGCAGGCTGCCGGGGCGCGACTCGATCACCCAGCGCACCAAAAAGCCTTCGGGGGTAAAGCTTTCCAGGTCGCCGCTGGCACCATCACTCGGCAGCCAGCCATACACACCGGCCAACAGCCCTGCTGCCAAGAGGCTGGCGGTGGTCAACAGATACCAGGCCCAGAGTCGGCTGCGGGTGGGCATCGCCTACACCCTGCCCGGCTGCCAGCAGGATGCAAGCTGCGCTGGCTGTGTGTGTGAGCGCTGGCACCATGCCACCGAGTCGCGCCAGTCTCGCCACGCAACACCCAAGTGCTGAATGCGATGGATGCGAGAGCACGATTTTGGCCCTACCTTGGGCACAATCAACCGTGACATGGCAGGCTGTTGCACGTCCATGACCCCTCAGTCGCCGCCAGGAAGCGTATTCACGCTGTGGATAGATAGATGGCGTGGGGCAATTATACCACAGAATAGGGGAAGCAGCAAGCAAGCATGAGGGAGCGTTACGCATGTGGGACAAGCTCCTTGACGGTTTCCAGCGGCCAACCGAGGATATGAGCACGCAAGATATGAGCGATGGGTA
>JAFGIA010000195.1 GCA_016929795.1 Anaerolineae bacterium
GTTGCCACGTCCCCTTGAGGGATGGGGACGCCGTACCTGGCAAAAATCCGCTTCGACTGGTACTCGTGCAGTTTCATTTTGCCTCCTCACGTCGATTGATACAAAAAGAAGGCGGAGACAGGATACCTGCTGCTCCCTGGGGGGTAGATGGGCAACAGGCCGATACTGGCTCCGTAGCGCCGGCATACATCGGCTTGTCCAGGCGTGCTTTCATTGACGGTTCGCCTCTTTGCGTGCTGAGCCTGCGGATTATAACATGGTGCACGGCAGGAGGCAAGATTGATCGCGACGTTGGCCTTGGGATTATTTCGTCGCGATCACACCCAGGCTTTCTCCGAGCGGTGGGGGCACGAAGGGATAGCCGCACGCGAACTGCAGCATGGTTGGCAAAAACAAAAATATGCGTTGGATAAACGTGGGAATCATCGGTAGGTAGGGAACGTCCCACAGCCCGTCACCGAACACTCGACGTACTTGTAGGCCGGACTCTTTCGTCAGCGCGATCCAGGTCTCTGGTGGATAAAGGGAGATATGCCCCGGGTCGCGAAAACCGAACCAATCTTGGCCTTTCCACCGTCTGGAGACCGATGACGTGTTCGGGACCAAAAAGATCAAGGTCCCCCGCGGGCGTAGCAACCGGGCGCAGGTGTGAATGGTTGCAGCCGGTTCGGCGAGGTGCTCCAGGACGTTCATGGCCAGGATGGCGTCGTAATAGGCTGGCTCGTCGACACTGAGCTCAGAGACGTCCATATGCGCGATCCGAGATTTGGAAGCAACCGTGCGTGCGCGCCCCACGGCAAAGGGAGACACTTCGATGCCATAGGTGTCGAAATCCTCTTCCAGGAGGCGAAGAGTGTGTCCCAGTCCGCAACCGATGTCCAGCACGCGCCCGGACCGATGGTACCGGCGAACCAGGTGTGCCGCAAAACGGCTTGCCCACCACTCATACACCAACGGACTGTGTTCGCGTTGGCGCCTGCGAAAGTATTGATAGCTGGCGTCGTAATGCTCCGGCTCGACACGTTCGCCTGGCATCGTGCTGTTCGCTTACGGACCTCGTTTGCCGGCGACCGGCAGGTAGACGCGGCAGCAAGCCGCCAGAGGTGCATGTGTCGCCAGGATGTCACGCTCTTCGTCGGCGGTGTTCCCTTCTTGCCAGGCAAGGTGAATCCCGTGCTGCCGGACGAGCAGCGCCACGTTGCGGCTGGCAAGCGTCGAGGTGAACACCTCTTCAGGATCCTGCCACGCGACGCCGTCGCCACTCCGATAAGATATATCCGTGTTTGTATCCGCCCGGTCCGCCACCACGCCCTCAGACCATGCCAGGTGGAGATCGCCGCGCACATCCGATTCCAGTTCCACGTCGCCAAAGATCAGATCCGGCACATCAGGCGTAATCGCCACATTTCCGCTCCAGGATTGGCCATCCCATATGTTTTCCCAGATCGCGGAGCGGCGCGATTCACTCGAGTATGGAGAATCATCGTCGGCCCAGACAAAGTGCAACCGGCCTTCGCCGTCGAAGGTGAGATCCAGATCCGATGCTACGCCGTCGAACGAGGACACGTTCCGGGGTACCGTCCAGCCGTTGCCGTCGTCAAACACATAGTATGCATCCAGGAAAAAAATGTCATAGCCGGCGCTTGAGCTATTCGGTCCGCGCGCCGCAGCGTGGAGGTGACCCTGGTCGTCGACGATGACGTTGACGAGTTCGACGCCCAGCTCCGTGTTCCACTCGGTCAGGTCGCTCCAGTTGTCGCCTACCAGCTCCGCGTAGCGGTAGCCGCCACCCCACACGACAAAGAGGGCGACGCGGTCGGACTTTTCCGTGAGGACAAGATTGTAGGCCCCCGGCAAAAAAGAAGAGAGGTGGAGAAGGATCTTTTCCCGCTGCCACTTGCCGTCGTGCCACTGGCGGTACACGACGTCACTCCCTTCCATGGGTGCACCTTGCGACAGTGCGTAACGGCGAGTCCACAGGCAATGCCCTCGGCCCTCGTTGTCAAAAAACAGGGTCACCCCTTTGTCGCTCCAGTCAAAGCTGGACAGATTCCACGCCGGCCCCCACTCGTCTGTCTCATCGTCCCACGTGCGCGTCATCACTTCTTCCTGGCCGTCGCTGCCATCAACCCACACTGCGTGAACAGTGCCCGTGCTCGGATCGCGCTCCAACACGACGCCATGTGCGACACCGGTGGCGGGTGTCAGATTCTCGACGGGAGCCCACGGCAAGTGTTCTGCCGGCAAGGCGCCCGCTGCAGCGATTGTCGACGTCAGAAACAGTAACACGACGAGAAGCATCGGTAGGTAAGAACGGCATGATCCGGATCGCAAAGTAATCCCTCCAATCACGCTATTGTTAGACAGCCCACTGGCACCGAACAAAAGAAGGGCCACTGGTGCGCCCAGTGGCCCTTCGAGTGAGCGAAGTAGGTCTAGTAGTTAAAGGCGTTGTAGACCTGGCCGACGTCGCCGACGATGCCGGCTGCCGTTTGGCTATAGCCACGCTCGTTGACGATCGCACTGAGCATCATCCCCGCATCGCCTTCCACGCGGATGCTACCCGTCCAATGCTCCGCATTGAGGAACGGAGGATACGAGCCACACGTGGTGCAGCCGGACAACACCGGGTCGTTGCCGCCGGTCTGGAACTGTTGGAGCGGGAGTGCAGCGCCGGTGGCCAGATTGATCGGGCCAACCTGCGTGTCAACACTGCCCGTGCCAGGCGTCCCCTCAAAGTAGACTGTGATGTCGCCAGCAGCTCCTGTGTTGACCACCTGGAAGCCGGTGCTGACACCGTAGTAGTTGTTCGCGGCGAAGGGAATGCTCAGGTTGATGGTCGCGTTGGCTTCAAACAGCCCCGAGTAGGTCATGCCAACCACGCCGGGCTTGTCGCGCTGGTTCACCATCGCGGTGCCACCACCGGCGGTGAACTCGACTACAGCCGAATAGAGCTCGTCCACGGCGCCGACAAACGTGCCGCCCGTCCAGTTCGGCAGCAGGGTGAAAGAGCCGTACTGCCCCAGCGGGCCAAAGGGCTCGGTGTCAACTTCCGCGCCCGTGTCGTCATAGACGTGAATCACGCCACTGGTGTTCGCCTGCGTGGCGACGACCTGGACACCGGTCCAGTAGTTGAAAAAGTCCCACATGATCACCGGCAGGAGGACATCGCCGGTGGCGGGGATTTTGTCAACCGCAACGGCGTCGTAGGTCAACAGCGCGCCGGCGGCATCGGCCAGCGGCTTCTGGTTGATCGTGCCGGCCATCGGCTGGTTGCAGTCCGCAACTACGACGCCGAGCCAGTTGTCACCGGGCAGGTTGTCGCCGTCGAGTTCCTGGTCGCGATAGTACGACGCGCCGGCTTCGATGCTCACGCCGGGGATTGTCTTGTCGACCGCGCCGCTCACCTCTCCCCAGAACTCGATGTCGCACGTTGCCGTGCCGCCGCCGGCATTCTGAATGGCAAAGTCGGTGGTAAACCCGTGGAACCCGCCGCCGTCCATGATCGCGGGCAGGATCAAGGGCATGCCGATCTGCGCTTGGCCCGATCCAACGTACGCGCCGGCCGCATAGTCACCCGACTCGGCGATGTTGGCAATGACGGCCACCGGCTCCGTCGATTCGATCACAACCGAGCCGATCCACGAACCGGACAACGTGCTGATGCAGCTATTGCCGCCGGCTGCCGCATCTCCTTGGTACCAGCTCTGCGACCCCCCGGTCGGGATGGTTGCCGTGTCGGTGCACTCGATCGTGCCGTCTGTGCGATAGTAGAAAATCGTCACGTCGGCATCGGCAGTGGCGCTCAGGTTCTGAACCTGAAAGCCGGTGGTCCGTGGCCCTGATGCCATCGCCGAAGCGGCGAGACCGACGACCAGGACTAGCGCAATTAGAACACTAACTTTTTTCACTTTGGTTCCTCCTCATCTTGAATCATACTTAAAGTGCTGTGCGTTTGCTTTCTTGGTAACTGGACCTGTTTCTGATTGGTGTTTGGCTTGTCTGGTCCTCCTTTCCACAAAGCTTGGACCTGCCACAACAAAGCCTGTCCTCATGTGAGTCCACTATACCTCCTCCGCAGTGAAAAATCAATACTTCTTTCGGATAGCTTTTATGCCCTCCCGCCCGATCCCTGTCTCCTAGCCCCCAAAACTGAATAACCCTTATGGGTTATTGGGCTTTTTTCGCGCAAAACGGAGTCTGGAAGCCCTGTCGGGCCAGACGATGCGCGTTGCGGTCAGACATAATCCGATGCTGAGTGCCTCTGCGACGATCAGCCATACCCTAGAGGCCAGAGAAATGGCGACAGCCACGGGCGCGGGCAGGTACAGACTCAGCAGGAAGGCGAGCGTGCCCTCGCGCACCCCGAGTCCGCTCGGTGCAACCAGGAATAGGAAGCCAACCGTTGCCGAGATGTTCACCATTCCCGCCAGCGCAGGCAACAGAGACGGAGGCGCCGGATAAATTGCACGCACCAGGCAGTAGAAGGCCACGCCGCCACCGAGAGCTGCAGTCGTATAGCCGGCGAGCATCACCGGCACGCGCAGTGCACCCAGCTCCGTGTGCACCGTTGGAGCGGCGCCGCCCCTGCGTGCGATCCAGCCCAGCACCCGGCGTACGACGCCCGGATGCAGCACACCAAGTCCGAGCGGGATCACGAACAGTGTCCAGTACAGCGCGGTTGGCCGTTCCGACCAGAAGGGGAGCGTGACGAGAAACACCGTAACCTGGGTGATCAGGATCAGGAGCATCTCGACCAGCAGACTGAAGGTCGTCGTCGCAGCGGCTACGCCCAATTCACCGCACAGATATACCCGGCTCAAATAACTCCATACTCCTCCAGGCAAGTAGCGGGTCAACTGTGAAAAGAACCATACCTCACACCCCGCCTGCCAGCTAAGCCGCACGCCCAGTCCGTCACGCATGATCCGTCCCCACAAAAAGGATGGCACGATTCCGACGGGGACCATCAGCACCAGGCTTAGTGCGAGCCAGCGGAAGTTGAAGGTGAGATTTGCTTCGACCAGCGTCTCCCAGTGACGGTAGACATAGATCGCCATCGCGAGGATCGCCGCCGCCCCCACCAGGTAGCCGATCGTCGTTCTCCGGCGGCGCACAGCGCTCAGCAACCACCTGACGGCAGTGTTGAATCTTGCGGACACGGATCAGTCTACCGGGACCGTCGCTACGGCCAGAATATCGTTGCACAATATCCAACGCAAGGGGTAAAAGCGCGACAAAACGTCTGCCAATTTCCCCAGTCGCCCATACCTTGCTGAATACGAATCGAGCGACGTCACCCATACGCGCGACGCAAAGCCGGCTTTTTGCAGCGTCCGTCGCAGGCGGACGATGTCCTGCTCGTTGACATGCATCGCCGCGTGGTAGCGAAACCGCTGGCGTGGATCGGCAGGTAATTCCTCGCCCTGTGACCGTTTCACGGCGCGGTAGAGGGGGTATCCAAAGCGGTAGTACCACAGGTTCGGCATGGTGTGGATGATGCACCGCCCGCCCGGTTTTAGCACGCGGCGGACCTGTGTGACCGTCTCGTCGAGCTCCCACGGATGGAGGTGCTCGACCAGGTCGAGCATAAAGACGCGATCAAAGTAATCGTCTGGAAAGGGCAGCGTCTTGCAGTTCGCCTGAGACACGTGCGCCACGCCTGCGAGCCCATGCTCTGCAACCGTGCGTCGCGCGATCTCGACACTTGCCGTCGCATAGTCCACGCCAACAGCGAGGGCTGCGTGGTGCATGGCGGATTGGACCAACACCTCGCCACGACCGCAACCGATATCCAGAACTCGTTGTCCCGGCTCGATTTCGGCAACGTTCAGTGCTGCCTGCACACGGGTGGAAGCGGTGGCGCCCCGCGATCTCGCAAAGGTCTCGTATCCTTCTACGTCCCGGAAATAGTCGCTGTCGTACAGCTCGGCCGGCACTGGCTCTTGCACGTGCTCGTCCTGATTACTCACTCGTTCCCCTGCTCTTCGAGGCCAGCGCGTTGGCGCGGGTCGTTCTCGCGCAGAAATTGCTCGCGCGATGCTCTCACCGTGGACCATTCGACCCTGTGCTCGTGCCACGCAGGGACGTGCCAATAAGCAAACCGTCCGTCGCTTTCTTTGGTTTCGGCTTCCATCCGTTCCAGATAGCGTTCGCGCAGTTCTTCGATGGTGCCCGCGACTCTCGCCGGGACACCATAGGCAAACGAGCGAGGCGGAATATTCTTCGTCACCAACGAACAGGCGCCGACGAGGGAATACTCGCCTACCGTCACGCCGGGCATGACCGTCACCTGGTGACCGAGGCATGTTCCCCGGCCAATCGTCACCTTGCCAAAGCGTGCCGGCACGTCGCCGGTGACGACCGTCAGGGTTGCATCGTGCAGGATCAGGTTCGTCCCATCCCCCAGCGTGACGTCATCCTGCACCTCTAGATACCGGGCGAACGGCCAGTCGGTGACGACGCGCGATCCGATCCACACACGTTGTCCGATCCTCGCGCCGTGCCGGCGAAAGCGCGCCACGCGCCATGCCATTCGCATACGGCGAAGCATGGATCGTACCATATACCATAATCTCATCGCCTCTCCTCAACTTTGCCTGTCACGTAAAGGATCGACCCATCCGCGCCTTGATGCGGCGAGCATAGAAGCCGATGGATGGCGGTGGCTGAAAGATTCGCCGGCTGATGGTGGCCTCGGTGATCAACATGCGCAGTAGCAGGTAGATCGGGTCGAGTGGCAGCGACGCCAGCCTGCGTGCCATTGGCGCGAGGAACGGCATCTCGACTATCAGTGGAAAGAGATGGCCCAGGTTCTGAATCTTGCGCTTCTCGCCGGGCGGCATCTTGATCACCGAGCCCGTGTACAGAGACGACGGTAGTGCCTCTTGATCCGTGTCGAGCAGGCCATGTTCTTCGACGTAGCGCCGGATCTCTGTGCCCGGAAAGGGCTGCAACAGCCCCACGTGCACAGCCGCAGGCTTCATCGCGATGTTCAGTGCCAGCGTTGCGAGGTCGATGTCCAGGCTGCCGTTCGGCACGCCCAGGATGTTCGCGGTGTACAGCTTGATCCCATACCTGTGCAGAACGCCGGCTGCCTCGATCATCTGCTCTTTGCTCATCCGCCGCTTGAACAACAGGTTGCGGATCTCGTCGTCTGCAGTTTCGACACCCATGCACGCCGAATGGCAGCCCGCTTCACGCAGCAACCGGATCAGATCGTCGGTCACCAGGTTCGCGCGAACGTTACACACAAAGGGCACGCCAACCCGCTTCCGGTACCTTGTCGAGAACTCTTCGATCCACGCCGGGTGGATGATAAAGGTGTCATCGGCAAAGTAAAAGAATTCAGCTCCGTGTTCCACTTTGAGCCACTGCGCTTCTTCGATGACATTGTCGACGCTCCTGCGGCGCACCTTCGCCCACGTCTGGCCATAGATCTCCATGTATGCGTGGTTGAAGCAGTAGCTGCAGTCGTACGGACAGCCACGCCCTGTCAGGATGGTGCGCATGCGACGGTGCTTGAGAAAGTGATCACGGCCCTTCATCAAGTCATGGTCGGGAAAGGGCAGGCTGTCCAGGTCCTGAATCAGAGGCGCTACCGGGTTGCGATAGATATGCCCATCCTGCTTGATCCACCAATTCGGCGTGTCGTCGATGGACTGCCCGGTTTCCAGCCTGGCGACGAGGTCGACAAAAGCCGCGTCCCCTTCGCCGATGCACAGGCCGTCCACCCCATCTTGTTCGATCATCTCTGGAAAAAAGGTAGGGTGCGGCCCACCAAAGGCGGCGAAAAAATCAAATCGCTCCTTGAGCCGGCTGTTCGTCGACAGGACCTGGTGTTGCAGGCCCGAGTGGAGTCCGTAGCCGACCACCTGTGGTTGAAAGGTGGCGGCGATAGACATCACGTCATCCTCTCGGATGGCAGCCAGGCGGACCTCGTGTCCGGCCTTTTTCAACCCACTCGACAGGTACATGATACCCAGCGATTCGAGCATCAAGTCGCTTACGACCAGTAGAATCTTCATCTTTGATCCACCATCCTTCTCAGCTTGAGCGGCCCGCCGATCCATTCGCCGGCCCACCGCGCCATCTCGCGCGCTTCCTCGATCGCCATGAGCCACACCGCAGCAACGTAAACGCACCCTCCCGCCGCTGCACTGGCGACGAGAATCGCGACACGCGACGTGAATACGCCGCCCGGCAGCAGGCCGTGCATCCAACCGGCAACGAGCCAGCTCGCCACTGTGGCGGCCCCTGCCGCGATAGCGATCTTGATCATCTCCCTACACAGCCGCCGGAGATCGAGGGCCGGCACCTGCCGGAGGAGGAGCACCCACAACACCGCACTGCCGATCCATGCCGCGATCGATGTGGCGCACGCGATCCCCGGAACCCCGGCTGACGGTGCCAACCAGGCGTCCAGAACCGTGTTCGTGCCCAGCATCCCCACCATGACCAATGTGGGCAGGGCAGCCTTGCGGCGCGCAAACAGCGCATACACGGCAGTGTAGAGCAGAGACCACGCTACCAGCGCCGGGATGAGCTGGACCAATACCCGGCTCACTGCTTCCGTCTCGGCCGCCCCGAATTGGCCCCGTTCCAGCACCGTGCCAATGATCTCGCGGCGCAAAACGAGGGCAAAGCCTGCCAGTGGCAGCGCCGCGAGTGCTGCGCTCGTGATCGTGGACGCCAGTCTATCTGCAAACTCTTGCTCTCGTGCCCAGCTATACAGGTCTGACAGCGCAGGGTAGATCGCTATGGCGGCCGAGATGGCAAATGTCTGTACGATCAGCTTGTCAAAGTCGGCAGCATACTCGAGGATCGAGACGCTACCCTCTCCCAGTGTGGAAGCGAAAGTGCGGTCGATGATCAGATTGAGCTGCAGCGCGACGATCGACAGCGTCATGCCCAACAGCAGCACGCTCGTTTCCTTGACGCCCACCTGCCGCACCCGGAGCGATGGGTAGTAGCGTGGTCCTACGCTGCGCAGCACCACGAGTTGAAAGCCCAACGCCACGATACCACTCACGACCAGGCCGAACGCGACAGCGCGCACACCCAACCATCGATGGAGCGTCACGACCATCACCAGCACGATCGACGTGCCGAGGACGTATGCGAAATTCGCTATGCCAAAGCGTCGGAAAAAGTAGAGCACGCTCTTGACAATCGCCGACAGAGTGGCGAGGGCGACCGTGGGCAACAGCAGGATCAAAAGCTGCGCCGTCAGCCGGCTCGTCTCCACGTCGAATCCGGGCCCCAGCCACCGCGCGATGGCCGGGGCACCGGCAGCGCCAACCGCCAGCAGCACAACAGCGACGATCAACGATACGTTGCCCACGATGCTAGCAGCCGCCCACGCCTCGTCGTGTTGCCCACGCGTATAGTACTCACTGAACAGGGGAACAAACGCGAGACTCAGAGAACCTGATGACAGGATGTTGATCGCCATCATGGGCAACGACACGGCAACCAGGAAGGCGTCCAGCTCATTGCTTGCGCCAAAGAGATACGCCAACAACGCCTGCTGCCCGATTCCGAGCACCTTGAGGGCCAGGCTCAAAACGAGTAGGGTGGCCGCCGCGCCATAAAAGTCGGCTCGACTGGCTTTTATGTCAATCGGTGAGCCTTGGTGACCCATGGCACGAACAGGCAACTGCTCGCTTCCTTCCATCCAGTCAGCCGCACAGACGTCACGGCCGGCGTGGTAGTGTGGCTGCTCGACCCACGGAGCATCAGTCGGTAGCGGATAAAGCGCGATACTCCCACCGAAAGTGCGGCCTGGTTGGCCCCATCGGCGCTACTCTCGGCTGCGCGGATCCATTCACTCCACGTTGCACCGTCGTCACTGGTCGACACATCGACGGCGACTTCTGTTCCCCGCGGCAGCGTACACTCCCAGGCGATGGTGCTCCACTCGTGAGGCGTGCCGCCGAATGGCAAAGACACGAGCGAACCCTCCGCCGCATACGTGCGAGGCACCCGCCACTCGCCGGTAGGTTGGCTGTAGGTGGTGCCAAGACCCTTGTGCCCGTACGGCAACATGCCCCCTACCACCGTGTTGTCGTACGCGCCGAGGGTGGGAAGCGCCGTCCGCCGATCGCTGCCATACCCCCCTGCACTTCCCCAATAGATCCACGAATCCTGTTGGAACCCCTGGCTGGACATAAAATTGCTAAACACGATATCGAGCCATCCGTCCCGATTGAGGTCGGCCAGGGAGTTGCCCACCGCGCCGATCGTGTCCAGCGTGGTGTGATTGTCCGTTGTGAACCCTGCGCCACTGCCCCAGTAGATCTCGCTGCCCACCTGGTACGTCGACTCGCTTCGGAATTGGCTAAAGACGATGTCGACGAAACCATCCTTGTCTAGGTCCCCGATCGAGTTTGTCGTCGCACCCTGCGTCGGCAGCGAAGTGCGATTCGCCCCGTCGTAACCGGTGCTGCTCCCCCAATAAATCCAGCTCTCTGCTTCGCGCGATGTGTTGTCGCGAAAGTTGCTAAAGAGCAGGTCGAGATAGCCATCGCCGTTCAGATCGAACACGGCGCTGTCTGTGGCGCCCTGCGTCGCGATTTCTGCCCGGTTCTCCGGCGAAAAGCGGTTCGGCCCACCCCAATAGATGTAGCTGCCGATCTCAAAGCTAGCATCGTTGTTGAGGCGGTGGTTGCTAAACACGATGTCGAGCCAACCATCGCCATTGACGTCGGCTGGCGTGTTGGCATATGCGCCGAGGATTGGGAGGCTGGTGCGGTCCGATGCCGAAAAGCCGGATGCGCCGCCCCAGTAGATATAGCTGTCCATCTCATGCACATGATCTTCCAGGTAGTGATTGCTAAAGATGATGTCCAGCCATCCGTCGGCATCCAGGTCGGCGACGGAACCCAGTCCGGAACCGGACCCGGGCAGCTCGCTGCGATCGCCGGCATGGTAGCCATCCTCCCGGCCCCAATAGATATAGTTGTTCACTCGATAGTTCATCGCATCGTCGTGGAGGTTCGCAAAGACGATGTCGAGGAGGCCATCTCGGTTCAAGTCGGCCACGGCCACACCGCGCGTTCCCATCGTTGGCAGCTCGGTGCGGCGCCCCGTCGAATAGCCATCGGCGCTGCCCCAGTAAATGTAACTGTTCACCAGGTAGGTTTGGTTGTTGTAGTAGTTGGAAAAGACAATGTCCGGATAACCGTCCTGACTCAATTCGGCATATGGGGCAGGTGCAGGGAGGGTCGAGCCAAGGCGTAGCTTGCCTTCCACTGTCGTGTCGAGTCTTGACGCCGTTGCATAGCTTCCAGGTGCCGTCCAGTCCTTCTGTTCGTAGATCGTTTCTTGTCTGGACACACTGGTCGCCGTGGCAGCACCGATGGTCGCTTCGCTGCCCGGCACCAGGCCCATCCCCACTACAGTGGTGGGTGCAGTCGACGGGGTGGCGCCCGGCGTCTGAGTGGCCGTGCGCCTGGGGACGAGTGTGACAGTTGGAGGCAGCGTAGGGGTGTAGGTGGCTGAGGAAACGGGAGGAAGGGTTGCCGTCACTTCGAACAATTCTGACGCGAGCGTCGGTGGTGGGGGTGCGGTCGTGGCGATCTCAACGCTTCGCACCTCCCCCGGTGGGTAGCAGCCGGTAACCAGCCAGGAAAGCGACGCAAAGAGTGCAAGCAGGCCAGCAGCGCTCACACAAGAGCCGTAACGTTTTGACTTGTGTGTGGTCATCTGTGGCCCCCCTCGACACATTTCCAGATCGGAGAATCCAGGATTGTGAGGTGCTGCTGCAATGCAAACCTGGTCCGCGTCTGCGCGATGCCGCTCATTATAGGGCAACCCTATCTTTTTGTCAACCCTGCCACTTGACGGTAGATGTGCAGCATCTCGCGTGCCGAGCGCTCACGTGAGAACAGGCGGGCCTGTTCAAAGCCGCGCTGCACCATCGAATGTGCCAGCGTAGAATCGGTCAAGACGCGCACTATCGCCCTCGCCAGCTCGTTCTCGTCCGTCGGGTCGTCGACCAGCACGGCGGCATCGCCAACAACCTCCGGGATGGCGCTCGTGTTCGCCGCGACGACGGGGGCGCCGCACGCCATCGCCTCCAGAGGCACGAGGCCAAAACCCTCGTGGAGCGACGGAAAGGCAAAGAGATCGGCTGCGTTGTACAGCGCCACGACGTCTTCCTGGGGGATCAATCCCGTAATGTGTACACGGTCAGTGATGCCAAGCTCGGACAGCAGTTCTCGCACCCGGCGCTCGTCGTTGCTGGTCGCAAACGGCCGGCCGGTGGCAACCAGTGCGTGCGGCAAATCTGTTTCCCTGCACAACTGCCCAAATGCGCGCAACAGCGTCGGGATGTTCTTTTTTCGCGCCAGCAGCCCGACATACAGGATCAAGTGCTCTGGCAGGCCATACCTGGCACGCACCGACGCAGCTGCGCCGGCATCGGGCAGCCGTCGAAAGCAAGGATCTGGTGCGGCGTGAACGACGTCCACCTTCTCCTGCGCAATGGACAGGTACCTCTCCAGATCGCGCCGCGTGTTCTCCGAGATGGCCACGATCCTGCTGGCGCGCGCCAGCACGTGCGGCTGCACCCGGCGCCAGTACCACACGTCTATGAGCGGATAAAAGTGGGGCAGTGCCAGGATCGTGACGTCATAAATCGTCAGGATCGTCGGGCAGGGCGATCCAAAGATGCCGAGGGAGCGGTTGTGGTGGATCAGGTCGAACCTTTCTCGCCTGAGGATGCCCGGCAGCCGTGCCTGCGCCCACGCACGCATCGTCAGTCGCTTGTCACAAGGCGCCACCCGCTGCTCCCAGTTCGCAAAGCGCTCCAGCGCTGGTTCCCATCGCTCGAGAAATGCGACGTACCTGTTAACCGGGTCCAGCTCTCCCAGCCCAATCAGCAGATTGAGGGTGGCCGTGCGCGCACCGCCTGGGCGTCCAAGGCCGAGCACGTCCAGGGCAATCTTGAGAGGACGTGTCATGCCGGCGTCCCCTCGTGTTGGCGACGGTGCCGCGCCACCACCTCTTCCAGAATCGCACGTGTCCGTTGTCCCAGGATGTCCGGCGTAAAGTGGGTCTGAAAGTGGACATACCCCTCTTCTGCCATCCGCGTACAAAGCGCCGGATCGCGCTCCAGATCCGCCACGGCGCCTGCGAGGGCTTGCGCATCCCCGCGCGGTACCAGGTACGCGTGTCGCCCATGCTCCAACGCCTTGCTCGCCGTCGGCGAGTCACCGGTAATGACGGGCTTGCGCATCGCCATTCCTTCATATATCTTGTTCTGGATCGTCCGCGTCGACTGCTCCGATGTGCCAAATACCCCAAGACATACGTTGGCGCGCGCCGCCAATGCCGGGAGATCGTGCTTGTCGACCCAGCCTGTAAAATGCACGTTCCTCAGCCCCAGCTCCTGAACGAGTTCTTCCGCTCGCGCCTTCTCAGGGCCGGTGCCTACCATCTCGAACTCGATGTGGGGGCGATCGCGCAGTAGGGCGGCGGCCTCCACTATCGTGCATACTCCGTGTAGAGGAATATACGTCCCATAGTAGAGCACCCGAAACTGGCCGTCATCATCGGCCGTGCCAGAAGGCGCCGGACGGTAGATCCGATCGTCAGCACCGGTCGGCACCAGTCCAAAGCGAGCAGGATCGAGGTTGTACGTGTCGTGAAACCAATCGGTGTACTCGGCCGTGTCGATGATCAGATGGTCGGGCAGGCTGCACGCCCTCTTTTCCAACAGCCAGATCAGCTTGCCCGTCGTCGGGTTGCGATCCACCAGTCCGCGCTCCACCGCGATGAGATAGATAGACATGAACACGTCGAGCACCAACGGGGTGCGTCGCCTGTTGGCCAGCAGGCGAGCCACAAAGACGTCGATCTGGCCCGGGTAACCCAACATCAGCACGTCAAACCCGGGCACTTGCTTGAACGCTTTCAGCAACGTCCGATAGCTGCCTACTGCCCGTTTCAAGAATCCTGGCTGCTTCCAGCCACCGAGCGCCGCCTGCACTCGATCCTCGATGCCGGTCCATAGCGGCACCTGGCACATGATCACCTCGACGCCGGCACGCCGCAACCCCTCGATCATGATTTGGTTGCGCGAATACTCTGTCCGGTACGTCCCAAAGTAGCAGACGCGCATATCACACTTCTCGATGGTAGGTGACGATCAAATCGGCCAGCATCCCCAACATGCCGATCAGAAATGCGGTCACGAGGATAATCACGTCCGACTCCCGGATGTGGCTGAGCACAAAATTGTCGTAGGCGGTCTTGAGCAGGCCGAGGAAAAAGAGGAGCAGGCTGGCAGGCAGAAACACGCGCAGCGGATTAAAGTACATGACGGTGCGCAGCACCAATGTCAAATAGTTGTAGGTGTCCGTGATCGGATGGAACGTGGACCGACCGATGCGTGGATAGTAGTCGATCGGCGCCCACGAGACCTCGCGATTGTCGTGCAGCATGGCCAGGGTAATCGTGCTCACCCACGAATGGGTCGTCGGGAGGTAACGCAGATATTTCAGCGCCACGCTGCGGCGAAAGACGCGCAGACCGGAGTTTAGGTCGGGGATTGGCTGGCGTGTCAAATACACTGCCAACCAGCGGATAAACAGCTTGGCAGGGGATCGCAGCCAGCGCACCGTTCCTCTTTCGTGGCGGCGGGCTCCGATTACCATATCGTGCCCCCTGCGCTCAAGCTCTGCAACCAGCCGTGGGATGTCCTGTACCGGATACGTTCCGTCGGCGTCGGTCATGGCAATGATCTCACCTGCGGCGGCTTTCATCCCCGTCGTGCGCGCCGCGCCAACGCCCCGGTTACGTGTGTGGCGGATCAGGCGCACAAGATCGTACCGCTCGACGACTTGGGCGCAGTCGTCGCACGATCCGTCATCCACCACGATCACCTCAAACGGCCAGTCAGACTCGGTCATCGCCGCAGAGATCGATTCGAGCACCTGGCCAATGGCTTCCTGTTCGTTGTACATCGGGATCACGATTGATACGAGCGCGGGCATCGTGCCCTCCATTTCTTCCCGCATCACAGCGGCAGTGTTCGAGTGATTATACATCAAAGGATCCACCTTAGCTAGTCGCACGGCCCGGCTTGATCGAGGGCAAACACGAGTGCGCCTTCATTCTCGTAAATCAGGGTGTAGCAAGGGCTGGCGCGCAACGCTGCCGGATTCAACAACGGCCCACCTACCTGTCCGACGTACGCATGCGTGACACCTGCCTCCCGGAGCAAGTGGATCACTTCCGGGTTCGTCGCCCCACCTTCTTCGACTCGCCGCGCCAGGTCGTTGACCTGCTGCCTGTAGTTGGGCTGGCTAGCAGCCTCCATGCTGTAAGAAAGGGGCGGGACCGTGTTGCCACGTCCCGAGAGCAACGGGATCCACCAGCCGGCATCCGAGCCGACGATATAGTGATCGCCGAACGCAAAAAAAGAGTTGACGAGAAAGCACGCGTCACTGGTTGTGTGAGCCTGGATCCACGCCATTGCCTCTTCGTCTGCTGGCGTGACCAATTGGTACGTGCGATCGAGGGTTCCTGCGCGCCCACCCGCACCCAATATCCCGGCGCCGACGACGAGGAGGAGCAGCACCACGTCCGGCAGGTTGGCGGAGAGCCGATTTTTCGTGCGCGCTTGAGCGCGGTTCTCTCGCGATGAATCGCGCACTACGAGCCTTGCAGCACCTCTCTGGCGGGCTGCCGGCCCTGACGGTGCCTGTGCCAGGTTGTGTGAAAGACGGGTTCCACGTACCTCCGACACCAAATATCCGAGCAGAATCGCCGTTGGCATGTAGAGGCTGATGATCACTGTATAGTTGTTCACCAGGCCGGTATCAAGTACGCCGATGCGGTAGGTATTGGTCACGGCCAGGTTGACGGCCATCCACAGCCCGGCGATGCCCGCCTCTTTCCCGCGAATGAGCGCCCATCCTCCCACCGCTGCCGCAATCCATACCACCCACGTCGGCGAGAGCTGCCAGTTGGTGTCAAGAGCATTGTACTCGTCGTGCAGTTCCTCAGACAGCTCCCCGCGCTGGTAACTTGCCAGGTTGTCGGGCAGCAGTCCCTGCTGCAAGCGCCACAACCATGGGCTCACGAGCAGGAGGGCCACACACCCCACCGCAGCCAACCGGGCGACCGGCATGAAAGAGATTTGCCGGCGGCGCAGGGCGCGCATGCCTCGAAACACGACGTAGACGAGCAGGAACGTCAAGTAGAGCACGGACACACGATAGTGCGTCAGGCCCAGGCCGGCTGTCGCAACCGCCGCCGCTACCAGGCGCCTCGCCTCCCAACGCGGTGATTCCACCCCCTCCATCGTCAGCCACACGGCGACGGGCAGGATCGCCTGCCCCGCGAGCTGCGTGTAGCGCCCCCAGTTGACATAGTACATCGGCATCGGCGTCAGCAGGCCGGCGGCGAGCACGGCGACGACGCCCGCCCAGCGGCTGCCGCTCAATCGCGTCGCGAGCGGGTAGAGTGCTGCGACGGCGATCACGTTGATGAGTTGCCCAACCAGTACCACCGTGCGCGGCACGGCGTTGCCTGTCAGCCATCCCGTCGCCCACTGAAAAAGAGCCACGTCGGCGTGAAAGCCAAAGTGGTAGGTCAGCGTCTGCAGTTCCGCGTATGGCTGCCACGATCGAAACAGGCCCCCGTTGTCTACCAGGAGTTGGGCGATCATCGTGTGCTGGTACGAGTCACCCCAGAAGCCGACATTGATGCCGCGTACCACCCACAGGCGAATGACCAGGACCAGAACGAGGACCAGGGCGAGGGCGAGTAGCGGCGGGTCGAGCCGGCCAAGTGACTTTTCGCCCCACGCAGCGCGCCAGCGCGGCGCCCGGCAGCACAACACCACCACGCCGCTGGCGATCAACATTCCCAGCACGGCGATTGTGGTCACGCGAACGCCGATCAGGTCGAAAAACAGCAGGGCGAGGGGGGGCAGGGCAAGCGTCGTGCTCGGTATGAGCAGCAACCAGGCGGCAGCGTCCGGGCGCCACTCTGGGCCGAACGATTCAATTGGCAGCAGCAGGCTGAGCAGCGCCCAGCCGGGCAGCAAAAAAACGAATAGGGCGGCGACAGTCGCTGCCGCCGTGCCCCAGGTGATTTCACCCAACGTGCAGAGACCCTCCTCGCTCCATCGGCGTCTCGTTCCGGGCGTCCTATCCTACCACGAGGAGTCCCTCTTTGCCAAATCCCACTCCTGCATCGACCCACCCAATACCCAATACCAATCTCCCAAATCCAATGCCTAATCCCCAATACCCAGCTTCCGCCGTACGTGCTCCAGTATCTCCGCATGGTCGAACGCCAGGGTCGGCAGCGCATCCAGGTCGAACCATCGCACGTCGTCTGCGTCGCTGCCCGCGCGCGGCTGCCACTCGGCTGCCTCCTCCTCGCTCACCCGCGCCAGGTGTGCCACGCTGATCGTCCATCCGCGTGGATCGCGGCCCGGCTCGCCAAAGGTGTGCACCTGCGCCAGGTGTGCCGCCTCGATGCCCGTTTCCTCTAGCAGCTCGCGCCTCGCCGCTGCTTCCAACGGCTCGTACGGCTCGACGAATCCGCCCGGCAGTGCCCATTGCCCCAGAAAAGGGGCATGCCCACGCTGCACGAGAAGCACCTGCCAGTGCCCCCGGCGCGGCGCCACCACTGCCACGTCTACCGTCACTGCCGGCCGCTCGTGCACCCTAGCCGCCACTTCTCACCTCCGCCTCGACGATCGCCTGCCATGCACCCACCACTTCCGCCACGGTCCAGGCCTGCGCAAAGCACCCGCGCGGCGTGAAAGGGGCATCTCCGTCAAATATCTCGCTCAGGCTGCCCACTCCATGGCTGCCGAGTTGGGACAGCAGCGGATGGAGGTACGAGCGTGCCACTGGTGGGGCGCCGTGCACCCTCAAGTGCGCACGCACAAAGGGTCCGATCAGCCAGCCCCACACCGTCCCCAGGTGGTAGGCTCCGTCGCGCGTGCGTCGATCTCCCCCATAGTGGCCGACGTAGCCCGGCTCGCCAGGCGCAAGGCTGCGCAGCCCATGCGACGTCAGCAGGTGCCTGGCGCACGCACCTACGATCGCCCGTCCCTGCTCCGGTGTCAGCGCGCTGTGTGGCAGCGACACAGCCAGAAGCTGGTTCGGGCGCA
>JAFGIA010000196.1 GCA_016929795.1 Anaerolineae bacterium
GATGATGCCCCGCAAAAAGATGTTGGGGCGCTCGCGCCACTCGTCGTAGGCCGCATCGTCCAGGATCATTGCGCGCCAGATCGTGTTTAGCAAATTGCCCATGTTAGCCTCCTTTCGCCACTACTGCCAGGATGGCCGTCCCCAGGCAGCTCGCGAGCAACAAAACAACGAGGGCCAGGAGGAAGGGGAGGAGCGTGGCCCATACCGCGCGGTGCCAGGGCAGGTTATGGGCCGTCTTGAGCCCCACGTAGGCGCACAGGATACCCCACACCGGGATCAACAGGCCCACCGACACGTAGGGGAGCAGGGTGAACACGTTGAGCATCTGCGGTGCGGCCGCCAGGGCCAGCACGCCGAGAGTGTCGCTCAGATCTCCCGTGCCGCCCAGCCAGCGGGCAAAGAGGTACGCCAGCAACCCATAGATCAGCCAGCGGATCACCAGGCCGAGTGGCGTGAGGAGGATGTCCAACGCCGACGAGGCGAGGCTGGTCGCGCCGAACAGATCCCCCATCTGCCAGCCCAGATTGTAGAACTCGTCGAACTGCTCGACGAACTCACGGCTGGTTGACAGCTCGCGCCACCAAGTCATCTGCGTCAGGTGGTGGTATACCGTGTCCTTGATCGCGCCCAGGTCCGGTGTGGTGGCCCACTCGAGCACATCGCCGACGAGCCCCAGCAGCGCAATGGCGAAGCCGATGATGATGATAAAGATCAGCCCCTTGACCACCGGATTGGCCACAGCGCGCATGCGCTCGTAGGCGCCCTCGCGCAAAAGCAGTGCGTCCCATCCCAGTTGCAGGCCGTCTGCAATGCTGTCCATAGACTTTCTCCTTTCTTCCTGATTGGCATGTCCGACTGAAACGATGACAAGAGCATGCTAAGGATCCGTGCGGCCAACCACCCCCCTTCCTCTCTCCTCAACTATACGCGGTTCAGTCGCCTCCAGTTTCATCTTTTGGTATGCATCGTCTCAAAAAACCAGGACAGGATGGAGCAGATTGCCAATCTACCCTACACCCCCCAGGCTATTGAGATGATGCTTTGGTATGGTAGTATACACGAGAATCGGCACGAACACAAGTGGCGCAAGCGCCCGGTGTGAATGGGCTGCTTCCCTCAACCTTGCCGACGCGATTGACAAAATCTGCCCCTTGTGCTAGACTAGTGCGGTGACGCTTGCACACGTAAGGCGTGTATGACAGCGCTACGGACGCTGAAATTCAGGGCCTTTCGGCCGCACCACGCGGCTGACGGGACATCAAAGGCTTGGCACAAGCCGCTCCGATGGGGCGGTTTGTGCTGTTTCTATTACCTGCCGCTCTCCTCACTCACCCCGCGGGGCGGGCCGCGCCACCACGTGGTTTTTTGTGACAGGGCAGGGGAGGCAGCCGCTTGACCGGCTTGGACGGACCGGTCCTCGTCACCGGCGCCAACGGCTTTGTCGGCTCGCACCTGGTCGAGGCGCTGCTTGGTGCCGGGCACGAGGTGCGCGCCATGGTGCGCTGCACCAGTGACCTCTCTTTCATCGAACACTTGCCCATCGAGCTGGCCTATGCCGACGTGCGCGATGAGGCCAGCTTACCGGCCGCATGCCGGGGCGTGGCGGCGGTCGTGCACTGCGGCGCGCTGACCCGCGCGCGCGACGAGGCTACTTTCTTCAGGGTAAACGCCGAGGGCGCCGCGACGCTCGCGCGCGTGGCAGGGCAGGAAAATCCTCACCTGGCCCACTTTTTGTTCGTTTCCAGCCAGGCGGCGGTTGGCCCATCCCGTGGGGCGGCTGACCTGATCGACGAGGTGCGTGAGCCGCATCCTGTGACGTGGTATGGCCAGAGCAAGTGGGCCGCCGAACAGGCGCTCCACACACTTGCCCGCGAGCAGGGCCTGCCCCTGACCATTGTGCGGCCATCGGCCGTGTTTGGCCCGCGCGACCGCGATTTTTGGGCCCAGTTCCGCCTCATCGATCGCGGCCTCGACTTGCAGATCGGCCATGGCCCACACAAGGTGAGCCTTATCTATGTCGCCGACCTGGTGGCTGTGCTCCTGCGCGCGCTGGAGCAGCCGGTGGCCAGTGGTCGTACCTATTTTGCCTCCTCGCTTGTCGCCGCACACGAGGAGCTGGCGGCTGCGATCTCGTTTGCGCTGGGCAAGCAGCCGCTGCGCATCCGCCTGCCCCAGGCGACCCTGGGCATTCTCGATCTGTATGCCCGCCTTGCAACTCGTTTTTCCGGACAGACGCCTCTCCTGAATGAGCAGCGCTTGATCGACCTGCGCCAGCCTTACTGGCTCTGCTCGGCCGACAGGGCGCGCCGGGAGCTTGGCTTCGAAGCAGCCTACCGCCTCGACGCGGCGGTGCAAGAAACGGCGGATTGGTACCGGGGGCAGGGATGGCTCTAGTCTGCTCGGGCCGCGTGTTGGGCCATGCCCTCCAGGTGGGTGTTGACGGATGAGATTCCGCGATCTGCGCAAGCATCTGCTTGCCGCCATGGCTGTCTTGAACCTCGGTTTCTGGCTCGCCCTGGCTTGCCTCGCTGGCTTGCTTCTTGGCGATCAGGTGGACCTTGGCTTTGAAACCGTGTTGCGCCAGGCACAGGCGACGGCGGTCGTTGCCTGGGAGCGGCAGACCAGGCCTACTTCCCCTGTAGTGCCGGGTGGGGCCCCGCCCGTCGCGCCTGCCGTGGCACCGCCGACCGTGGCGCAGGCCGCCGGCACGACGAGGCTTGTCGTCTCGGCCACACCATCGCCCCTGTCCGATAGATCCGGCCCCTCGCCCACGCCGGCCCTCGACATGCCAGCCGGCGCCACTTCTGACGGCGCGACGAGCCCGTCGACCCGCCCATCCCGCCCTGCTTCCGTCGAGTTTCCTACCCCTGTCGCCACTTCTGGGCAGAGCCGGCCCACTGCATTGCCTACTCTGGCTGCTGCTGCGACACGCGCGTTGAGCCCCGCTGCTGTCCCATCCCGACCCACAACCACCCAGAGAAGTCCCACAGCCGCGTCGACCAGGCCGCACGTCATGTCCAGCCCGACGCAGGCGCTGTCGATGGCGCCACTGCTCCTAGCCGATCCGGCTTTTACCGACCTGTCTGAGCTCGACGCCGAGATGGATCGCTCGGCTTCCGGCAGGCCTGTGCAGATCCGCTACCAGGAGACTGCACTCAACCGCGAAATCGCCGCCCTCCTGGCTGGCGATCTCAACCTCCCCTACCATGACGTCCTCATCGATCTGAGGCGTGATCACGTGGTCGTCACGGGCAAGGTCAGCGTGCTCGGCTTTGAGGTGAATGCGGCCATCGAGGGCACGATCGTGGCGCGCGACTGCCGGCCGCAGTTCGACGTCGAGTCGGTGTCTGTCGCCAGCATTGTGACGCCTGATCTGGTAAAGAGGCGGGTGGCTGAAATGCTCCACGAGGCGATGGCCTGGTATCCAGCCGATTATGCCTTGTGCATCGAACAGATTGTCATCGAAGAGGCAAAGGCCAGTATCTATGGGACTCGACGCTGAGAAACGGTTCATGAAAGCGGTGCTGTTTCATGGGCGCCTGTCGTTGGTGAACGACTATCCGGTGCCCGTGCCTGCAGAGGGGGAAGTGCGGGTGAGGGTGCTCCTGGCAGGGATCTGCGAGACAGATCTGGCAGTTGTCCGCGGCTATGCCGGCTTTCACGGTGTGCCTGGTCACGAGTTTGTCGGTGTGGTCGATCGGGCGGACGATCCCCAGCTCGTGGGGCGGCGCATCGTGGGCGATATCAACCTGACATGTGGCGAATGCCCCGCCTGCCTGGCAGGCCGGCTCACCCACTGTCTCCAGCGCACCACGCTCGGCATCCGCCATCACGATGGGGTCCTCGCCGAGTATGTGGCCCTACCTGTGCGCAACCTGCATTTCGTGCCCGACGGCGTGCCCGACGAGGACGCGGTCTTTGCCGAGCCCATGGCCGCCGCCTGTCGCATCCTGGAACAGGTGCATATCCAGCCCACCGATCGCCTGATCGTGCTCGGCGACGGCAAGATCGGCCTGCTCATCGCCCAGGTGCTGGCTGTGACAGGCTGCCACGTCACCGTCGTCGGCCGCCACGCTGCCCACCTGGAACTCCTCGCCTCGCGCGGCATCGAGACGGCCCTGGAGGGTCAATTCCCGGCAGAAGCCAACGCGCCGGCAGAGGCCGGCGTGCTGGCTGGCGCGGACATTGTCGTCGACTGCACGGGCCAACCGGAAGGGTTTCAGACGGCCTATCAGCTCGTGCGCGCTGGCGGCACCCTGGTGCTCAAAAGCACCTACCCTGGCCCGTTCCCCATCGACCTGGTGCACACGGTTGTCGACGAAGTGCGGATTATCGGCTCGCGCTGTGGCCCGATGGAGCCTGCCCTCCGGTTGCTCGAGCGTCGCCTCATAGATGTCAAGTCCCTGGTGGAGGCGATCTATCCTCTCGACGAGGCGCTGGCGGCGTACGAACACGCCGCCCGGCGTGGCACGCTCAAGATCCTGGTCCGGCCTTGACTACCACCGGCAGCGACGCCCTGGCCCTCGGCGCCCTCGACGCCGGGGTCCACTTTGTGACCGGCTACCCTGGCTCGCCCAGCACCGCCACCTTCGAGGCCCTGCTCCGCCTGTCGACCGAGGCGCACGCTCCGCGCCTCGAGTGGGCCATCAACGAAAAATCGGCGCTTGACGCGGCCATCGGTGCCTCGCTGGCCAACGCTCGGGCCCTCGTCTGCCTGAAAAGCGTCGGGCTGAACGTCGCGCTCGATTCGCTCATGGTTGCCAACCTGGCTACCGGGCCGGGTGCGCTCGTGATCCTAGCCGGGGACGATCCTGGCGGCTGGGGCTCGCAGAACGAGGAGGATTCGCGCCTCCTCGCCGCCGCCGCCGAGGTGCCCCTGATCGAGCCCACGTCGGCAGCCGCTGCGCGCGAAGTCATGGTGCGTGCCTTTGCCCTGTCTGAGGCGCACCGCGTCCCGGTCGTGGTGCGCCTCACGCGCGCGCTGGCAGTCGAGCCGGTGGGCGGACTAGCTCCAGCTACGCTACGGCTTGCAGCGCGGCCTATTGCCTTTTCTCCTGAACCCGACCGCTTTAACGTGCTCCCCGTGCACGTCGTGTCGATGCATCGCCGCCTGCAGGCCACCCTCGCCCGTGTGCGAGTGCTTTATGAGCGTTCGGACCTTAACCAGGAGGAGGGGGCTGGCCGGCGCGGTGTCCTCGCCGCGGGACACGCCTGGCAAAAGGTGATCTCCATCCTCAATGCGGCGGGCAGCCCACCGCTGCGGGTCCTGGGCCTGGCCACGCTCCATCCGCTTCCCGAGGAGCTGCTCACCCGCTGGATGGCAGACCTCGACGCTGTCCTGGTGGTAGAAGAGACGATGCCCTATGTCGAGACGCAACTCCAGGCGCTCGCCTGCCGCAGCGGCCGGCTGGTGCCCATTCTCGGCCGCTCGACGGGACACCTGCCCGGTGCCGGCGAACTGTCTGCTCCCGACGTTGCCGCCGCCCTGGTCCGCCTCCTTCCCGACTGGACGTGGCCTACCTTTGAGGCACCGGCACGCACCATGCCCAGCCGGCAGGCGCTCTGCCCCGACTGTCCCTACGTGCCGGCGCTCGACACCCTCCTCTCTGTCATGGCGCGCCACGGCGGCCGTGATCGTTTCGTGATCACGGGCGAGACCGGCTGCATGGTGCGCGCCCAGCTTCCGCCGTGGGAGATCCTGGACGCCAAGTATGGCATGGGCGGCAGCATCGGGCTGGCAGCGGGCCTGGTGCGTGCGGGCATCCCGCAGCACCTCATCGCCCTGTCGGGCGATTCGGCCCTGCTCCACAGCGGGTTCGGCGAGCTGATCGATGCCGTCCAGGCGGGCGTCGACCTGTTGGTCATGCTCCTGGAGAACCAGACGACGGCCCTCTCCGGCTGCCAGCCCCATCCTGCCACCCCGCGTGACGCGCGCGGCGTGTCGCGCCCTGCCGTCGACCTCGAGGCGCTGGTGCGTGTCGCCGGGGCCACCACCACCGTCGTCAACCCTCGTGATACGCATTCTCTCGCCGCTGCCCTCGATCGTGCCCTGGTCACCCCTGGCGTCTCTGTGGTCATTGCCCGCGAGCCCTGCCCCCGGGACAATAGAAATCAGTTAGCAGCAGAGTAGCGCCCTTCCTGCTTGCTGCTGGCTCCTTATTGACAACGGGTCAAAGCCGTGCTATATTCTTGCCGCCACGGGGCCGTACGGTCGAGTTAGTGGCAGAGGTGGAATCGTCCGATGTATGCGTTGCTTATTGCGCAAGAAGGCGACGAGCGCGCAGTCCTTTCCCTTGCCCTGCAACGGGCCGGCGTTGCCGTCACTATGGGCGCCGACCTGGAGCGCGCCATGAATTCCTGGTTCGAGCGCCCGGCTGACCTGATCCTGCTCACCGCCGGCGACGACGTGGTGGCGCAGGTGCAGCGGATTCTGGCCGATACAGAGGTCCCGCTCGTCGTCGTCGCCGATCCTCAAAGCGAGCAGGTGCACGCCGACGTGTTGGAGCGCGGCGCCGACCTGGTCGTCACCCGGCCTTTTAGCACCAGGCTCCTGATCGCGCAGCTCCGCGCCCTGCTCCGCCGCGCGGGAAACGTCCCCATCTCCAGCTTGCCCACCCTCAGCCTGGCCGGAGTCACGCTCGACCCGGCTGCCCGCACGGTGCAGGTGGCCGATGCCCAGCTCCGCCGCCTCACCCACCTCGAGTTCCGGTTGCTCTACACCCTGATGA
The DNA here is from genome assembly GCA_016929795.1 of Anaerolineae bacterium. The sequence continues at coordinate 6,729 of JAFGIA010000196.1, forward strand.
TCCACCCGGGCCAGGTGCTGCCCACCGAGCTGATCGTTGAGCGTGTGTGGGGCTATACGGGCCAGGGGGACCGCGACCTGGTGCGCGGCCTGGTCAGCCGCTTGCGCGCCAAAGTCGAGCCCGAGCCGCGGACCCCTCACTATATCATTACGCTGCCAGGTGTGGGATACGCGTTCGATCCAGAGGAGCTCCACGTAGAGTAGCGAACGCGGGAGTCGAACGACACTATGGCCTAATCTCCTACAGTGTCCGGCCTTAACCCGATCACTAACGCTCCCCTCTCGGCCAGTTCCGCCGCGGGCACGTACCCTGCCACCGTCCCCGCCGCGTCTACCTCGACTGGGGCCAGCGCCTCGCCGGTGAGCAGGTCGACGGCCTCGTACTGCCCGGGGGGCAGCGGCCCGCCCGTCCACGCCACCGCGTATTCCGCCACCGGCCTGGCGTCGAAATTCACCACCACCAGCACGCTGTGGCCGCGCAGATAGGCATACACCCGGTCGCTCCCCGTGTCCACGGCGACTAGGTCGCCCGTGGACAGGTCGTCGTGGGCCTGCCGTAGGTGGATCAGTGTCCGGTAGTGGTTCAGCAGCGAGCCCGGATCGGCCGCCTGGACTGCCACGTTCCACTCCTCGTACCCATCGTTGACCGGCTCCCACGGCGTGCCCGCCGTAAAGCCGGCGTGCGCCTCGGCGCTCCACTGCATCGGCGTGCGGATCAGCTCGTCGGGCTTGGAGCCTGTCATGCCGATCTCTTCGCCATAGTAGATGAAAGGGGTGCCGGGCAGCGTGAGCAGGACCGTGGCCGCCAGCCTGGCGCGCTCGGGGTTGCGCGCCAGCTCGCTCATCACCCGGTCCTGGTCGTGGTTGGTGAGAAAGGGGGCGTACTGATTCCACGGATAGAGATCTTCAATCTCTGCCATCGTGTTCGCCAGGTCGGTGGCGCGGGCAGCCAGCACACTGCCCAGGAGGGAGGAGGCCAGCGAGAACTCGAAGGCCAGGTCCAACTGGTCGCCCAGGTAGGTGGTCACCACCTCGCTCTCGCTCCAGATCTCGCCTACCAGCAGCGCCTCCGGGTTCGTGCCGTGGACGAGCGTGTAATAGTCGCGCAGCCAATCGTGGGTGGCGGCCGTGTTCTCCTGCACCTTACCGTCCTCGACATAATGCCGGGCTGCGTCGAGGCGAAAGCCGTCCACTCCCATCTCTTCCAGCCAGAAGTGGGTGGCGGCATGCAGCTCGGCTGTCACCTCGGGGTTTTCCAGGTTCAGGTCGGGCATCCCACTCCAAAAGATGCCATAGTAGTAATCCCCCCCCGACGCGTGCCACACCTGTTGGCCCCACGGCCCGGCGTAACCCGGGTCCGTGTCTGACCAGATGTACCAGTCGCGCCGCGCGCTGTCGGTGCCCTGCGTGCTGTCGAGGAACCAGGGGTGCTTGCTCGACGTGTGGTTGAGCACCATGTCGACGATCACGCGCACCCCCCGCGCGTGCGCTGCCTCCATCAACTGATGGAAATCCTCCTGCGTGCCATAGTCGGGGTTGATGTCACGGTAATCGGTCACGTCGTAGCCGTGATAGCTCGGCGAGGGCATGATCGGCATCAGCCACAGCCCCGTCACCCCCAGGTCGTCCGTCGTCTCTGGGTCGCCGTCGTTCAGATAGTCAAGCTTCTGGATGATCCCTTGCAGGTCGCCGATCCCATCCCCATCGCTGTCATAGAAGCTGCGCACGAAAATCTCATAGAATACTGCGCTGTCCCACCAGGCGGCGGGTGGCTGCTCCCACCCGGGGGTGGGGGCAGCCGCCGTATCGACAGACACGACGGTTGCTGTCGGCGCCGGGCTCCAGCAGCCCGCCATCATGAGCCCCACTGCCATCAGCCCTATCCACTTTTTCATCTTTTCTCCTTTCCTGCACAGCCTGTGTATCATCTCAAAAAGTCGGTGCGGGATGTAGGGCGGATTGCCAATCCGCCCTACATCCCCCAGTGATCGAGATGATACCAACCTGCCACCATTATACCACCAACCGATCAACAAACCAACCATCTGCCCTCCCTTCTAACCTATTTTGCGCCCTCCCCCACTCGGTGATATAATCTTCTCGTTCGAAAAGAACGTGCACACTCTGCCTACTGGAGGTCAAGTCGCGGTGAAAGTTCTGATCCCGCTTGCCGGATTCGGCAAGCGTATGCGCCCCCATACCTGGTCCAAGCCCAAGCCGCTGGTCAACGTCGCTGGCAAGCCGGTGCTGGGGCACATCCTCGACAAGCTCGCCCACCTCGACGTTGCCGTCGACGAGTTGATCTTTATTGTGGGCTGGCTCGGCGAGCAGATCGAAGAATATTATGCAGAGAGCGGCTATCCATACCCGGCACGCTATGTGGAGCAGCGGGAGCTGCTCGGCCAGGCGCACGCCATCTGGCTGGCGCGCGAGCACCTCTCGGGGCCGGTGCTCATTGTTTTCGTCGATACCATCTTTGAGGCCAATCTGACGGGGCTCTCGGATTCAGGCCTTGACGGCATGCTATACGTCAAAGAGGTCGAGGACCCGCGCCGCTTTGGCGTCGCCGTCGTCGGCGACGATGGGTGTGTCACCCGACTGGTGGAAAAGCCCGATACCTTTGAGAACCGCCTGGCCGTGGTCGGCGTCTACTATGTGCGCGACTCGCAATGGCTCATCCGTGCCATTGAAGAGCTGATGGAGCGCAAGATCCAGACCCAGGGCGAGTTCTACCTGGCCGATGCCTTCTTGCTCATGATCGAGCAGGGCGCGCGCTTGGGCGTGCGTGAAGTGCCTGTGTGGGAGGACACGGGCACGCCCGAAGCGGTGCTCCAGACGAACCGCTATCTGCTCGAGCACGGCAATGGCCAGGCGCCCGGCGCCGCCGCGGTCGATTCGGTCATTGTCCCGCCCGTCTACATTGCACCTAGCGCGTGTGTTGAGCACTCGATCGTCGGTCCATACGTCACCATCGCCGCCCACAGCACCGTGCGTCACTCGATTGTGCGCGATTCGATCATTGACCAGGGCGCGAGCATTGACGACACGATGCTCGACCGGTCGCTCATCGGCAAAGAGGCCGTGGTGCGCGGGCGCTATCGTGTCCTCAACGTCGGCGACTCGTCTACGGTCGATTTTGGACAGGGCGGCGGGTGAGCCGTGAGCCAACCGTGGGCGAGGTCGAGTGCTACTCGGGCCATGCCTACGCCGTCGAGCCACGTGCCGTCATCTGGCAGGGGGTGCGCCACCCTGTCGCCAGCGTGATCACCCGCTGGCGGACGCCTGCCGGACCGGCTTTTCGTGTGCGCACCGCCGCCGGCACCCTGTTTGACCTGGCATATGACGAGGCACACGGCGTGTGGACGCTGGCACCCTATGGTGAGGATACACCATCCTGAGGATACACGTATCATTGCGAGCGGAGCAATCTCCACTTCGCACCCAGAATCAAGTAGGACAAGGAGGTCCAAAAGGGACATGCGAGAATTTGTAGCCAAAAAGGTCCAGGCCGTCAAACCGTCCGGCATCCGCCGTTTTTTTGACATCGCCGCCACGATGGACGACGTCATCTCCCTGGGCATCGGCGAGCCCGATTTCGCCACGCCGGCGTCGATCGTACGGGCCGGCATCGATTCACTCGAGGCGGGTGCCACTCACTATACTTCCAACTCGGGCATCATCGAGCTGCGCGAGGCGCTGTCCGACCATCTCTTTGCCCTCTACGGCGTGCGCTACGATCCCGAGACGGAGCTGCTGATCACCGTCGGCGTGTCCGAGGCACTCTACCTGGCTTTTGCGGCCACCGTCGACCATGGCGACGAGGTCATTGTGCCGGAACCCTGCTTTGTGGCATACAACCCCGAGGTCATCCTCGCCGGCGGCACGCCTGTCAACGTGGGCACCCACGTCGAGGACAGCTTTCAGGTACGGGCAGAGATGATACGCGAGGTGCTGACGCCCGCCACCAAGGCGATCCTGATCGGCTATCCCAATAACCCCACCGGCGCCGTCATGAGCCGCGAGCGGCTGATGGAAATCGCCCGCCTGGCCGAGGAGCACGACCTGCTGGTCATCTCGGACGAGATCTATGACCGGTTAGTGTATGGCACCGAGCATGTTTGTTTCCCCACCCTGCCCGGCATGAGGCAGCGCACGGTCCTGCTCGGCGGCTTTTCCAAGGCGTACGCCATGACCGGCTGGCGCGTGGGCTATATCGCGGCCCCGCCGCCGCTGCTCGCCGCCATGCGCAAGGTGCACCAGTACACCATCATGTCGGCGCCTACCACGGCCCAGTACGCCGCCCTGGAAGCGCTGCGCCATGGCGAAGAAGCCGTGCAGGAGATGCGTGCCCGCTACGACCGCCGCCGGCGCCTGATCGTCGACGGCCTGAACAGCATCGGCCTGCCCTGCTTTGAGCCGAAGGGCGCCTTTTATGCTTTCCCCTCCATCGCCGCTACGGGCATGACGGATGAAGAGTTCTCCGAGCGCCTGATCATGGAGGAGAAGGTGGCGTGCGTCCCCGGCAGCGCCTTTGGGGCCTGCGGCGCCGGTCACGTCCGCTGTTCCTATGCTACCGCCTACAACCAGATCGAGCAGGCGCTGGAGAGGATGGCAAAGTTTGCACAGAGGCATGGATAAGATCGTGACTGATCATACCGACCGCCCTTCGTGGGACGACTATTTCATGCAGATCACGTTCCAGGTGGCGCGGCGGAGCACCTGCCCCCGCGCCGCCGTCGGGGCCGTAATCGTGCGCGACAAGCGCATTCTGACCACCGGCTACAACGGCGCCCCCACGGGCTTGCCGCATTGCACCGAGGTGGGCTGCCTGATGGTCAACGGTCACTGCGTCCGCACGCTGCACGCTGAACAGAACTCGATCATCCAGGGCGCGCTCCACGGCGTGGACGTCTCGGGCAGCACCATCTATGTCACACATCAGCCCTGCCTGAGCTGCGCCAAGATGATCATCAACGCTGGCATCCGCCGTGTCGTCTATGCCGGCGACTATCCCGACGAGATCGCGTGCGACTTTTTTCAACAGGCAGGTGTGGAGATGGTCAAGTATAACGGCGGCACGCCGTAGAGGCGCTACACGCTCACTCCCTCGCCAACAGCGCCTCCACCTCTTTCAACCCCGGCAGCCCTCGCCGCCCGCCCAGCGCCCGGCAGTTGAGGGCCGCCACGGCGTTGGCAAAGCGTGCCGCCTGGACCACGTCCCACCCCTGGCACATGGCATACAGGAACCCGCCGTGAAAGGCGTCGCCGGCGCCTGTCGTGTCGACGGCGTCCACCTGGAAGCCGGGCACCGCGACGTGCTGATCCTGGGTCCACACCTCACACCCGCGCTCGCCGAGTGTGACCACCAACAATTCCGGCCCGAGTGCCAGCAGCGTATGCGCCGCCGTGTGCGGGTTCGCCTTGCCTGTGTACTCTTTTGGAAAGGGCCCGGCCACCACCAGCCAGTCTACCAGCGGCAGCAGCGCTTCCAGCCCCTCGCGTGGGTGATTCCCGTCGAAACATACCTTCACGCCCGCTTCCCGCGCCCAGCGCGCCGCCTGCATTGCCGCGGGCAAAAAGTGCCCATCCAGGTGCAGTGCACGCGCCGCCTGCACGTAAGCTCTATCCGCCTCGTCGAGCTCGAGTGCGTCCTTGTCCACGCGCGCCGCGCACAGGATCGACCGCCGCGCCGTGGCCGCCTCTACCAGGATCAGGCACACGTTCGTGCCAGCGCCGCGCTGGACCCGCAGGCGCGACAGGTTCACCCCCTCGATTTCGAACAACGTTCGTAGCCGTCGCCCCTCCAGGTCCTCGTCGAGCACCCCGATGTAGCCGGTACGCGCCCCCAGGCGCGCTGCCGCCACCAGCGCCGTGCTCACCGGCCCGCCGCCGTCGTGCACCAGCTCTTCCACATGCACCATGTACACGTCGTCGAACGCCGGCACGCGCGGCACGCGCGCGAGAATGTCATAGCTGCAGTAGCCAAGGGCGATGATGGTTGGTTGGCTGGGGAGTTGGTTGGTTGGCTGGGTCATGGCTGCCTCGTCTGGTAAGCATAGTTCAGGGCGCACAGTTCGAGCAGGCGGCGATGGTCGTCGTGGCACGGTAAGGTGACGGACACCTGCTGACCGCTCGCGGACAGGGTGGCTCCGACGCCGGGGAGGTCGTCCAGCGCGTTGACGATCACCCGCAGAAGCTGTGTGTCGTCCTGCTTCCCTGCATAGTGGTTCAGGATAAAGTGGGCGCGGGCGCCGTGGCCGTTCGTGCCTGGAGGGGGGAAGGTGTCCAGGCCGTAGAGCGCGCCACGCTCGATATGCGCTACCACCACTGCCTCGTCGCCGAAATAGATCACGTCTTCGTCGCCTGCCACATCGCGCTCCACCACCTGCGGCTCGATGGCGTGCTCCAGCGCCTCGATCCGCTCCTTCAAATAGTGGGCGCGCTCGAACTCCAGGCGCCCGGCGCAGGCCATCATCTCCTCGCGCATCTGCCCGAGAAGGTCGGCCGGCGGCCGCGATAGGTAGGCCACCGCTGATTCCACCGCCGCCAGATATTCTGCCGCCGACACGCGCCCCTCGCATACGGCGCTGCAGCGGCCCATGTGCAGCCGCAGGCACGCGCGCCGCGGCAGGGGGTGGCACGTGCGCAGCCGGTAGCGGTCGGCCACCAGGTCGAGCAGCCGGTGGCACATGCGCCACTGCAGGTAGGGACCAAAGCGGTGCTCCACAGGCACCAGGTGCCCGTCGGGGCCGATCAGCCCACTGTTGAACCGTGCCTTGCGGTAGGGCAGCAGGCGCGGCAGTGCTTCGTCTGTCAGTACGATGTAATAGTAGCCCGTGCCCTCTTCCTTCTTGAGCTGGTTGAGGGGCGGTTGGTGGCGCTTGATCAGGTTATTCTCCAGGATCAGGCTCTCCGTCTCATTGTGCACCAGGATCACGTCGATGCTCGCCACCTGGTCGACCAGTCGGCGGAGGCGGCCGTGCCGCCGGCCACGCCCGCCCTCGCCAAAGTAGGACGCGAGCCGGTGGCGCAGGTTCACCGCCTTGCCGACGTAGAGGATCCGGCCGGCGGCATCCTTCATCAGGTAACAGCCCGGCCCTGCCGGATACTCCTGGCCGTCGAACGTGAACCGCTGCATCGGGCTATGCACCTCTGGCCAGGCGCCGCAACTCGTCCTCGCCGATGATCGCCACCCCCAGCCTGTGCGCCTTGTCGAGCTTGCTGCCCGCCTTCTCGCCCGCCACCAGGTAGTCCGTGTGGCCACTCACCGAGCCCGTCACCTTGCCGCCCTGTGCCTCGATGAATTCGCGTGCCTGGTCGCGGCTCATCGACGGCAGTGTGCCGGTGATCACGAAGATCAGGCCTGCCAGCGGCTGAGGGCTGGCCGGCGCGGCTGCCGCCTCTATCGCTGTGCACACCCCCGCCGCCTTGAGCTTTTCCACGACCCGCCGGTTCGTCTCGTGGTCGAACCAGTCCACGACGGCCTCTGCCAGCTTGGGGCCGATCCCCGGCACCTCTTCCAGCGCCTCGCGCGACGCGGCGGCCAGGGCGTCGATCGACCGGAAGTGGTCTATCAACTGCTGCGCCACGGTCGAGCCCACCCCCCGGATGCCCAGCGCCGTCAGCAGCCTGTGCGGTGGCTGCGTTTTGCTCTTCTCGATGGCGGCCATCAGATTCGCCACCCGCTTCTCGCCGAACCCTTCGAGAGGCAGCAGATCGTCCGCGGTCAGGTAATAGATATCGGCGACGTCGCGCACTATCCCCTGCTCCACGTAGAGGTTGGCCTGCCGGATACCAAATCCGGCAATGTCCATCGCCCCGCGGCTTACGAAATGCTCGACCGAGCGTACGCGCTGCGCCGGGCACGCCGCGTTCACGCAATAGTATGCCACCTCGTCCGCCGGTCGCTCCACCGGCTCGCCGCAGGCCGGGCAGCGGTCGGGCATCTGCCACGGCTCGGTGCCCGGTGGGCGCAGTTCCAGGATGGGGCGCACCACCTGCGGGATCACCTCGCCGGCGCGCTTGACGACCACCATATCGCCCGCGCGGATGTCGCGCTCTGCCACGTAATCGGCATTGTGCAGCGTGGCGTTGCTGACCGTGACGCCGCCGATCTCGACCGGTTCCAGCACCGCCGCCGGGTTCAGGCTGCCCGTGCGCCCGACATTGACCACAATCTCTTGGAGCTGCGTCACCGCTTCCGGGGCCGGATACTTGTAGGCGACCGCCCACCGCGGCGCGTTGCCCACATTCCCCAGCCGCCCCTGCGTCGCGAAATCGTCGATTTTGATCACCAGCCCATCCGCCTCGTAGGGCAGGGTGGCGCGCGCTTGCTCCCACGACACGACATAGGCCACCATCTCTTCAAAATCGGCAAAGCGCCGGTTCTGGTCGCTGACGGGGAACCCGAGCTTTTCCAGGGTTTGGAGCGCCTGCCACTGGCTGCCCGGCTCCGGCCCGCCTTCCATCTCGACGATCTGGTAGACGAACAGGCTGAGTGGCCGCGCCGCCGTCACTGTGTGATCGAGCACGCGCAGGCTGCCGGCTGCCGTGTTCCGCGGGTTCGCGTACGTCCGCTCTCCCGCTTTTTCCTGACGCTGGTTGAATGCCCGGAACGCGGCGATGGTCATGAATGCTTCGCCCCGCACCACCAGTCGTGCCGGCACGGGCACCTCACCCTCCTCCCTGTCCCTCCCCTCAAGGGGGGGGGAAACCGGGATATGCAACGGCACCCTCCTTACCGTCCGCAAATTCGCCGTAATATCCTCCCCCTCCATCCCGTTCCCCCGCGTCGCGCCCAACGTGAACACGCCATTCTCATAGTGCAGGATCACGCTCAGCCCGTCGATCTTGGGCTCGACCACGTAGGCGAGGTCGCCATAGTCGTCCGGCAGCAACCGGCCCACCCTATCGCGCCAGGCGCGCAGCTCTTCAGGGGTAAAGGCGTTCCCCAGGCTGAGCATGGGGCGTGGGTGGCGCACCGTCACAAACTCCTCGCGCACCTGTCCGCGCACCCTCTGGGTCGGCGAGTCGGGGCTCACCAGCTCTGGATGCTCCGCTTCGAGCGCCAGCAGCTCCCGGTAGAGTGCATCGTACGCGCCATCGCTGAGCACTGGATCGTCGAGCACGTAATAGCGATGGTCGTGGTAGCGAACCTGCTCTCGCAAGTCTCGAATGCGTTCTGCTGCGTCCATGCCTGCCTCCTGATGCGCTCAAGTCCCTGTGCCAGCATTTTACCATGGAAAAGCAGCAAGCAGCAAGTGACAGGTAGCAGGCGATGGTATAATACCTGCTGCCTTTGACCTGGTGCTTGCCGTTTAGAGCTTGAACAGGTCGTGCTTGCGCAGCGAGAGGTAGCGGGTGGCGAGGAACGTCAGCGGTTTTTCGGCGAGGATGAAATTGCGCGACAGGATGTCGAGTACCTCGTCCAGGCCGAGGCGTTCTGCTTCTGCCTCATTGCTGGCACGCCGGTAAAAGGCTTGCCCATACCCTTCATAGTCGTCGAGGTCGTGAAAGAGGGACCCCATGAACCTCCGTCTCGGCTCCCTGCTGTGAGGGTAGAGCGTCCGGGCACTGATGTGCTCGGGAAAGATACCGGTCAAAAAGAGGCAGGCGTCGCCGATGCGACGAAAGATGGTGAAATAGTTCTCTTCCTTCACAAACCGTGCATAGCGGATCAGGCTATCCACGTCGAGGTCGTTTACCTTGAGGCGGTGCCAGATGCCCTGGCGGACACGGATCGGGATGGTCATGTTGCGAATGCGCGAGTACAAGGCCAGCAAGCCGGCCAGATAGTCGATCACTTCGGGGCAGCCCAACAGATCGACCACGCGGTGGGCGTCAAACAGGGCGATGCGCTGCAGATTGCGCCGCTCGACCGTATATACCTCTCGCTCCATATCGCGCCGCGTGCGCATCAGCAGTACTTTGAAGAAAAAGTGGGGTGATACGGAGAAGAGGGTGCTTTCGTCGTCGATCAACTGGCGAAAGACTCGATCGTCCTGCAGCATCGCGTCGAGGAGCGAATCGTCGTCGCGCAGCAGCTCGATCACGTGTTCGGGATCGGCGCGCTCGGGCACCAGGGTCTCGACGAGGAATCGCAAATCCTCGCGGTTCCACTGCCCAGCCTCCTTGCTAAGGGCGTCTCCCTTTCGCTTCGAGCTCCCTGCTGCCACTAGAACCTCCCCCTTTCCAACCCTATTGTAAACGAAAACCAAACCGGGTGCAAGTCACAGGTGACAAGGATCAAGTGACAAGGGATAAGAAGCGGGTGGTAAATGATAGAAATTTTTACTGGTCGCTTGTTGCTTATCCTCTGTCCCTTATCTCCCTGTACCCGATAATGTGTACCCCTAGCTGGCGCACGTGTGCGCGCAGTGCCTCGCTGCTGAACACCCGGTAGTCGGCAACTCGCGCCCGCCACGTTCTGGGCGTCGCGGCGCGTAGCTCGGGTGTGTCCTTGGCCGGGTGGATGATCAGGTGCGTCAGCCCCGCCGGCAGGGCGTCAAAGGTAGCCATCGCCAGCTCGAGCCGGTCCACATCGTCGTCCAGGTGGAGCCCTGTCAGGTGATCGAGCAGCGGCACGCCCAGTGCCTCGAGCGCCTGCACAAACTGCGCGGCGAACGCCGCCGTGCCCGCGTCAAAGCCGAACTCGATCCATTGCTCCTCATCATAGCGCGGCACCATCGGCGGCAGCCCGTGCGCCGTCGCAAGCTGGATATAGGCCGGGATAAATTGCGGCGCCGCCACTGTGCCCATGTGCGTGTCCACGTGCGTGACGTCAATGCCCGCCGCGAGCGCGCGCGCCACCTGTGCCTCCATCTCGGCTGTCACGGCCTCCACGCGTGCCTGGGCCTGCACCTGCTCCGCCGTGCGCGGGAAATAGCCTTCGTCGTCGAGCAGGCCCGACGTTGCCTCTCGTGTCGAGATCGGCCCCCAGCGGTAGCTGTCCCACTCGCTGGTCAGCGTCAGGTGCACGCCCACGTCTGCCCCCGGGTGGCGCCGGCAAAAATCGGCCACCGCCGGGAACCAGGGGCAGGGCACCATCACCGCCCCCGACGAGACGAGGCCGAAGGCCACCAGTTCTTCGAATGCCGGCACACTGCCCTGCGCCATGCCCAGGTCGTCGGCGTGTACAATCGCCACGCGGTCTGTCGGGTCAAACCCCAGGCGCCGCAGCACAGGATTGGGCTCACGTGTCATCTCTCCTCCTCCTCGTTGTGGGCCAGCCGCCGGTCTGGACCGGCAACCATCAGCCCTGGCTGGCACTGGCGGCAAAAGTTGGTCGTCCTCCGGTCGCGGGTGACGCTGCTGATGGCTGTACCACAGCGTGGGCACGGCTGCCCTTCCTTGCCGTGCACCGCCAGAAAATCGCGGATCTCGACGTCGATCGCATCGCCCACCCGGTTGCGCAGTGTCTGGATCGCCTCTTCGAGGGTGGTGCGCACAGCCAGGTAGAGGCTGTCGATCTCCTCCTCTCTCAACTGCGCCCGGCGGCGGAAGGGATAGATGCCTGCCCGCCAGCAGATCTCGTCGGCATAGGCGTTGCCGATGCCGGTGACGAACGACTGGTTGGTGAGGGTGCCCTTGATCTCGCCCGTGTGGCGCTTCAGGCGCTGCATAAACAGATCGCGGGTCAGCGCCGGATCCATGGCCTCGGGCCCCAACTCTGCGAACGTCGGCACCTGCGCCAGGTCTGCCACCAGGTAGACCTTGCCCATCTCCCTGGCATCGTGGTAGCGCAGCTCATTCCCGTCGCCAAGGCTCAATACCAGCGCGTCGCGCTTGCGATCGGCGGCCAGCGGCGCGCCGTACCGGAGGCGGCCGGCGAGCATCGGGTTGATGACGAGGTACGTCCCATCGTCGAGCGGCAGCAAGAGGAACTTGGCCCGCCGGGCCATGTCGACGATGCGCCGGCCCACCAACCGCCCGGCAGCATCGCCACCCAGCAGGTTGCGCACCACCAGCGGGCGTGGTACCCTGGCGCCGGCGATCTCTACGCCCGCCAGGCGTGGTGCCAGGTACTCGCGGATCACTTCCAGGTCTGGTAGCTCGGGCATCGGACCTCCTCGGGCTATTCCTCGTCCTCGTCCTCCACCGGCTGCGGCAGGTGGATGACGCGGTATTGTTCGGCGTACTTGTAGCCACGCGTCTTGCCTGTCTCTGCCGCCCATTCCTCGATCCGCTGGCGCGGATCCCAGTCGCCGAGCTGGCTGGCGTGCTCCTTCAGGGCCGCGATCTTGGCTTCGATCGTCTCTGTAATGTCTACCCAGGCGTTCGGCTCGTCGTTGCCATACACATACACCTGCTTCACGCGGTGGGGCTGGCCCACCTCGGACCACAGCAGCGGCATCGCCGCCGCTGGCGCCACGGCATCCAGTGCCGCCTCGCCTGCCGCCCTGTGGTCCGGATGGTTGATGTACCGGTCGCCCGAGAAAAAGCGCGTCGGGTCGCTCGTCAGCACCACTTCCGGCTTGTGCTGGCGGATCAGCCCCACCAGGTCACGCCGCAGTGCCAGGCTCGGCTCCAGCCGCCCGTCGTCGTAGCCCAGAAAAATTACATCCTCCACACCCAGCCGCTGGCACGCAGTGCGCTGCTCGGCGCGGCGGATCTCTGCCAATCGCTGTGCCGTCATGCCCGGCTCGTGCGATCCTGCATTTCCATCAGTGCACAGCACGTACGTCACCTGGCAGCCAGCCTTGGTCCACGCTGCGATCGTGCCGGCCATTGTAAACTCGGCGTCGTCCGGGTGTGCCACGATCACCATCGCCGACGCCGGCACCGGTATTCCGTTTTCGTTCATCTGATCTCCTCGTTGTCTGTAGTGCCGTTCTATTCTACACCACGCGTGCCCGGTGTCAAGTCCTGGAAGATTGGAAGGCTGGAAGACTGGCTGCCAGCCTTCCAATCTTCCGACCTTCCACCTCTTTTGACAGTCCTGCCCAAACCCGCTATACTACTCCGCGCAAGCGGCTTGCGTTCAAGCCTGGCTTGCGTTTGACTATGCGACTAGAGCACTTGGAGCTACAGGGCTACAAATCGTTCGCCAGCCGCACCGAATTTGTCTTTGACGGCAGTATCACTGCCATCGTCGGGCCGAACGGTAGCGGCAAGAGCAACATCGCTGACGCCATTCGCTGGGTGTTGGGCGAGCAGAGCTACCGCACGCTGCGCGGCAAGCGCACGGAGGACATGATCTTTGCCGGCAGCAGCACCCGCGCCCGCGTCGGCATGGCCTCGGCCTGCCTGGTCTTTGACAACGCCGACGGCTGGCTGCCGATCGACTTTGCCGAGGTGAGTATCACCCGCCGCGCCTACCGCTCTGGCGAGAATGAATACCTGCTCAACGGCAGCCGCGTCCGTCTGCGTGATATCTCGGACTTGCTGTCCCAGTCGGGCCTGTCGCGCCGCACCTACACCGTCGTCGGCCAGGGCCTGGTCGATGCGGTGCTGAGCCTGCGCGCCGAAGATCGCCGCGAGCTCTTTGAAGAAGCGGCGGGCATCACCCTCTACCAGGCCAAGCGCGCCGACGCCCTGGCCCGCCTCGAAGAGACGCGCGTTAACCTGATTCGGATCAATGACATCATCAACGAGATCGCGCCCCGGTTGCACCGCCTGGAGCGTGAGGCCGAGCGTGCCGAGCGCCATGCACTCCTCACCCAGCAGTTGGAAGGCCTGCTGCGTACCTGGTACGGCTACCGCTGGCGCCAGGAACAGGTCAGCCTGCAGCGCACGCGCGATTCCCTGGCGCGACGTGAGGAAGCCGTCGACCGCCGGCGCCAGATCCTCGAGGGGCTGGACGACAGGGCAGCGGCTCTGCGCGGCCAACAGGCGGAGCTTCGCAGGCGGTTGGGCGAGTGGCACAAAGAAAGCGGTGCCCTCCACCGCCGCATGGAGGTTGTACAGCGTGACCTTGCCGTGTGGCACGAGCGTGAGCGGTTGCTGGCTCGCCAGGCCGACGAGCTGGAAATGGAGCTCACCGGGCTCGACGCACGTGCCGGCGCTGCACTCGAGCGTATCACAGGGGCAGGGCAAGAGGTGGTCGCTGCTGAGGCAGCTCTGAGTGATCGCCAGTCGGTCGTTGATGTGGCCCAGTCGGCTCTCGATGCACACGAGGCCGAGCAGGCCGCGGTTTCGCGCGCCGTCGCTTCCGCCCGTGCCTCTGCCGCCGAGTTGGTTGCAGAGGCTACAGGACACCGTTCCCGGCTCGCCCAGATCCGGGAGCAGCGCGCGGCCCAGATCGAGGCGCATGCCGCTCACGAAGCGGCCATTGGCGAGCAGCAGGCCCAGATCGCTGGCCTGCAGGCAGCCGTCCGCGAGGCTGTTGGTCAGCGCGACGGCGTGGAAGGTGAGGTGGAGGCGCTCGACGTCGAGACCTCAGCCTGCCGCGCGTCTCTACAAGCCGCCGAGGCCCAGCGTCACGATCTCGAGGCCAGCCTGGCCGAGGCCCGCCGGCAGGTTGAAGGGTTGGTTGGCCGCTACGAGCTCCTCAGCCGCCTGCGCGCCGAGGGCGAGGGGCTCTATGCAGGCGTGCGCGCCGTGCTGCAAGTTGCCCATGGCGAGCGTGCTATGCTCGCGGGGGTCATTGGCACTGTCGCGCAGCATGTCCGGGTCCCACCTGAATACGAGGTCGCCCTGGAAGTGGCGCTCGCCGGGCATTTGCAGGATCTGATTGTCGAGTCGTGGCCTGACGCTGAGGCGGCCATCTCGTTTCTCCGTCAGGGCCGGCAGGGACGCGTCACCTTTTTGCCTCTCGACACGGTGCGCCCATTGCAGCGCCTCGACGTGCCGCGCGATCCGGGGGTGATCGGCCTCGGCGCCGGCCTCGTCTCGGCTGAGGCGCGCCTCGCGCGGGTGGTCGACATGCTCCTGGGGCGCACTCTCGTCGTTCGCGATCTGCCTGTGGCCCGGCGCATCTTTGATGGGTTGCGCGGTGGCTTTCAGATCGTCACCCTGTCGGGCGACGTGCTGCGCTCCAGCGGCTCTGTCACCGGCGGCGAGGGACAGGGCCAGGTGCACGGTCAGGTGCTGGCCCGCGAGCGCGAGTGGCGCGAGCTTCCGCTGCGCATTGACGAGGCGGAGGAGCGTGGCCGCGTCCTGGCGCGGCAGTGGGAGCAAGCCGGCGCCGAGCTTGAAGCCGGGCGCCAGGCAGTAGCCGCTCTGGAAGCCCGCCGCCGCGAGCGCCAGCAAGCGGCCTCAGAAGCCGCGCTCGGCGTGCGCGACAGGGAGCGCGCGCTCGAAGCGGCGCATCAGCAATTGGCCTGGCGCCGGGGCGAGCTGGCACGTCTTGACGCCGCGGCGCAGTCGCTTGCCGCCCGCGAGGCCGAGCTCGAGGCCGAGATCGACTGCGTCGTGCGCGTCAGGCAGGAAGCAGAGGCTACCGTGGCGGATCTGGAGCGCCGGCTTGCGGCGCTGCGCGCCGATGATCTCTACCGCCAGCTCGGCGAAGCGCGCACGGCTGCTGCGGTGGCGCGCGGAACCTGGGAGCATCGCCGTGCCGCCCTCGAGGAGCTAAAGGCGCGCCACGGCCAGCTCGAGGCCGAGATCGCCGCCAAGCGCCAGCGTCTCGCCGCCCTCGCCGGCGAGCGGGTGTCGCTCACCCAGCAGGTCCGCGAGCAGTCCGCGCTCGAGTCCGAGATCCAGGAGGGGCTGGCACGCCTTTCCGCGCTCATCGAGCCGGCGGAGGCCGAGCTCGAGGGGGTCGAGGATCAACGCACGCAGCTCGACGTCGAGGAGAATCGCACGCGGGCATACCTCCGCCAGGCCGAAAGCGGCTACAGCGAGGCCCTGCTGGCCCACAGTCGCCAGCAGGACCGCCTGGAGCGGCTGCGCCGGCAGATCATGGACGATTTTGGCCTGGTCGAGATGGAGCCGACAGAAGGCGTAGCCGAGCAGCGTCCCCTGCCCCTCGGCGAGATGGTGTCGCTGCTGCCCGCCGTCGAGTCGCTGCCCGAGGGCCTCGAGGATGAGGTGCACCAGATCAAGGCCCAGTTGCGCCGCATGGGCGCAGTCAACCCCTCAGCGCCCGACGAATATGGCGAGGTGCTCGACCGTCACACCTTTCTCACGGCCCAGGCCGCCGACCTGGACGAGGCGGCGCACAGCTTGCGCGAGGTGATCTCTGAGCTGGACGAGCTGATGCGCCGCGAATTTGTGGCGACGTTTGAGGCGGTTGCCGCGCGCTTTGGGGAAAACTTTGCGCGCCTGTTCGGGGGGGGGACTGCCCGCCTGGCTCTCACCGATCCTGCCGACGTCAGCCAGACTGGTGTCGAGATCGAGGCGCGCCCGCCTGGCAAACGGCTCCAGTCGCTGGCGCTCCTCTCTGGCGGCGAGCGGTCGCTCACGGCGGTGGCCCTCATCTTTTCGATCCTGCAGGTCAGCCCGCCGCCCTTTTGCATCCTGGACGAGGTGGACGCCATGCTCGACGAGGCGAATGTGCGCCGCTTCCGCGAGGCATTGGAGGATCTGAGCCGCGACACCCAGTTCATCCTCATCACCCACAATCGGGGCACCATCGAGGCCGCCGATACGATCTATGGCGTCTCTATGGGGGAGGATAGTGTCTCGCAGGTCGTTTCCCTCCGCCTCGAAGGCGACCGCATTGCTACCGCTGACGGGGCGACTGTCGAGCTAAAAGCGGGTTAGTTTTTATTCCGAGTTGTGTAGTTTCTCAGAGAGCGCGGATGAGGGTGTCAGGCACGTCAGGCGGCAAGTTGCCCCTCGCCGACAAAATTGCGCATGCCTGTGTCGGCGTACCCTAGCGCTTCGGCGATCCGCTGCGAGGCCGAGTTTCCCTCTTCTACCATGTAGAGTGGCCGCAGCCGCTCTTCCAGCAGTGCGTGGCTGCATGCCGACACCACTGACCGTCCCCACCCACGCCCACGAGCTCGCGGGTGTACGTACACAAACACCTCGGCAAAGACGGGCGACCGCCAGTTCGTGCCTGACATGGCCATCACCTGCCCCTGCGACTCGATCTCGAATCGAAAGTTGCCGCTGCCCGGTGGATTGTCGTCACCTGGCGGGTCGACGCGCCGCACCAGCACATTGATCACCGGCTCAAAGCGCGCCGGGTCAAGGCGGTAGACATACGTCAGCCGCGAGGAGGTGACTGTCATCGCACGGCGCACGGCCGAGGCCAGCGTCAGCGGCACGATCACCTGGTAGGGGCGGTTGGGCGCGAGGACGCTGCGCATCAGCACGACGACGCCCTGCGCAGCAGGCGCGTCGTCGTGCGGTGCGCGGAGAACGACGAGTGGGCGAAACAGGTCCGCGCCCGTCTGTGCGACGACCAGAAACCCATCGGTGTGGCCTTGCGCGTCGCGGTGAAGGGTGATCTGCGTGCGGCGGGGGTCGTGCCACAGCGCGTAATAGCTGGTGAGCGCATCGGCGGGGTCCGCCGGCGACAGCAGCCGGCGGACCTCGCGCCGCTTTTCATTCAGTTCATTCAGAGCGTTTGGGTTCACTCTGTCGCCGGCAGGCTGAGCAGCACCTTCATATAGTTGGCGCGCTCGAACGCCTGCGGCTCGGCCACCGCCTTCTGGCTCAGGCTGCCCTTCATCTGCTTCACTGACTCGTACTCGTGCTCGTCCATCCACAGCCCTAGCCCGCTCACGAGCTCGCCCAGCTGGCCGATCCCGTGCTGCAGCAGCACCGAGCACACGTTCGCCACGTCGGCCCCGGCCATGATCGCCTTGACCACATCCTCGGGCGTGTGGATGCCCGTGGTCAGCGCCAGCGACGCGTCCACGTGCCCGTACAGGATGGCGATCCAGCGCAGCGGCAGTTGCATCTCGGCCGAGCGGCTCAGGACCAGGTGCGGTTTCACCTGCATCTCCTCGATGTCCAGGTCTGGCTGGTAGAAGCGGTTAAAGAGCACCAGCGCGTCGGCCCCCTCGGCATCGAACATTGAGACCACGTGCGGCAGCGCGCTAAAGTAGGGGCTCATCTTCATCGCTACCGGGATCGATACCTGCTGCTTGACTTTTCTCAGGATCTTGACGTACAGGTCCTCGACGTCGTAGCTCATCAGGTTGAAATCGGTGGGGACGAAATAGATGTTCAGTTCTACGGCGTCGGCGCCCGCTTCCTCGAACAGCTTGGCATAGCTCACCCACCCGCCCGGTGTGATCCCGTTCAGGCTGGCGATCACCGGGATGTTGACCGCTGCCTTGGCCTTGCGGATGTGCTCCAGGTACTCCTCCGGTGCCTTGTTAAAGCTCTCGACCGGCGGAAAGTAGGTCAGCGCTTCCCGGTAAGAGTTGGTGCCCTGCTGCAGGTAGTAGGCCAGCGCCTCGGCCTCGGACGCAATCTGCTCTTCAAAGAGCGAGTGGAGCGTCACCGCGCCGGCGCCTGCGTCCTCCATGCGCTTGATGTTATCCAGCCCCTGTGACAGCGGCGATGCCGACGGCACGAGGGGATTGTTGAGCGTCAGGCCCATATACTCGGTGGTCAAGTCTGCCATCTTGTGGTTTCCTTTCTACTGAAGAGTTGGCAGGCTGGTCATGACCAGCCTGCCAACCTGCCAGCCTGTTTGCCGTTATTCACTCTCGCTGTAATCAAAGGCTGCCATCTGCTGATACATCCGCCAGCGTGACTTGACGTCCTTCTGGGCCAGTTTCAGCAGGCGCTTGGCCTCTTCCGGATTCGACTGCTGCAGCATCTTGAAGCGGGTTTCGGTGTAGATATAGTCCTCGAGCGGGAGCTTGGGCGCCTTCGAGTCGAGCTGGAGTGGGTTCTTGCCCTGCTCGGCCA
>JAFGIA010000197.1 GCA_016929795.1 Anaerolineae bacterium
AACCTTTCTCCCGGCGACAGGTTGGAGGGCACCGTTCGGAAAGTGACGCTATCCGGCGCGATTGTCGACGTCGGCGCGCCAGTCGACGGCCTGCTCCACATCTCGGACCTGGGCCAGCGAGGCGTGACGCGCACCTCGGACGTGTTGAAAGAGGGAGAACCGATCACCGCCTGGGTCAAACGCGTCGACCCCGGGCAAAACCGGCTGAGCCTGACCATGACAGAACCGCCCCAGTTCAACTGGAATGACCTGAAGGCGGGGATGCAGGTGGAAGGCAAAGTGGTGCGCCTGGAAAAATTTGGCGCGTTTGTGGATATCGGAGCGCCAACCGATGGCCTCGTCCATGTATCCGAGATGGCGGCCGGTCGCGTGAACAAACCGTCCGACGTCGTATCGGAGGGCGCGGTGGTGGGCCTCTGGATCAAGGAAGTGGACCGCAGGCAGGGTCGCATCAGCCTGACGATGGTCGAGCCGCCAGATGTCGATATACGCCAGCTCAGGCCCGACATGGTGCTTACCGGCAAGGTGGTACGGCTGGAGACCTTTGGCGCCTTTGTCGACATTGGCGCCGAGCGCGACGGCATGGTGCACGTCACCGAGATGTCCACCGGTTATGTCACCAGCCCATCGGATGTGGTGTCTGTTGGCGACGAGGTACAGGTACGTGTGCTGGAAGTCGACTCGCGCCGCGGCCGCATCTCGCTCAGTATGAAGGACCTGCCGGGCGACGACCATGGCTGGCAAGAGGATGAGATCGAAGACATGCCCACAGCCATGGAGATCGCGCTGCGCGAGGCGATGGAAGAGCAAGGGATCGACCTGCCGACAGGCAAGGAGGATCGCCGCCGCCGCAAGCCCAAATCCAAGCGCCGTCGCTACGAGCAGGATGATATCATCGAGCGCACGCTGAGGGATCATCGCGCCTAGGGAAAAAAGTTACGAAATCCGATATTGGCTATTCGCTGGGCTGCAAGGAATGCAGCCCAGTTTTTAGTTTCCAACATCCATCCTGGTGGCGATGATCAGGCGCAGGAAACCACCGGCTGCGCCTTCGACATGCTCGACAGAAAAACCGGCGGCGGCGACAGCCTCCTGCGTGCGCCGGTTGAGGTGGCAGCGACGATTAAAGGCGTACCAGGGCACGTTCGCCAGGTCGACAAGCAGGGCAAAGAGAGAGTTCGAGGGGCGCATATGCTCGAGGAGGAGCAGGCGCCCACCAGGGGCAGAGAGGACACGCCGCAGCTCGCCCAGTGCGCGCTGCGGGTCGATGACACTGCACAGCATCAAGCTCGTGACGACGGTGTCAAAGGCGCCATCGGGAAAGGCAAGGCGCTCGGCATCCATACGCGCCAGATGCACGCGGCCATTTGTGTCGCCATCCTCCCGATTGCACACCCGTCCCGGGTATCGCTCCGGGGGGGATTGCGCTGCAAGGGCACGGGCGCGCTGTTGGGCAACGGAGAGCATTTCAGGACTCTCGTCGATGGCGGTCACGCACACACCGGCAGGGTAGAGGGGCAGGTTCACTCCCGTGCCAACCCCCACTTCCAACACCTGCCCCCGCGCCCACGGCAGCAAGCGCGCCCTCAAGCGCCGCAGCCAGAGTTTCTCAAGAGGCGCCATGCCGCGATCGTAGGGAGAAGCAATCCGGTCAAAAGTGCCCGCGTCACTCCTGTCCACGCTTCACCCCGGCGCTTGGTGCCGTGCGGAGCGCAGCGTGCAGCGCTTCGAGCTCGTCCTCCAGCTCCTCAAGCTCGATGATCATCGCGGGTGGCGTCGAGTGTTTGGGCAGGCGTGCTTTGAGCTGCTCGATCTCGTGTTCCAGTCTGGCGATCCGCTCTTGAGGGCCCGCCGCCCGATCCTCGTGCCGTTGCTTATTTGACATCTTGGCCTCGTTTTGATATACTTGATTCAGATACCCCTGGTGGGTATCCTGTCACAGGACAATCATAACACGATACAGGCTTTTTGTCAACGACACAAGGACCCGGCGGGGCCCGGTTGGCAGGCCGGAAAAGAAGAGGAAAGAGATGCTCGATTTCGTCAAGACCATGTTGGGGAAGAAGGAAGCAGAAACAGAGGCCACAGCAGGGACAGGCATTGGCGTTCAAGGCGCGCCGGGGGCCGAGCCGCTGCACGTCACCGACGAGACATTCGAAAAAGTGGTGCTGGGCGCGCCGGTACCGGTGATGGTTGACTTTTGGGCACCATGGTGTGGGCCATGCCGCATGGTGGCACCGGTGGTGGAGGCACTGGCGCGCGATTATGACGGACGCGTGATGGTAGCCAAGATCAACACCGACGAGAACCAGCAAGTGGCAGGGCGGCTGGGGATCATGGGCATTCCAACGCTCATTCTTTTCAAAGATGGGCAGGAAGTGGACCGCGTGGTGGGCTATGCACCGCGCAAGGCGCTCGAAGAACGACTTTTGGCAGTGATGGAGAATTAAGAGCCCCTGGTGGAGGGCGAATGGAAAGAGTCAAGAAAGTAGCGCGTGAGAACTGGCTGCCCCTATTGGTGGTGGGGGCCATCGCCGTCGCGTTTTTTTCACTGCGCACGACGGGCAGTGCCGTCGAGTCAGTCGCCGAGGTGGATGCGCTGCTGGCGAGCGGTCAGCCAACGCTGGTCGAGTTTTACTCCAACACCTGAAGCGCGTGCCTGTTGGCCAAGCCTGTCGTCGACAGGCTAGAGCGAGACTTGGCAGGTGAGATGCGCGTGCTGCGCCTGAGCGTGCTCAGTGGAGTGGGGCGGCAGTTGGCCGGGCGCTACAGCGTGCGCGGCGTCCCGACCTTCTTGCTCTTTGACAGAGCGGGCGAGATGGTGCATTATCAGGTTGGGCGCCTCGATGTGGACCAGATCAAGGTCGAAATCGAGTTGCTTGAGAGGTGAAAAGATGCCGATCTATGAATACACATGCCAGGAATGTGACAAGGAATTTGAAAAGTTTGTGCGATCGATGACAGCCCAACCCGAGATCAAGTGTCCGCAGTGTGGGAGTGTACACGTGAAGAAGGGCTGGTCGGCGTTTGCGACGAGCGGGCCGGGCGGCGGGGGAGCAGCCGCGGCGGCAGCCGCCGCCGCGGCGTGTAGCCCCGGCGGCACCTGAGGGCTCCGGCACTGAGCGCCGTGGGCTCTCGATAGAGGAGGAAAAGATGGAGACGCTTGGTCAATTCGGTGACCTGCTGCTTGGCGCGCTCTTTATCGGTGGCTGGTTTGTGATAATGCGTTTCGTGCTGCCACGGCTGGGCGTGTCGACCTGAATGGGCGACGCGTGCAAGCCGGCGTCGCCGGCCAGAGAGGACAAAGAGGTACCAGCAGGAGAAGTAGAAAAGTAGGGGAGTGGGGAATTGGAGAGCGGTGACCTCAATCTGGGTCACCGCTCTTTTGGTATGGAGATTGTGCACAACTCCTGTCAATTCAATTGACAAGCGACAGGGGGCATGTTATAATGATGATTACAACGCTTCTCCGCTGTGACGCTAGGTTGCCGCGCACGCTGCTGCAAGCCGCGAAGAAGACGGCGAAGCAAAGATGCTTACAAAGAGGAGCCCAACTATGCTGGAGAAGAATCGCCCTGTATATACCATCGGTACCGCAGCCGAGATCCTCGGTGTGCACCCCCGCACGTTGAGGCTATATGAGGATGGCGGCCTGCTCCGTCCAGCGCGCAAGAACAATCGCCGGTTCTATTCCCCCCACGATCTAGAATGGATCAGCAGTATTCGCTACCTGCTGCACGAGCAGGGGCTGAACCAGGAGGGGCTACGTCGCCTGCTGGCACGCATTCCATGCTGGGAAATCATGGGCTGCGACGACAAGGCGCGCAATACGTGCCGCGCCCCCCACGACTGGACGATGCCGTGCTGGGAATTGGCGCGGCAGGGGGGCGAGAATGGCCGCCACTGCTATGAATGCCAGGTCTATTTGACGGCGTTGACCTTCATCCTCGACGATCAAGAACGACAGGGGGCCATCGAGTACCGGCTGCCAGAGTAGCCAGCGCCGTGGCACGTGAAACGTGAGGCGTGAACTTGGATTCACGCCTCACGTTTCACGTTTGGGGCCAGAGGGGAGAGTAAAGTAGAAGGTGCAGCCCCTGCCCGGCACGCCGTCGCTTTGCACGCCAACCGTGCCGCCGAGCTTTTGGACGATGCGCTGGACGATCGACAGGCCCAGGCCATGGCCCTCGCCGTGCACCTGGTGCAGACGCTCAAAGGGGGTGAAGAGGCTGGCACACTCCTCAGGCTTCAAGCCGGGACCATTGTCGCGCACCCAGAAAATGGCATCTGTCATCAGGGAATCGGTGTCGAGCTTGTCGATCGCGGGTTCGCTCCGGGCGGCTGTGCGCCATGGCGGTTGGCCATCCAGAACGCAACCCAGCTCGACACAGGGCGGTTCCCCTCCATACTTGAGCGCATTGCTGATATAGTTCACCCACACTTCCTCCACCCAGGGGGCGTGGCCATGGGCCACCGGCCAGGAGTTGGGAATGACGATACGGCCATGCACCTCATCGACCAGGTGCTGCAATCGTTCCACCGCCTCGCCCACGATCCCGGCCATGTCAAGCGGCCCGGTTTTGACATCGCCGCGCGCCCGTACGTTGGCCAGCAACAAGAGCTCGTCGATGATCGTATTCATCTTGCGCGCGTTGATGGCAATCACGTCCAGGTAGTGGTCCTGCACCTCGTGGGTCAGGCTATCGCGCCGGCTCCTGAGGAGCTGCGCATAGCCCAAAACAGCAAACACCGGATTCTTCAAGTCGTGTGCGACGGTGTGAGCAAAGGCGTCGAGCTCAGCATTGTGCGCCTCCAGGGCCGCGGTACGCCGTTGCAGGGTCGCCTCGGCTTGCACGCGCTCTTCCAGCTCTTTCTGGAGGCGGGCATACAGACGCGCCTGGCGGATGGCGACGGCAAGCGATGTTGCTACCTCGCGCGCAATGTTGATCTGATCCTCGGTAAAAGCACGGGGCACCGTCGACTCCAGGTTCAAGGTCCCCGCCAGGCCATCCTGAGACCAGAGAGGCACGACGACGTACGCGCGGATGCCTGCAGCGTGCAGAGCATGTTGCAGCCGCGAGCGCGCCTGGAGCACGTCCGTATTCTCCATACCATAAATGCGCCCATCCGCCAGGTTGGGCTCGTCGAGCAGCTCGCGGTAAAGATCGGGCTCGAGCGACGGGGCTATGTCGATGGACGACTGGGAAGCGAGCAAACGGAGCACCCCTTCCTCGTCGACGGCAAGGACGAGCGCGCGATGGTAGGGCACCAGGCGCTTGAGGCGGCCAATCGCTGCCAGGGCGATGGTTTCAGGCAAACGTGCTCCGAGGATCGATTGATCGATCTCGTGGAGGATGGCCAGGCGCTCGGCGTTGTGCCAGAGCGAATCCATCTCCTTGGCTTCCAGTGCCTCTTGATCCAGCTCCATAGAACTTCTCCAACTATCGACGCTGGCGAACCTGGCGCCGCGCTCGACGTTGACATGGCAAGGAGAAAGAACAGTTGCCACATCGTTCATTCTATCACATAGTGGCCGAAAGCGCAAGGGAGCGTGATATGCTCACATCGCTGGCTCTTGTGTCGAGCAAGGGCCAGATTTGTCACCTGCCCCCTCCTCGGGTACAATAGGCGCATGATCGACACCAAGCCAATGCACCGCCGGCGCTTTCTGCAGTGGGCGGGAGCAGCCGGGATGACGGCCCTGGTGGCAGCATGTGACACGGGGCAGCCACCAACGGGCGACCCGGCAACCTCCCTACCCGAGCGCCCTGCCCACACTCCCACCGCCACCGCGAGCGCCACACCGACAGGCACGCCATCGCCCACAACACACGGCGGCACGTTCTACTCGCCGCTCCACTCCCCCCTGCAGCCCACGCCCACGCCCACGCCTACGGTGGGCAGCGCGCCCACAGACACGGTGCCGGCAGCGACGCCCACAGACACGCCGACGCCCACGCCCCCGCCCACCCCTTTCCCGCCAGGCGCACCCACCCGGTTGGGGTTATTTGTAGCCTGGTACCACCCACAAGTCATGGAGCTGATCGACACGGGGAACGTGGCTGTGCTCAAGACGCTCGAGTTCGACCCGAACTTTTTATCAGAGGTGCGATCGCGCTCACCACAGACGCTGATCGTGGGCCGGATGACGCTGGGACAGATAAACCTGGCCACCGCTGACCCGCTCGCAGAAGCACGCCGTGCAGTCGACGCGGTGCGGCCCCTTGCGCTGGACGACGCGCGCCGGGGGCTGGTGGATGGGTGGGAAGGATTCAATGAACCGGTGCCCGGCGACGCGGAGCAGATGCGCCGCCTGGCCGAGGTGGAGGCAGAGCGGGTGCGGCTGCTGGCGGCGGAGGGGCAGCGTGCCGTGGTGGGCAACTTTGGCACAGGCCAGCCGCCGATCGAGTGGTGGCCTGCGTTCCGTCCGGCGCTCGAGGCGGCAGCGGCGCACGACGGCTATCTCGGCCTGCACGAGTATTCAGCCCCGACGATGTGGTACCACACCAATGTGCCGCCGCTGACCTTCGAGGCCCGGGCGGGCGACGAGGGATGGCTGACGCTGCGCTACAGGAAGGTATACCGCCAGTTCGTACAGCCGTGGGGCCTCGACCTGCCGCTCATCCTCGGCGAATGTGGCATCGACGGGCTGGTGCAGAACCGGCCGGGACCGCCAGGCAAGGGCTGGAAGCACTTTGGCCCATACTGGGCCGAGCTCGGCATGGGGCCCGACAGCGCGGGCAATTATATCGAACAGCTCGCCTGGTACGACCACGAGCTACAGCTCGACAGTTATGTAGCCGGGGCCGCGATTTTTGCAATGACGGCGTTTGAAGAGTGGGACAGCTACCAGATCCAGGGCGAGGCGGCACAGATCTTGCACCAATACCTGTCGGTGCACCCCGCACGTTAGGGAAGAGCTGTTCCACGCCGCAAGCGGGGTCAGAGAGAAGTGACGCCCGCGGGCAGCAAGGGAAACCATGAGCAAGGGTGACATAGATGATCGGACGCACACTGAGCAATCGTTACAAAATCATTGCCGAGCTGGGCAGTGGCGGGATGGCGTGGGTGTACCTCGCGGAGGACCAGGTAGAAGGCGGCAGGGTGGCGATCAAGGTCCTCTACCCACAGCACAGCCAGGACCTGGGCTTTTTGCAGCGCTTTATCCGCGAGGCCAAGCTATCGATGGCCCTGTCACAGTCTGCGCCGCAGCCGAACGTCGTGCGCGTGCTCGACTATGGTGCCGATCGCGACACGCACTATCTGGTGATGGAGTATGTGCCAGCGCGCGACCTGGGCGAGATCCTGACAGAGGAAGGTGCGCTGGAATGGCAGCGTGCTCTTTACCTGGCGCGCCAGGTCGCGCTTGCCCTTGACCACGCCCACCACCACGAGATCGTGCACCGCGACATCAAGCCATCGAACATTATGGTGCTGCGCGATGGCACCGTGCGCGTGCTCGATTTCGGCATTGCCCGCGCGCGTACGTCGCCCGAGCTGACACTTTCGGGGTTCGTCGGCTCGCCCAACTATGTGGCTCCCGAGCAGGCGACGGGACAGACCGTGGACGTACGCGCGGATATTTATTCGCTCGGCGTCGTGCTCTACCGGATGTTGAGCGGCGATCTCCCCTTCCAGGGCGAGACGCCGTGGGCGATTGTGAACCAGCACATCGCGGCACCGCCGCCCAACCTGGGCGAGGTGCGGCCGGAAGTGCCAGAGCCGGTGGTGCGCCTGGTCGATCGCATGCTGGCAAAACGGCGCGAGGATCGCTTTCAGACGCCTGCGGAGGTGATCGAGGCGATCGAGGCCGTGTTGGCGGGCGAGGAGCTGCCCGACACGATCATCGCACCGCCGCCAACCGAGACAGCCGAGGCGCTGTACGAGCGAGCCCGCCAGGCGATGGCAGGCGAGCGGTGGCACGAGGCAATCGACCTGTTCAGCCGGGTGCTCAAGATCGACCCCGAATACAGGGATGTGAGCGAGCAACTGAGCCAGGTGGGACACCAGATCAGGCTGGCCGCGCTCTACCGCCACGCCCACCGCGCGGTAGAGGGCGGGCGCTGGCAGATGGCGATTGACGAGATCGCCAAAATTGAAGAGATGGCTCCCGGTTACAAAGATGTGGCAGCGCTGCGCACCCAGGCAGAGCGGCGCGAGAGGATGCAGGTGCCAGGCGGCAGCGACGCGGGCGAGTTTCCTACACAGGAAAGCATTGAGGAGGAAGAGGAAAAGCCGGGAGCAGCGGTCGTGGGCGCGACGGTGGAACGCGCGCCGCTGGCGCAGGCCGACAGGCCCCGGCGCCGGTGGTGGCCGTGGGCGGCCGCAGCCCTCATCTTGTTGCTCGCAGCAGGCGCCGCGTGGGCAGCATTCGGCGGCATTTCTGGGGATCATGGCTGGCCCGCAGCCCTCATCGGGCGGACGACGGCGACAGACACTGCCACACCCCCACAGCCGACCGCAGTGGCAGCCACGCGCGCTGCCACCGCACCGCCGACGGCCACCCGCCCCCGACCATCCGCCACCCCCTCTCCAACCGCCTCGCCACGGCCGACCCACACGCCGCGCGCGACAGGCACCCAGATGGCCCCCATCGCCACGGCCACCCCCACTTCCACCGCGACGCCGACGGCCACCCAAGTTGCGGCGGCTACAGACGAGCCCGAACTGGCAGGGTGGATCGCGTTCCCACGATTCGACACAGCGCGGCGTACCTATGACGTGTACCAGTGCCAGGCCGACGGCGAACCATGTACCCGGGTGGCGATGCAGGCCAGCCAGCCTGATTTTCTGCCGGGCGGGCAGCGCCTCGTCGTTCGATCGTGGGACACAGAGAACAAGGGGCTGTTTGTGATCGACAGCCGCGGACAGCGCGTGTGGCGCATCACAGAGCAGATCGAAGCAGCGCGTCCCAGCGTCGACGCACAGGGAGAGCATTATGTCTATCACTCGCGCCAGGAGGCAGACCGCGAGGCGCGCATCTATCGCGCCTTTGGTACCGAGGTTCGCGTGCTGGAACGGGAAGGCGACACAGTCCGCGGCAAGTCGCCTGCCTGGACGCCCAACGGCAAGATCCTCTACACCGGGTGCCTGGGCAATGCGTGTGGCATCCTGCTGATGAGCGCCGACGGCGCTGCACCACGCCAGGTGGTTGCGGGCACGACAGAATCGAACGCTGAGGCGTCGCCTGACGGGCAGCACATCGCGTTTATGTCAAGGCGCGACGGCGACTGGGAAGTATACATCGCCGCCGCAGACGGCAGCAACCTCGTGCGCGTGACGGACTATGCAGGCAACGACGGGCTGCCCACGTGGTCGCCCGACGGATCATGGCTGGCGTTTGTGTCAGATCGCGACGGGGCGTGGGCCGTGTGGGGAGTGCGCGCCGACGGCAGCGACCTGCGCCGTCTCTTCCCCATCGGCGGCCCTCTGGAAGGCCCGGTGGCAGGCGCAGCCCCTCACGAACTGCAAGGGTGGGTGGAAGAGAGAATTACCTGGGAATAGCACCTGGTAGGGAGGTGATCCGATGGCGGTACAGATCGATCCATATTGGAAGCAGGTTCACGATGGGGCGACCATCGTCGATCTCCACGCACATCCCTCACTCAAAACATCCCTTTTCAAGCGGGCACTTACCCGGCGCCTGAGGGCGAGTCGTGCCTTCGACCCGTTTAGTGTGCGCACCGACTTTGTGTCGCTGAAAAAAGGGGGCGTCGACGTGCTCCTGTCGACAGTGTACGCACCAGAGAAGGGCATCTACAGAGAGTGCGTCTATTTGAGGCTGCTCCGCTTGCTGATGCCAGGCACCTGGAAACGCCTCTTCTCAAAAGCATCGTTCGACGTGACGATGACCATGCTCGACACGATGGAGAAGCAGGTGCGCGAGGCCATCGACCCGGAGACGGGCAAGCCGATGGGGCAGATGGTCAAGTCGGTGGGCGAGCTGGATCGGTTGCTTGCCACCGACGGCGACAGGCCGATTGCCATCATCCACAACATCGAGGGGGGGCACAGCCTCGACGGAAACCTCGACAACCTCAGCCGCCTCTTTGACCGGGGCGTGGCCTACCTCACCCTGGCCCACTTTTACGCCAACGAGGCGGTGCATCCCTGCTTCCCCTACCCCGAGAGCGTGCAAAAGTTTGGCTGCTTCCGTGGCGACCGCGACCTGACCCTGGGGCTGACCCCTTTTGGCGAGCAGGTGGTGGAAAGAATGGTAGAGATGGGCATGATCCTGGACATCGCGCACTGTACGCCGCCAGCGCGCCGGCGGATCTATGATATCGTCGGCACCCGCGCGCCGCTCCTCGCCTCGCACGTGGGCGCGTACGAGATCAACCCCAGCCCGTACAACCTGCAGGACTGGGAGTTGAAACAGATCGCCAACGGAGGCGGCGTGGTGGGCGTGATCCTGATGAACTACTGGCTGATGCCGCACGAGACCAAGCGCGGCCTCAACTTTGTGATGCGCACGCTCGACCACTTTGGCAAAGTGGCTGGCCTCGACCACGTCGGCATCGGCACTGATTTTGACGGCTTTACCGACCCGCCGGACGATCTATGCGACGCAAGCGAGCTGGGCCGGCTGACCCAAAGGCTGATCGCAGAGGGGTGGAACGAGGAAAAGATCGGCAAGATCTGGGGCGGGAATGCGCTGCGCATGCTACGCCAGGCGTGGGGCAGGCGGTGAACAGGTAGGCTATCGACAGCAGCCAGACGGGCGATCACCCGGTGGCCAAGGGGATCGATCGCTGCCCGGGACCGCGAGGGTGCAACACGCCTCCTGAAAGCCACTTTCCAGGCCCAGCTCAGCAGCCAGGCGCACCGTATCCGGGTGGGGGTAGGCCACGACGTTGGCCCCGGCGCGCACGGCCAGCTCCTCCATCGCCTTGCCCACAACCCCTGCCGGGCGGGCACAGCCGAGCGTGAGCGGTGTGCCAGGCATCAGCAGGCGCGCCACGGCAACGAGCCGCCCCACCAGCCCGGCGGCCGGAGGCACCGTCGCCGCCATGCGGGTGCCCGGCAGGGGACGCAGGGCGACGATGACGAGCACCTCGGCACCCACCCGCCGCACAATCTCCAGGGCGGCCAGCTCACCGCGGAACTGGCCAAAGTGGAGCCCGGCGACGATGTGCGGCGCCACGGCCAGTCCAGCCTCTCGCAGCAGAGCCAGCCCCTGCTCATAGTCGGCTGGCGTGTAAGGCAGGCCATAGACATCGCGGATCGTCTGCTCGTCGCCGATCACGTCAAAGAGGGCCTGGTCTATGCCGGTGTCAGCCAGCGCACGAGCTGTCGCCGCGTCCAACATGCCAGTGTGGACAATGACCTCGAGCCCGAGGCGCTTGATCGCGGCGATCGCTTCCAGGTGTGCCCGCAGGGGGACGGCTCCAGTCCCATCGGCCCCACCGCTAATGAGCATTCCCCGGCACCCACCAGCCTGGAGGTTGTGTGCCAGCGCCAGCAGCGCCCCCGGTGTGGTCGCAGGAAACATCGTCTCCAATAGTTGGCGGCCACAGTGCGCGCAGTCGAGGGCACAGGCCGTGCCCGTGAGACTCACCGCCGCAAAACGATGGGGCTCGTTGGCATAGTCCTCGGTAGCATAGCGGCGCGCGCCAGGCACGGCCAGGCCCAGGCGCGGCGGAAAGAGATCGAGCCGCGTCTGCCATGCCCGCGCCTGAAGCTCGGGCCAGGGCAGGGCGAACAGGGCCTCAGGACTGGCCGTCTCCAAAACCATCATAGTCCCGCAACTGGTAACGGATCAGGGCAACGTCCTCGACGTCAGGCTCGAAGGCATAGTTGCGGATCGGTCGGCCTGGACGCTCATTGCCAAAGGGCCGGTTGCAGGCGGTGCGGCCGTTGCTGCCAGGGCAGCCGGAGGTCATGAACGGCTCGCCGAACCGGATGCATTCTTCCAACACCTCTTCGGCCACGCCATAGTCGACGATCCGCCCCGCGCCGTCAAAGGCCATCGCCTCGCAGCGTCCCAGGTCGCGATCGATGATGTAGCGGGCCAATTGGACGCGGCGGTATTGACCATAGCTCGGCTGGCGGAGGTCTTGGAGACTCGTGCCCGCCTCGGGGAAAAAGCTAAAGAGGTGCGTGGTGGCGCCCACGTCATGCGCACGCTGTGCCGTGGCCACCATCTCTTGCTCCGTCTCGCCCAGGCCTACGATGAGGTGCACGCCGACGTGCCCCCGGCCAAATATCTCGGCTGCGCCTGCCAGCATCTCCCAGAACTGCTCCCAGCGGTGCGGCCCGCGCACCTCGCGCCCGCGGGTGCGCTCGAAAATCTCGGGCGTGGCGGCATCAATGGCCACCGTGGCAATGTCGGCCCCCGCCTCCCGGCTCTCAACCAGCCGTCTCGGATCACGAATCACCGTCGGCGAGATCAGGGCCGAGACAGGGCGCGCCGTCTCGGTATGAAAGCGGTGAATGATGGCGTTCATATCGTCAAAGGCGCGGGGATGGGTGATCATGCCCACGCACACGCGCTGTAGCTGACCGCCATCCTCTTTCAGCCGGGCGATAATATCGCTCACGGCGTAGGTGGGCCAGCGCACGCGGATAAAGGTGCGGTCTGCTTCAGCACCGGCGACATCGCGCACGCTGTTCAGCCCACAATAGGCGCACCGCCCGGTGCATCGCTCTTCGTAGGTGAGAAGCAGGTTCAGGCCGCGCAAAAAAGAGTTGCGGCGAAAGGTGTTGGGATAGTAGCCGAGCGACTTGGCAGCCGCCATGCTCGTTTGCACATACTCGGGACTGAACATCCTATTCCTCCTTATGAGTCAGGCCTTGGGCCGTCCATAAGCCCGAAAGGCGATCCACGTCTCGGCGACGGCGGCGCTCAAGGCCTCCCCATCCGCCGTCCAGCGCCCGTCGAGGTACTGCCTGTTCGCCAGCGCCTGGCGCATAGGCGCCGCCCGGGTATCGAGCCATTCGCGGGCGTGAGATGCCAGGCCGGCAGCCCCCTCGCCCTTCACCGCGCGCGCCGCGGCCTCTCCCGCCGTCTGCCCGCTCAGCACGGCCGGCGCGATCCCCCCACCCGTCACCGGGTGGGTCAATCCCGCCGCATCCCCAGCTAGGAGGACCTGGCCGACCTGCACGCACGCCACGGTGCCGCCTGTGGGGATGGCCCCGCCGGAGCGGCCGGCTGCATCGGCGGCCGAGAAGCCGAGCCGGTCGAGGAGGCAGGCCAGGGCGTCGCCAGGCCGCCCGCCCATCTCCAGGTTGACGGCCACCCCCACGTTGGCCGTGTCGCCTTTTGGAAAGAGCCAACCGTACCCGCCTGGATAGCCCGGATCGAAATAGACTTCGGTGCACGCGCGGGGTGCAGGCAGCACAACCTCCACCTGGGCCGCGTGCACAAAGTGCGATTGACGCTGCCCCACCCAGCCGCCGACCGTCGAGTAGGGGCCGTCGGCACCGACGACCACCTGCGCCCTCACCCCTGCCTCGCGGCGGCCGCGGCGCAGGAGCACCTCGTGCCCATCCCACTCGACGGCGCGCCACCCCACGCGCAGCTCGGCCCCGGCGCGATGGGCCAGCACGGCCAGGTGCCTGTCAAAGAGCGCGCGCTCGAGCACATAGCCGCGAAAGGGCCTGTCGACCCTCTCGCCGTTCGGCAGGGTGGTGCGCATGTGCTGGATCTCTTGCGCAATGCACGCGGCCGGGATGGGCACGGCCTGGGCCAACTGCCACGGCACAAACTCGGCGCACTGCACCGGCAGTCCGATCTGGCGCCGCCGCTCCACCAAGAGCACACGCACGCCCCCCAGGGCGGCCTGCCGGGCAGCGCAGCAGCCGGCTGGTCCTGCGCCGACCACCACGACGTCAAAGAACTCGACGTCGCTCACGCCTGCCTGCCATTGGCACTCACCCGGCGCACTACCCGCTCTAGCAGATCCATCTTCAGGTGGGTCTGGTTCTCGAAACGCCCGGCGTAGGCGTCGTCCTCCTTGCCCAGGTCGTAGCAAGTCGAGCTGTCGACATCTACCAGGATGCCCGGCAGCCCGATCCGCTCCAAGTCGTCGCGGTGCTTGGCATAAAATGCTTCGCAGCAGCTCCCGACAAAGGCAGGCTCACCCTCATCGCGCAGCCGCTCCAGCGTGACTTCCAGGTCTTCATAGCTCTGGATGCTGATCGGTCTCAAGCCATACCGCTCGGCCAGGGCAAAGGCATCTCCAATGCAGCACGTGCCGCACTGATCACAGCCGTGCTCGTAGCGCAGATAGCAGTCGGGCAACTTGGCGCAGTAGGGCAGCAGCAGGGTCTGGCACTCGCGCACTTCAGACAGGGGCCGGACCACAGTATAGATATAGTTCACCTCGTCGGGGTGGATATCGTGCTCGACGTAGACCAGCTTGTCGAGCGCCTGGCGGATCGAGTGCAGGACGTCGTCAGGCGTCACGCCTGGAATCTGCACGTTGCTTTCCCGCCAGAAGTTGTGCACAATCTGCTCGATCACTGGCAGCCGGGCGGGCGCGTTCTTTAGCGCCGCCTCCAGGTCAAAGATGGCCCGCTTGGGATAGGCGAAAAAGTCGCCGGTGATCAGCGCGCTGGTGATGCGCCGCGCCCCTTCGTCGACCACGAGCGCCACCCGCACCAGGCCTCCGGGACTTTTATAGAGAGCGCGCAGCTCGCGGCGATGGTCGAGCGAGCGGCGTGGGCCATACACCCACTCGTCAGACTCGAAAAAGGGCAGCCGCGCCGCGAGCAGCACCTCTTCGGCCGCCGTCAGCCCCGCTGCCTGGAACTCGACCCCGAGTACGTGGGCAAAGCCCTCCACCAACGCCGCCTTGATCTTGGCCAGCGGTGGCACCTGCCCCAGCTCCCACTTCAGGCACGTGACGCGCTCTTTGACCGAGTCGATCTCTTTGTCGCGCAGCTTTTCGGTAGGGATACGCAGCGCCCGCAGCATCGTGTCCACGTCATAGTCGATCAGCAACGAACCCTGGAACATGAACGACGCCCCCATCGCCGTCCCGCCTGTACCCGAGATCTTGCGGCCATTGACCTCGATATCGTTCTTGGGGCGGAAGCTGGCCTCCACCCCAAGCCGCGCCAGGCCATACACGGCGGCGTTGCAGAGCTGTTCGTACATGGCCTCCACCTGCGAGGCGATGCCGGGGTGGCCCTGCGGGGCATAGATCTCCCAGCCCAGGGCCGAGGGGTCCCAGTACAGGCCACCGCCACCAGTAAGGCGGCGATTGATGTCGATGCCGTGCTCGCGGCAATAGTCGACGCGTATTTCCTGTTCCACCGCTTGGTGATATCCCACCAGGGCGCAGTGAGGATCAAATTGGAGAAAGCGCAACGTAGAAGGGGCATGCCCCTGTCCATGTGCGGTGAGCACGACCTCATCGAGAGCCATGTTCCACGCGGCAGATGAAGGGGCCGTATCGAGCAATCGCCAGACTTTGGTCATTTTTTCCCCAGGCGAGCCACAGTGGCAGAGTTGGGAGGATTATAACAGCGGGCACACTGTGTGTCAAACAGCCGGTGCGAGAAGGACCGACAGAGGAAAGGCCTCGAGGGCAGGGATCGTCAGGTCGGTGCCTGCCAGCGGCGCTGGCCCGAGTCCTACCACGCACCCGATCCCGGCTGCCTGTGCCGCCTCGATCCCCGAGCGTGAATCCTCGACTACGACGCAGCGGGCCGGGGGCAAGGCCAACCGGCGAGCCGCCTCGAGGTAGGTGTCGGGCGCGGGCTTGCCAGGGCGGGTGCCGTCGTCATAGACGACAAGGCTCAGATCGAACCACCGCCCCAGGTCGAGCTGGGCGACAAAAAAGTCGACATTGCCCGCGCCAGACGCGGTCGCAATGGTCCGGGGGATGCCGCCGGCAGCGAGAAAATCGAGGAGTGGCCGGGCACCGGGCGACAGGCAAAAGGCCTCTCCCTGCTCCAGGCACAGGGCGCGATAGATCACTTCTTTTTCCTCGCCCAGGCGCTCCGCCTCTTCCTCGCCCACGGGCCGGCCGAGCAGGTAGGAAAGTGTGTGGCGGTTGTGGCGACCGTGCACGTGGCAGGCCATCTCGGCATCAGAGAGGGGGCTGCCCCGCAGGCGGCGGGCAAAGCGCTGCCACGCGCGCTCCTGCAACGCCCCGTCCCACCAGAGCACGCCGTTAAAGTCAAAGATGAGCCCTTCGAAGCGGCCTGCCTCGCCCACACTCCCTCCGCATGAGAAGAAATCAGCCAATCGCTTATCGCCCTGGCCATAGAACCGGGTCGATTATAGCATCGATGGGCAACGACAGCAAGCATGGAAGAGCTCCTGAAACTCCCCATGAGCCTTGACACGCGATCCGAGCTATGGTAGAATAGAGCGTGATGCTGGTACCACCATCTAGACCACCGGGCCCAAACCTCCTTCGCACAGCCATGGGGGGAGGGAATCCTTGTCCTTGTACGCCCTGGAACAACAAGACAGCGTGACACCATGTATGGTCACGGCTGCGGTGAACGCGCCACACAGGGTATAGGGTAAGGGAGGCGAGCAGTGCAGCATAACCACCGCAAACTGGCACAGCGTGTCGGTTTTCCGGCCAGGGAGGAGCATCTGTGCGAGACCGGAATCCACTCGCGCCTGAGGCGCGAGTGGATTCCGGTTTTTGGCATCTGGCCGCAGGTCGTGGCCGCCAGCATCACCCTGCGGGCGTGCTCTGGCCTTCCATCTTGCCCGCATCTCTCTTGCCGGGGACAGAGGAGGGAGAAAGGAGGTGAACTCTATCCAACAAACCCAAAGTGTCGATCCAGTCTATGGGACAGCATTGTTCGCACCGATTTGTTCGGAGCGCTTTTGCCAAGGGAGGGCAAATGAACGCCAAAAATCTCTTCAGTCTGCTCGTCCTGGCGGCCCTGCTGGTCAGCGTCCTGCCGACCGCCGCCGCCGTCGCGCCCCCGGAGCCGGAGCGTGAGCCCCCGGCCTCTACGGGCACCGCCCCGGCCGCCCCGGCCAAACCGGCCCGGCCGGGTGGCAGCGGCATCGAGTCGCTGAGTGGCTCCTTCGTCGCCTTCGACCCCTCGGTCGGCGGTGACGTCTGTTACGTATCTGGCGCCACCCAGACCTTCTGTTTCGAGGCCCATTCGTTCACCAACGACTATGAATACGTCTACAACCTCTGGCAGCGCTTCCCCGCCGACTGGACCGTGCTCGGCGTCTACGTCCAGGGCACGCCGGTCTGCACCAGCGGCGCGACCTGGGGAACCTTCTCCTGGTCGTTCCAGACCTCGCCCTACGAGGTCAACATCGCCCACACCCGCAACCAGCAGCCCACCGACGACTGCGTCGCCTACTACTGCTTCGAGGTCGTCTCTGGCACCGGCGCGCCCGACGCGCTCGAGTCCTGGTACTGGGCCGGCGATGTCTATGGCGGTCCCCCTCACTGGCCCTGCAGCAGCGACGGGTACACCCCGGCCGGCCAGAGCGCCTGCGACGAGTACGTCAACCCCCAGGCGGCCATCCCCCCGTGCCAGGCTGGCCTCTACCTGACGCCCGGCCAGCTCGACGTCGAGGGCTGCGCCGCACTGCCCCAGACGCACACCTTCAACCTGCGGAACGCGACCGGCGCGGACGGCACCTTCAGCCTGGCCTATGCCGTGCCCAGTGGCAACGGCACGCTGACCGGCCCGGCCCAGATCGCCTTGCTCGCCGGTGAAGCGCAAGATTTTGACGTCGTGCTCACGCCCGACGAGTGCCTGCCGGAGGGCACCCAGGTAGTCGCCACAGTCGACGCGAGTGGCAACGGCTACAGCGACCAGTCGGTGATTACCAAGACCATCCTGGGCGAG
>JAFGIA010000198.1 GCA_016929795.1 Anaerolineae bacterium
GAACGGGCCGCCGGCGGCCTGGCTGAACCAGACCCGCAGCGCCCGGTCGGCGCCGTCAAAGGCGGCGGCCGGCAGAGGGTCCATGTTGCCCAGGTCCGTGTCGCCCAGCAGCACGGTGAACAGGCCGCTCGTCACCGTCAGCGTCACGGCGCTGCCCGGCTCGATCCCGCCGCTCGACGTGCCGTCGTTCGACCAATAGGTCGTCATCCCCGCGCCGTCGACGACGGCGAATTTGAAATAGCCGGCGCCGCTGTAGGGCGCGCCGCCCACCGCCACCTGGCCCTGGTAGCTGACCACGGTTGGCGCGCCACTTTGCACCGCGCCGCCGCTGCCCTGGGCGCCCACCAGTCCGGTGGTCGCTAACAGGCCGACCAGCAGCACGAGGGCTGCCAAACCCGCCAGTGAAAAGCGTCTCGTCGATTTCATCATTCACTCCTCCTCGAATGCGTCATCCCATCTTGGCGTCTGTGCGCCTTGGCGTAAGTCCTACTGTTCACAGGGTGCTACCTGCCCATTCCTTCTTCCTGCCGCGTGCGCGCCGCCAGAAAGGCGAACAGGCAGGCCAGGTCGCCGAACGCCTGGCGCTCGGTGCCATCCGCGCTCTCCAACGACGCGCGCCACACCGATCCTTCTTCCATGTTTACCTGCCACAAGCGTAACAAATAGGCAAGGTATGGCTTGGCGGGTGCGCCTGCGCGCGATACTCCCGGCTCGTTCACCTCCTGGCACATCATCGCACCTCACTCTGCAACGGTCTGTCCTCCATCATAACATACCGGCGTAGAGAAAACGTAGAGAAATTCGCCCGAGACGTGACAGGTATTGGGGATCGAATTGCTCGTCGTGTGTAAAAGTGGTATAATGTTTGCCATAATCATTCTTGTACCGGATCGACTCGGCGCGGGAGTAGCAATATGCCGCATCTATCACTCTGTGTGCTGGGGCCCTTTCAGGCCGAGCTGGACGGGGTGCCCATCACGGCTTTGAAGTCGAACAAGGTCCGCGCCTTGCTCGCCTACCTGGCGGTGGAGCACGACCGGCCGCACGCCCGCGAGTCGCTCGCCGGGCTGTTGTGGCCCGAGCTTCCCGAGAGCGCGGCGCTTGCCAACCTGCGCGACGCGCTTTCCAACCTGCGACTCCTCTTACAGGATCGCGACGCCCCCGAGCCCCTGATCCTTGTCACTGCCGGCACCCTTCAGCTAAACCCGGCCGCCGACTGCTGGGTCGACGCCGCAGCTTTTGCCAACCTCGTCGCCGGGACACCCGAGCCCGCGGCGTTGGAGCGCGCGCTCGCCCTGGTAAAAGGCGACCTGCTCGATGGCTTTTTCTTGCGCGCCGCGATTTCCTTCGAAGAGTGGCAGCTCCTCAAGCGTGAGCAGATCAGGCGCCAGGTCGCCGTCGCCCTCTACCACCTGGCAGCGCACTATGCGGACCGCGGGACCTATGCACAGGCCGCGGCCCACCTGCGCCACCTCCTGCAGCTCGCCCCCTACGACGACGAAGCATGCCAGCGGTTGATGTGGGTGCTGGCCCTCGACGGGAAACATGGAGAAGCCCTGGCCCAATACCAGGTGTTCCGTGACCTCCTGCACCGCGACCTGGAAGCACAGCCCGCGGCAGAGACGGTTGCCCTCCACGAGCGTATCCGGGGTGGAGAAGCCGGGAAACTGCCGGGCTGGAGACTGGAAAAGGAGCACCCGGCTGCTGCAGGTCCGCTGGGTGCGCCCGGTGGGTTTGTGGGG
This sequence comes from Anaerolineae bacterium, assembly GCA_016929795.1. The sequence goes on from JAFGIA010000198.1 coordinate 1,743, forward strand.
CGCGAGGCCGAGATCGCTCGGCTTGAGGAGTGGCTGGGGATGGCCCTCGCGGGGCAGGGGCGCGCGGTGCTCGTCGCCGGCGAGGCGGGCAGCGGCAAGACGGCGCTGTTGGATGCGCTGGCGGCCCGGGCGGTGGCAGCGCACGGCGCGCTGGTGGTGGCGCGCGGCCGGTGCAACGCCCACGCCGGGGCCGGCGATCCCTACCTGCCCTTCCGCGAGATCGTGCAGGCGCTGGCCGGCGACGTCGAGGGCCAGCGGGCGGCGGGCTTGCTCCCGGGTGAGCAGGCGCGCCGCCTGTGGGCGCTGCTGCCCACCACCGCCCGGGCGCTGGCCGACCACGGCCCCGACCTGATCGACACCTTTGTGCCCGGCACGGCCCTGTTGCAGCGCGTCGAGGCCTTTGCTCCCCGGAATGCCGCCTGGTACGCACGCCTGGAAGCGCTGGCCGGGCGGCCGCCGGGGACCGGCGGCCTGTCCGGCCAGCGGCAGGCGGACCTGTTTGCCCAGGTCACCGCTGTGCTGTCGGCCGTGGCGCGGCACGCGCCCCTGCTGCTGGTGGTGGACGATCTGCACTGGGCGGATGGCGGCACGGCGGCGCTCCTCTTTCACCTCGGCCGGCGGCTGGGAGGCAGCCCGATCCTGCTGGCCGGCGCCTACCGGCCTTCTGCTTTAAACCTCGTCGCCGGCGAACCGGTGGACGACTGGCAGGTGCCCCACCCCCTGGCGCTGGTGATCCACGAGTTTGGGCGGGCCTGGGGCGAGGCCGGCGTGGACCTGGACCGGGCCGATGGCCGTCGCTTTGTCGATGCCCTGCTCGACGCCGAGCCCAATCACCTGGGTGAGCCGTTTCGCGAGCGGCTCTACCGCCACACCGGCGGCCGCGCCCTCTTTGCCGTCGAGCTGCTGCGCAGCTTGCGCGACCGGGGTGCCCTGGTGCGCGACGAGGCAGGTCGCTGGATCGAAGGGCCGGATCTGGACTGGAGCCACTGGCCGGGCCAGGTGGAAGCGGTGCTGGCCGCGCAGATGAGCGCCCTGCCGGCCGGCGATAGGGCGCTGCTCGATGCGGCCAGCGTGCAAGGGGAAACCTTTGTCGCCGAGGTGGCAGCCCGCGCGCTGGGCGCCGACGCCGCCGAGGTCGTGCGCCAACTGAGCGGCCCGCTGGCCCGCCAGCATCGCCTGGTGAGCGCCGCCGGGCTGGAGTGGGTGGCACCGGAGGCAGCACACCCATCAGGGGATGTACCCTCCAGCCCCCAGTCCCTGTCTCACTACCGTTTCCGTCACATCCTGGTGCAGGACTATGTCTACCGCCAGCTCGACGGAGTAGAGCGGGCACGCCTGCACGCGGCCACGGGGCGGGCCATCGAGGTGTTGTTTACCCCACACCCGGCGGCGCTGGCGCTTCAGGCAGGCCAGCTCGCGCGACACTTTGCCGCCGCAGGCCAGCCCTTCCGTGCCGCCGAATACCACCTGCGTGCCGCAGAAGAGGCGATGCGCTTATCCGCGCCCGAGGAAGCGATCGCCCACCTGCGCCAGGGCCTGGCGCTGCTGTACACCCTCCCTGATTCACCAGCGCGCGCGCGGCTCGAGATGGAATTGTCCCTGGCCCTCAACACGCCCATCGTCTTTACGCGCGGATTTGGCTCGGCGGAACAGATCCAGGCTCACGAACAGATCTACCACCTGTGCCAGCACCCCGCCCTGGCCGACAGCCCACACCGGGCGACGGCCTTAACCCTGGTCGCCTACGCCGCAGCCTGGTCGGCGAATACCGGCCGGGCGGTAGAGGTGGGCCGGCAGATCCTCGACCTGGTCGGGGTGGCGGAGGATGTCCAGCAGATCGCCCTAGCCCATTGGGTGCTGGGCACCGCCTACCTGCTTGCGAACGAAATGGCGCTGGCGCGGGAGCACCTGGACCGGGCACTGGCCGGCCACGACCAGGCGCTGCCTGGCCCGCCGGGCTGGCCGTACCAGGTCGATCTGGGCGTGTTCAGCTCGATCCTGCGCGCCGCGCTCCTCTGGCTGCAGGGCTACCCCGACCAGGCGCGCCGCGACCTGGAGGTGGCGACGCGTCTGACGCAGCGCATAATCCACCCGCCGAGCCAGGCGTTGGCCCATTTTCTGGCAGCCGCGATCCTCTCCCAACTGGGCCGCGACGTGGCGCCGCTCGTGCGCGTTGTCCAGGTACCGCCCCATACAGGTGAAACGACCGGGCTCCTGGATGGCCTACGCGATCTGTTGGCTGCCAGGCAACAGACCGAAGCACAGGCGGCTACAGAGCCGGTCGGCGACGAGGAAAGCCAGGTAGACGGCATCCTGCTGCGGGGGCGGGCCGGGTTGGAAACGTTTCATGCGGTCGGCCCTCAGGTCGGTCGCGTATCCTTCCTGTTGATCCTGGCTGATGGCTATGCCCTGGCCGGCCGGCCAGGGCCCGCGATCTCGGCGGTGGAGGAGGCACTGCGCCTGATCGAGAAGACGAACGTGCGCCTCTACGAGCCAGAAGCGCACCGCCTCCTGGGAGAGTTGCTGCTGCAATATGGCGAGCGGGCTGCTGCGGCCGACTGTTTCGAGCTTGCCATCGACGTGGCCCGGCGCTACGGCATGCGCTGGTGGGAGCTGCGCGCCACGGTCAGCCGGGCCAGGCTGTGGGCTGAACAGGGCCGCCGGGAGCAAGCCCGCGCCGCGCTGGCCGAGGTGTACGGTTGGTTCACGGAAGGGTTCGACACGCCGGACTTGATCGAAGCGCGGGCGTTGTTGGCAGATCTGGCGTGACACGTTTCGCCGCCAGGCAGGTGGCGGGAGAATCCGCCGTGCTGTCAAAGCAAACTATGCCGGTTGATTGTGTCCACTACTACAAAGATGCCATGCTTGGGAGGTTCTACGCCATCTGCAACTGCCCGAGGGGTACTCGGGTCTGCTGCCAAGGCGATAGCCCCTGCTGCTGGGGGGCGATGGATGTGTGGAATTTGGTTCGGACATAAAGGGGGTTTTCTTGTGAACTTGTCTACGAAGGGCCTCAGTCTCGCGGCCGATGCGGCGATTGATCTCCACCTGCATACCCTTTACAGTGATGGCCGCTGGATGCCGGAGCTATTGCTCGACTATTTGCTGCGTGAGCGGTTTGGCCTGGCGGCGATTACCGATCACGATCGCACGGATACAGTCGCTGCCATGCAGCAGTTGGCGCGGGATAAACAGGTGCCTGTGCTCGTGGGCGTTGAAATGACCACTACCTGGCGGGGCGAGCTGACTGATCTGCTCTGCTTGGGGTTTGATCCCACCCATGACGCCTTGAATGACCTGGCCCAGGATCTGTTACGCCGTCAACAGGAGAACACCCGGGAAGTCTATGAGAAGCTGCAGGGACAGGGCTATACCCTTTCCCCCGACGCGTTATCAGCTCTCCTGGCGAAACCCAGCTCGCAGCAGCCGCCCGCCTTTGTCGCCCTCCTGAAAGAACATGGCTATGGCCTCGGCGAACCTTCGGCGGGGAGAATTGTATGGGAGGCAGGTATCGCATTCGCGACGAACGAGCCGGCGGCGGTTGTGGAGGCAGCGCACCGGAGTGGGGGTGTGTGCCTGGTCGCTCACCCGGGGCACAAGGAGGGGTTTGTGACCTATGATGAGCCATTGCTAGACCAATTTCGCCGGGAGGCCCCGATCGACGGCCTGGAGGTGTATCATCCGGTGCATACGCCCGCCCAGACAGAGATGTATCGGGTGTATGCCCAGCGCCATCATTTACTGATCAGCGCGGGTTCCGACTCGCATGGCCCGGAAAAGCCGCCCATCAAATACCGGGCGGAATGGTGCCGTGGCCTTCTGGAACGGGTCGGGATCCAAGTGGGGTGACCGGCGCCATAGGGTCTGGTTGTCGGTCACGCGTCCCACAGATCGGCGGCGGCGGCGTGGAGGTTGAGGGATTCGAGTTTGGGGCGCGATGGCTTGCCTGTGTCCCAGTCCCAATCGCGGTGGCGATAGTAGTCGGGCAGGAGGATGTCCATGCGCGGGCGACGGCCCCCACTGCCGTTGGCCATGGGGATCATCAAGCGCTCGGGCAGGCGGTCGTTGCCGCGGCGGACGCCGAGGCGGTTGTTGAAGGCGCGCTTGAGGGTAAAGGCGCGCTCGCCGGCACGCTGCCAGTGGGCTGCGTCGCCGGGATGGCCGGTGGCGGCAGAGAGGAGGTCGGCGAGGAGCGGGGCGGTGGGGTTGACGAATACGCACATAATGGCGCTGTTAAAGAGGGTGCGCCAGTCCTGCAGGTGGGCGACGGTTTGGGCCTTGCCACGCGACTTGAAACGGCTGGAGGGCTCGAGCCCGACCTCGGGGACCGTCAGGCCCATGTCGACGTTGTACATGTCGCCCTGCATGTGACAGGCGCCGCGCGGCGAGGTGGCATACACCAGCGCCATGCCCGACACGGCGCGCGGGTCGTGGGCGGCCGGCTCGAGCTTGTTGACGTGCACGGCCAGGTCGTCGGCGCCATAGCGGGCGGCGAGGCGCTGGGTGCCCTGGGCGAGGGCGTCGCCCAAGCCGCGGCGGTAGGCGATCTGCTCGATCAGGAGGTGGGCTGTTTCGGCGTCGCCCCAGCGAAGCGGCAGGCCGCCCGTGTCGGCGGCGGTCAGGAGGCCACGATCGTAAAGGAGATAGGCGAGGGCGATGGAGGAGCCGGCGCTGATGGTGTCGAGGCCGTAACGGTTGCACAGGTGGCCGGCGTAGGCAACGGCGGGCAGGTCGTCGATCAGGAGCTGGGAGCCGAGCATGGCCACGGTCTCGTACTCGGGGCCGTCGACGACCTCGACGCCGTAGGGGGTATCGGCCAGGCTGACCTCGCGGCCGCAGGCCACGGCACAGCCGTAGCAGGGCACAGAGCGGGTGAGGATCGTCTCCAGCATCGACACGCCGCTCAGGTTGGTGGCCTCTTCGAACTCGGGCTGCGACCAGTATTTGTTGGGCATGTTGCCCCACATTATGCTCATGTCGACAAAGGAGGCGGTGCCCATCTCCCGGAAGACCTGCGTGGTAATGTCGTCGAGGATGGTCTGGCGCGCAGCGCGCGCGGCGGCGGAAAAGGCGTCGGGATCGGCTAGCGGCAAACGCTGCCGCTGGCCGCGCACGGCGATGGCTTTCAGGTTTTTCGATCCCATGACGGCGCCCATGCCGGTACGGCCGGCGGCACGGCCGTGGTCGTTCATGACGGCGGCATAGAGCACGAGGTTCTCGCCGGCCGGGCCGATGCTGGCGACACGTGCCTTGGGGTCGCCGAGCGCGGCGCGCAGGCGGTCCTGGGTCTGGTAGGTGTCGAGGCCCCACAGGTCAGACGCGTCGTGCAGGGCGGGTGGCTGGCCGTCGACGATGGACAGCCAGGTGGGCCGCTCGGCGCGACCATGGATCACCAGGCCATCATAGCCGGCAAAGCGCAGCTCGGGCCCCCAGAAGCCGCCGCTGTTCGACTCGCCCCAGATGCCTGTCTGCGGTGACAGGGCGCACACCTCAAAGCGGCCGCACGAGGGGGCGCCGGTGCCGACGAGCGGCCCCGTCATAAAGATCAGGATGTTGGCAGGGCCGAGGGGATGGGTGCCTGGTGGGATACGGTCGTAGAGGTAGCGGACGGCATAGCCGGCGCCGCCGACGAAATCGCGGGCAAGGGAAGGGTCGAGGGGCTCGTCGCGGAGCTCGCCGGTGGTGAGGTCAACGATCAGCAATTGGCCGAGATAACCGTCCATGTGCGTGTCCTTTCCAGGGAAGGTCTTGGATATTGGATATTGTGGATCGAGCAATCTCTAATACCCAAGACCCAATCTCCAACATCAAAAGTCAACGGGCGTGCCCTCGTAGATACACCAGAGCAGGCGCTCGATTTGGTCGTCATCGGGAAAGCGCGGGCTGACGGTGGTGGCGCTGTCGTTGAGGGCGTTGTCGACGAGGAGGGGGAAGGCCTGCTCAAAGGTCTCACGGGAGACGCCGGCGGCGGCGAGCGACGTAGGCTGGCCAAGGCGCGTGGCAAGGTGGCGCACGGCGGCGGCGAGGCTGGCGGCGGCTTCTTGCTCATCACCTGCGGGCAAGCCAAGGGCGCGGGCGATACCGGTGTAGCGGGTGGGCACGTCACCGCGGGCGGTGAACTCGACTGTGTAGGGCAGGCAGAGGCCGACCGCGCGGCCGTGGGGCAGGTGGAGGCCTGCGCCGAGGGCGTGGCCGATGCCGTGGGCCAGGGTGGCGATGGCATTGCCAAAGCCGAGGCCGGCGATCGTGGCGGCGTTGTGCATGTGCTCGCGTGCCTCAGGGTCGGCGGCCCCCGCTGTGTAGGCACGGGGCAGGTAGTCAAAGACGATCTGGATGGCCTCCAGGCAGAGGCCGTCGGTAAAGTCGGTGGCCCAATCGGAGGCGTACCCCTCGACGGCGTGGGTGAGGGCATCCATGCCCGTGTCGGCCGTGATCTGGGGCGGGAGGTGAGCTACGAACAGGGGGTCGATGATGGCCAGGTCGGGGATGTTTTCGGCGTGGCCGACAGATACCTTGCGCTGCTCGTCGTGGTCGGTGAGGACGATGGGCCAGGTGACTTCGGCGCCGGTGCCGCTGGTGGTGGGGATGGCGATCAGGCGTGCCTTCTGGCGCAGGCCGAGTTTGCCAAAGGGGGCGACGTCGTCGGGCTCGAGATCAGGGCGCTCGTACTGGATCCAGATCGACTTGGCTGCATCGATGCTCGATCCACCGCCGAGGCCGACGATCCAATCGGGCTCGAAGGCCAGGGCCTGCCGGGCACCGTGCCGCACCGTGTCGAGGGATGGATCGGGCTCGACCTGGGCAAAGACAGAGACGTCGAGGCCGGCCTCGGTCAGGCGGTCGCGCACCAGATCGACGAAACCGAGGGCGGCCACATTGGGATCGGTGACGATCAGGGCGCGGTGACCTTCGAGCTGGGCGAGGTGGTCGAGGGCACCCTGGCCAAATACGATCTCGGGGCTACGAAAGTACCACATGGTTTACCTCCACTGGGGTGGGGATGGCGGAAAGCAGGGTTTCATAGTGAGATCACCCCCAGCCCTCCCCGGGGGGGGTTCTTTCTCCCTCTTTGGCGGGAGGGCGAGGGGGCAGATCTCGGCGGCCGTCCCTAGGACCCGGCCGCGGTTGTGACGGCGGCGTTCAGGTCGGTTATGAGCGCCTCGACGTCGATGCCATGCGCCATGGCGCCCTGCTCGACATTCTCGAAACGCGCAATCGCGCATCCAAAACACATCAGCCCGTGTCGCAAAAAGACGGGGATCGTCTCTGGATGGTTCTGGACCACGTCGCCGATGGGCATGGTGCGCTTGATCGGTTCTGCTTGTTTGGCTTCCATTTTCAAATCCTCCAGACTGTTTATGGTGTTAGGTGTTGCCCATTGTTTCGGTGTAACGAATTGGGCAACAAGGTTAGCCTTGCTCTGCGAGTTTGTATTCGGGCTCGGGCTGCTCGACGCGCGTGTCGCCGGGATAGGCCCGATCCTCGAGCGCGGCGATGTACTGCTCGACCTGCATGCCAGCTTTGGCGCCTGTGCCCACGGAGGTAGCGATCTGGCGGTAGGTCCAGTCGGCCACATCGCCGACGGCAAACACACCAGGGACACTGGTGCGTGTGTGCTCGTCGACGGCGATATAGCCGTTGTCGTGCAGGGTGATCTGGCCCCCGAGGCAGTGGGTGTTGGGCGTATGGCCGATGGCAACGAACACGCCATCGGTGGGGAGCAGGTGCTCCTGGCCGGTCTTGACGTTGTGCAGCTTGACTCCTGTGACGTGGTCATTGCCGACGATCTCGGTGACGACGGAATTCCAGATGACTGTTATCTTTTCGTTGCGGAAGAGACGCTCCTGGGCTACCTTTTCGGCGCGAAGCTGGTCGCGACGATGGACGAGATAGACCTTGGCCGCAAAGCGGGTGAGGAACATGGCCTCTTCGACAGCCGCGTCGCCGCCGCCGACGATCACGATCGTCTTGCCCATATAGAAAAATCCGTCGCAGGTGGCGCAGTAGGAGACGCCGCGGCCGGATAGTTCTTTTTCACCTGGCACGCCGAGCTTGCGCGCCGACGAGCCGGTGGCAATGATGAGGGTGTGGGTCTCGTAGGTACCGCTGTAGGTGTGCACCTTGAAGGGGCGCTGCGACAGGTCAACGCCGGTGACGATGTCCATCTCCAGGCGGGCACCGAAACGCTCGGCCTGCTGCTGCATGCGCTGTGCCAGCTCGGCGCCGGCGATGTCTTCAGGGAAGCCGGGATAGTTGCCCACCTCGGCGCTGATCGCAACCTGGCCGCCGAGGGAGGGGCCGGCGATGATGAGCGGATCGAGCTGGGCGCGACCCGCGTACAGTGCCGCTGTGTAGGCAGCGGGGCCGCTGCCGATGATGATTACTTTTTCCATTCTTGCACCTTCCAAATCTGGTCCTGAATGTCAGCGTTGGGCGCTATTGTACCTTGTTTTGACAGGCTTGACAAAAATGTGGGTGGGAGGGGCGGCTTTACTTTGGAGGAATTCTGGTTTATAATCAGGGAGGGAGTTTGGTCCCTAAAGGTTGTGGGGGGGGAAGGAGGCGGGAGGATGGCCTACTCGCTGTTGGGGGCGCATGTCAATACTACGATAGGGGGGCTGCCGGAGACGATCGAGGCGTGGAAGCCGCCGTTGGTGGTCGTGCTCGATCATAGCGACGTGTGGCACAGGGTGAAGGAGAGATCGCCCAATACGGTGTTTGTGGGGCGGCTGGTGCGCACCGACGAGCCCGACTGGAACCGGGCCGATCTTGACCCGATCCTGGCGGCACGGTGGCACGTGGAGCTGGTGTTGCCGTGGGCCGAGCGGATGGGGGGCACGTACAGCTATTGGCAGGGGGTGAACGAGCCGATCGTCGGATCACGCGAGGCGATGGCGCGCCTGGCCGCGTTCGAGGCCGAGCGGGCGCGACTGATGGACGAGCATGGCTTTCGCGTGGTGGTGGGCACGTTTTCGGTGGGCAACCCACATCTGCCCTACTGGAAAGAGTTTCTGCCGGCATTGGAGGCGGCGCAGAAATATGGCGGCGCGCTGGCACTGCACGAGTACGCCTGGCCGACGCTCGACACCGAGCCCAAGTGGTACCTGCTGCGCCACAGGAAGGTGTACGGCGGCGATCCGGAGAGCGGCTGGACAGGGTTCCCTGCACATTTGCGCGATCTGCCGCTGCTCATCACCGAGTGCGGGCTCGACGGCCTGATCGAGCAGCCGCACCCGCCGCGTGGGTGGAGGACGCTCTATACATCTGGCGACTACCTGGCGCAGCTAGATTGGTATAACGAGGAGCTGGTCAAGGATGCGTACGTCGCCGGGGCGGCGATCTATTGCTGCAGCTCGGCCGACCCGCAGTGGGCCTCGTACGACATCTGGGAAGAGCCGGCCAGGACGATGGGGCGCGAGGCGACGCCGATCTATCGCCTGGGCGAGGTGGAACCGCCGCCCTCACCGCCGCCGCCCTCACCGCCCCCGCCGCTACCGCCTTCGACCTGGGAGATCGAGGTGGCGTACCGGCCGGGGCCATGGTTACTGGTGGGGACGATGCCGGAGGTGGGCGTGGCACTGACGCTGGTGGACCCATGGGGCAATGCGGCACGGGCGGTGAGTGGTGCCAAGCCGGAATATGGCGCGGGCGGGTTTGAGTTTTTGACGCCCCATGTGGGGACGTACACGCTCAGTTTTTCCGAAGAAGCATTCCATGTACTGACGCACGCGGGGGTGACGGCGGTGAGAGTGTCACAGGCCGAGGGGCCGGTGGAGCCGGCCCCAGAGCCGCCGCCGGTGCCACCCTTGGAGCCGCCTGTGGAGCCGGAGCCACCGGCGCTCGAGACGACGGAAGAGCGGCTGAACCACCTGCTGGCGCGGCTGGATAGGATGTTGGCGGTGCTGGAGCGAATGATCGGATAGGGGGCCAGAGGGTGCGCAGGCACCCCTGTCCCTTTTTGTGGCCTGGAAGGTAAAGGAGAAACGATGGCGGTAGTGATTCCTCTGATCGATCTACGGCGAGAGTATGGCCAGATCCGCTCCGAGATCGAGCGCGCGGTAGCCCGCGTGTTGCAGAGTGGTTGGTTCGTTGCCGGAGATGAGGGCCGGCTGTTCGAGTCCGAGTGGGCGGCATACTGTGGGGTGCCACACGCTGTGGGTGTGGGGAGTGGCAGTGACGCAGTGCACCTGGCGCTCTGCGCAGCGGGCATTGGGCCGGGCGACGAGGTGATCGTGCCGGCGCTGGCGCCGGCCTCGATCGCCCTGGGTGTGGTGGCGGCAGGTGCGACGCTGGTATGGGCCGATATAGATGGGAGCCGCTACACGCTCGATCCGGCTGCGTTCGAGTCGGCGATCACGCCCAGCACGGCGGCCGTGGTGCCGGTACACCTGTATGGCTGCCCAGCTGATATGGAGCGGATTCTCCAGATCGCGCGCAGTCGGGGGTTGTTTGTGCTGGAGGGCGCAGCACATGCAGCCGGCGCGTGCTGCGATGGGCGGCGGGTGGGCGGGCTGGCCGACGCGGCGGCGTTCAGTTTTTATCCCACGCGCAACCTGGGGGCGTATGGCGAAGCAGGTGCAGTGACTACAAGCGATGCCGGGCTCGCCGAACGGGTGACGCTGCTGCGGAATGGGGGGCGGGGGCAGGAATACGACTATGTCGTGGCGGGCATGAGCAGCCGGATGGACGAGATCCAGGCGGCGGTGCTGCGCATCAAGATGGCGCGCCTTGAAAGATGGAACGAGCAGCGCCGGCTGTTGGCGGCTGGCTATGAGACAGGGTTCGAGACGCTCGGCGAGCTGGTGCTGCCGGCCGCGCCCGCCGATGTGGAGCACGCCTACAACCTGTACGTGGTGCGCACACCGCTACGCAACGCGCTGCGCGACTACCTGGCAGGGGCAGGTGTGGGCAGTGGGGTGCAGTACCCGACTGCGCTCCATCGGCAGCCGGCTTTTGACGAGGGCACGTGCTCGTGCCCGAATGCTGAACAGGTCGCCGCCGAGGTGTTATCTCTGCCGATTTTCCCACAGATCTCCCTGGCTGAGGTGCAGCAAGTGGTGCGGCTGGTGCGATTCTTCTTTGCGATGAGAGAAGTGGAAAGCAGCAAGTAGCAAGCGGCGGCGGCGCTATTTCAGGAGTGTAGCTTCGAGACGATCGAGTTCGCGTTCCAGTGCTTCCAGGTCGGCGCGGGTGGGGAGAGCCAGGCGCAAGAGGGCCTGCTCGATCTCGGCCTCGGTGGGCAGAGAGGGCTGGTGAACGGGCGAGGCCACGAGCTGGGCCTGCAGACGGTGCGCTTGTTCCTGTGTCAGCTCGCCGCGGGCGGCGAGCGCCTGCAGGCGGTGCTCGATCTCTTGGTCCACTTGATGGGCCAGGTTGAGCGGCGCGGCCAGTGCGCGTCGGAGGGCGCCTGCCGTCTTGCCGCCGGCACGCACGAGGCCGGTGAGCAGGGCGGCGGGCAGGAATCCGCCACGTTTTTTTTCTTCTTCGAGAATGATCTGGGTGAGGGTGACGGCAGTCAAGTCAAGGCCGGTGGCGTGGTCGACGACGGTGATTTCCTCACCGCGCCGAATCAAGCTGGCGACGGTGTCAAGGGTGATGTAGTGCCTGGCCTCGGTGTCGTACAGCTTTCTGTTCGGGTAACGCTTGATGAGTGGCACGGATCGTTTCCTGGCGCGGTGTACGATGCGCGCGGGGAGCGGCCGCAGCAGTGGCAGCATGGCCGCTCCCCGGCAGGGTGCGGTCAGGATTGTTTCAATTCGTCGATCTTGCGGCCGAGGGCCGTGATTTTGGCGCTGAGTGCCTCGATGTCACTGCGGGTGGGTACGTTCATGCGGTGCAGGGTTTCTTCCACCTTGCTCTCCATCTCGACCTCAGTGCGGCGCGTCTCACGCCGGCGCTTTTCCATCACGTCGTGGAGCAGATCCTTGCCCTCTTGCTCGGCCAGCTCGCCCCGCTCGACGAGCCTATCTACAAAGCTCTCCATCTCGTCCTGGGCGAGGGCGACGGCCCCGATGCTCGCCATCAGGATCCTGCGCGTCATTGCGATGAAGGGGTTGCGGCCTGCCTCGGCCTCGATCTCTACTTCCTTCTTGTCCGGCTCGCGCTCGATTTCGATCTCTACTTTTGCCATCTGTACACCTCCTGGTTTGAATTTCACTCCATGACGCAGTGCATCATGGATATTATACCATGGAGGTGGGTGGGTGTCAAGGCCGGGCAATGACGCCTGCGATCCACTGCCCCAGCTCTGTCGGCCGTCCGAGCGCGATGATCTGGTCGCCGCGGCGGATGCTACGCAGTGAGTCGAGGCGGCCCTGCCGCGCCAACAGGTGGGTATCGGGCACCACCCTGACGGCACGCTCGCCACGCGGCGTGCGGACCACGATTGTCTCGGCGGTGACGACCACGACCCGGCCGGCGACGACGTAGCGCGGGACGTCGTCAGGCTCGACGACGACGACGATGTGCGCGTCCACTGTTCGCGCGCTATCCGATTTTTCGGCATCGACAGGCCGGCCAAAGGCGAGCACGGGATCGCCGACTGTGAGCGTCAAGGTGCGAGTGGGTGGCGAGCCGGGCACCCAGTAGTGTGTGTGGTCGCCAAGGCGCAAGGTGACGGACAGAGCGTCCTGTGTCTCGACTGTCGCCTCGCCGGCCGTGACGGAGATAATCTCGCCTTGCACGACGCGCTGGCGCACGTGGACGGGGCGGGATGGTTGGGTAGGGGTGGACTGGGCTTCTGCCACGGCGGTGATGCCCGCGGCGCACAACAGGACGGCGGCGAGCAGGATGCCAAGGATCCATCGTTTGTGATTCATTTCTCCCTCCAGGTTGATTGAGTTGGCCAAATTGTACAGGGGGCGCGTTGCCAGAGGATGAGCCGGGTGTAAAAGGAGTGTAAAACAAAAGGGGCGGACCCACCGGTCCGCCCCTGGATGTTTTGATGTGTGGCTAGCGCATGACGCGCTGGAAGGTCAGGTAGAAGCAGGTGTGCACTTTGAAGTTGGGTGACTGGGGGGTGCCCAGGCCAAGGCCGACGACGACATCACTGGGGAGGCCAGAGACGCGGACCGAGTAGGAGCCGAGGGTGTTGTACATGGGAAAGTTGGCGCTGAATTCGTTGGCAGGCTTGGCTTCGGTGTTGACGGTGAGGCTGCCGCCTTCCCAGCGGATCTCGACAGGCTGGCCCACGAGCTTGCTACCGTTCTCGTCGAGCACGTCGATAAAGATTGAATGTGCACCAGCGGCTTGGGCCTCGTCGGCCCATCGCGCCTCGACCAGGCGCCAGTAGCTCTGCCCGGCGCGGACACCTGTCGGCTGGACGCCGACGTTCAGTGCGCTCAACCGCTCATCGAGTCTACGTTCCGGCTGCGGCCGCTCTGCGGCGGTAGGCGTCGGCTGTGGCCTGGCAGTGGCGGCCGGAAGTGTGTCGGCGACGGGGCGCGGGGTGTTGGTCGGCGGCACCGGCGTTTCGGTAGGCGGCAGTGGGGTGTCGGTAGGCGGCAGGGGTGTGTTGGTGACGACGATGATATAAGGCGTCTCGGTGGGTGCGACCTGTGGCTGCGCGTCGAGCGCGGCCTGTGGCATTTCTTCCGCCCCGGCGGCTGCCTCGGCCTGCCCCTGACCGGGCTCCGCTTGACGAGCGGCGGACGCGGGCTCGGCTTGCCCGGGTGCAGACATGGCTGTCATGCCCAGTGCCTCGACCGCGGGTCCGGCCCCCGCACCAGCTCCCTCGAGGGACTCGGCCTGCGAAGCGGCAGGTGCGGCGAGCATTTCGACAGCGGGGTCGAGTGTTTCTGCCTGGGCGGCAGCGGGGTTGTCAAACGGGTCCGGGGTGGACGTCTGCACAAAGGCGATCGCGCCGTGCAGGTTGGTCACATTGTCCGCCGCCAGTGTCGAGATGACAAGGGAGGGGGCGGCGATGAAGAGAAGCCAGGCGAGTGCCGCGATGATGACGAGCAGCCGGACCTTGCCCCAGGCCGACAGGCCGCTGAACCAGGCGATCAAGCCATCAAAGGCGCCAAACATCTCGTCGACCACGCTGGGGCCGGGCGCAGGCCGTGCGGTTGCGGCGGCAGCGCGTGGCGCGGTGCGCGGTGTGGCACTGCGCGGCGCCGCATAGGCCGTGGGCCGTGGCGTGCGTGCTGGCGGAGCCGGTTGAGGTGTGCGGGCCGCACGGGGCTTGGGGGTGTGGGCTGTCGTCCTGGTGGACGCTGTCTGCTGCAGCAACCGTGTATCGGTGCTATGCAGGCGCTCGCTCAAGAGGCGGCTGAGGGCGAGGGCGAGGTTGGGGTAGGCGGTGACGAGGGCCTCAAAGTCGGCCTGGGACAGGAGCCAGAGGTTGACGTCGCTGATGGCAGTGACGGTGGCCGAGCGGGGTGAGCCGGTGAGGAGGGCCATCTCGCCAAAGAGATCGCCGGCGCCCAGCTCGGCGAGTGCAGCGATCCCTGTGTCGGTCTGGCGCAGCACGCGCACCCGGCCCGACTCGATAAAGAACATCTCGTGCCCTGGCTCGCCTTCGCGGACGACGGCCTCGCCCTGGCGGGAGCGAGCCGGTTTGAGGCGGCGGCTGACGTCGTCGAGCTGGCTGGGCGATAGGCCGGCCAGCAGCTTGAGGCCGCGCAAGTGGCTCTCGGTAAAGCGTTTGTCGAGGGTGGCGAGCCGCTGGGTAAGGGTCTTGCTCAGGGCCAGGCTAATGGATGAGTAACGGTTGATCAGGTCGTCAAAGTCGGAGCGGTAGAGGACCCACAGGTTGGTGTGGGCGACGGCGCGCACGCCGTTGGATCGCGGCTTGCCCGTCATCAGCTCCATCTCGCCAAAGTAGTCGTCGGTGCCCAAGCGGCCCAATACCGTGCGGCCCACGGTCCGGTCATCGGAGATGACCTCCACCTGGCCGTCGTCGACGATGTAGAGGGCATCACCGCGCGCGCCCTGGCTAAAGACTGTCTCGCCCGCGGGCACGTGGAGTAGGAGCAAGCGGTCGGCGACTGCCCAGAGCACCTCCTCGGACAGCTCTTCGAAGAGGGGCATGGTGCCGAGCCGGTCGACGGCCCGCGTCTGATCCTCAGGGAGTAGTGGCTCGCGGATGCTCTGACTGAGGGCCAGGCGGATTTTGGGACGCTGCGCCGCTACTTCTTCAAAATCGGCAGCGGACAGGACCCAGAGGATCGCGTCGCCGGCGGCCTGGACTGATCGGGCGTGTGGTTTGCCGGTGACGACGGCGAGCTCACCGAACGACTCGCCAGCGCCCAACTCGGAAAAGTCGCCCCCTTCTTCGGAGCTGTGCAGGTGAAGCTGGCCGGCTTCGACGATAAAGAGGCCCTGGGGCGGCTGGCCCCGCTCCACGACAAAGGCACCGTTCTCCTTTTCCATGGGAATGAGCCGGCGAGCGATGCCGGCCAGGCTCTCATCGTCGAGCCTGGCAAAAAAGGAGAGCGGCTTGAGGCGCTGTTCGACGAGGTAACGATCCAGGAGGGCGAGACGCTCGCCAAAGGCGAGGCTGAGCTTGAGTCCAACGTGAGGGTCATCGGAGATCATGCCGATCAGATCCTCACGGCTGAGGGCCCACAGCTCGACGTCGCTCGCCGCCGACGCACCAAAGGAGCGGGGGCGGTCGAGAAAGAGATCGCTTTCGCCAACCAGGCTTCCAACCCCCTGGCTGGCTAACACTGTGCCACCCTCGGCCAGCAAGCGCACCCAGCCGGATTTGATCAGGTAGAGTGTGTTGCTGGGGTCCCCTTGATGGAAAAGGGGTTGGCCGCTACGACGGTGTTCAAGGTGCATCCGTTGAGAAACGCGCTCCTGTTCTTCCTGCGACAAGGCAGAGAAGAACGGGGCGTTCCCTACGTAGTGCAGTTTCACTTTGTACAGTCACCTCCTCGCGAGCACCCGCCATTATACCAGAACCGGGCAGTCTGTCAAGTCTGCTCCGGTTCTGATCTTACGGTTGCTCACGTGATCTAGACCTGACAGGGTTCGAGAAACCCTGTCGGGTCTTATTTTCCCTGTTGAAATGTCAGCCGCCAGTCGACGGCTCGCACGCCTGTGCGGCACAGGCCTGGCGCTACATCAGAGGCCAGGTCGCGGGCCACGTCGCTGTAGAGGCCGGCGAGTGAAACCTGGTACTCGGTGTGCGGCGCCATGCGGAAGTCTCCGTAGCCCAACCCCCTGTTGGGGTGGAGGCCGGTGAAAAGGTGGTCCTGGCCGCCGTCCCAGTTGACGACGACCTGGACACCGGCCAGCGGCTCGCCCGCCGCGTCTTGCACCCACACACTGATCTGGCCCGGCGAGCCCGGCTCGGCACACAGGGCTGTCTGCTCGACGAGCAGGAAGGAGGGGCGGGGCGTGGGTGACAAGGCCACGGGGGGGGAGGCACTGGTGGGCGCGGCCTGTGGCGTGACCGCCGGGCTGCCGGCCGGCCCGGAAGCAAAGACCATGAGGACACCGCCGCTGGCGCCGAGCTCCTCGGCCAGGTGCGCCAGGTTGCGCACGTCTTCGGGGCGCCCCCCGGCGCCAAGGTACGCTTCGATCTCGGCGGCAAGGGCCGCACCAGCGGCGGGCACGCCGAGCTGGGCCAGGCGGTCGCGCGCCAGGTCGAGATCCCCATTGTAGGCATACAGGTCTGCCACGAGGGCCAGGTACACCTGCCTGTCGGACGCACGCAGGGTGCCCGGGGGGGCGTCGATATAGTCGACAGGATCGACGACCCAGCTATAGTAGAGGCCTCCTGCGGCGCCGGCAGCCGTTGCCAGCAAGAGGAGGGCCGGGATGGCCCGTTTCATAGGATTGGCTTACCAGTTGCGCGTGTAGACAATGCGCCAGGAGTAGTGGGCAAAGTTCACGCACGCGGCGCCCTGGTTGTATAGCTCCTGGCACCGCTCTTTGCTGATATTCGACTCGCAGCAGTTACAGTAGCCAGCCGCCCACAGGTCTTCGAAGGGTGGCGGATCGAAACAGGGCATGGCACGGGTCCAGGCCGTCACGCAGGGGCCGCCCTGCCCCTCGGCGATGCAGAGCGATCCACCGCCGTGCTGTCCATACTCGAATTTGGTCTCGCCAGGACCCCAGTCAGGCGAGCCGACGTTGCCGGTCACCTGGTACTGGCCAGAAAACTGGTCGTGAACCCACACGCCAGGGATCTGGTTGCCGGCGGCGTTGAGGACGGTGACACGGATTTGCAGGTTGCCGCTCCCATCGCAGCGCTGCGCATCCTCGCCAGGGCCAACCAATCGCTCCGACCAGGTCCACTGCGCCACCGGCTTGGTAGTCGGCTTGGGGGTGGCGGTGGGGGCCGGTGGATTTGTCGGGTTGGGCTTGGCCGTGTTGGTGGGCGGAGCTTGGGTGTCCGTCGGCTCGGGTGTGGATGTGTCGGTGGGCAGCGGAACGGGGGTATCGGTGGGTGCGGGCACCGGCGTGTCGGTCGGCGCTTGGGTGGGGGTATCGGTGGGTGCGGGCACCGGCGTGTCGGTCGGCACCGGGGTATCGGTGGGCGTGGGTGTGGGAAGCGGCGTGTGGGTGGGCGGTGGGGTGGGTGTGGCGACGTAGGCGAGCATCTGCGGGCTGGACAGGCCCATGTCGTGGGCGAGGGTGACGAGCGCACGGATCTCGGCCTCGTCGCGGCCTTGAGCGACCCAGCGATCGACCATGGACGACAGTGACTGGCCCACGTTGGGCACGTCGAGCTCGGCCAGGCGCGACTGGGCGCGCTCCATGTTGCCGTCGAGGAGGTAGCTCGAGGCGACGAGGACGATATAGTCGTCTTTGTAATCGGGGGCGAGGTCGGCGATGGAGGTATCGACGTAGCGGACGGGCACCACGACCCATCCGAGGACGAGACCGATGGCGATGCCGGCGCCCAATCCGAGCACGACGATGGCGGCGAGGATGAGGCCGGCCTTGTTCTTTTTTAATTGCTCCATAACGTGCCTCTGTTCCTTCACAGAAATTCAGCCGCTGTTGGCGCGGCTGGAAGTTGTGTGGGGAGTTGTCGGGCGAGCGCTTTTCCCCCCTTGTGCGTATGGCATGAAATAAAAGATGCCGAAGGTGGGAATCGAACCCACAAGAGGTCTCCCTCACGCGAGTTTGAGTCGCGCGCGTCTGCCAGTTCCGCCACTTCGGCTCTTAAAAGACCATGAACGGCTACATTCGCAAGAATAGTATACACTAGAAGCTTGTGGCTGTCAAATTCACTGGGCGATTTCTGCCGGTGAGCATTAGGGCGTGCCTCCGTAGGGCAGAGGAAGGTTTGCTCGCGAGGAGGTTTTGGAGTATAATGCCTGGGCCTGCCTGGAAGTGGTGGGTCGCCTGCCGACGGAGGAGAAGGGGAGAGTAGGGATGATCTTGGGGTTTGGCGCACCGCGCGGGCCGAACCGGGGCAGTGGGTCGATGGATGAACAAGCCCTGATTGAATCTGCACGCAAGGGTGACGTGCGCGCGTTCAACCAGCTTGTCCTTCTCTACCAGAGCATGGCGTTCAACGTGGCGTATCGCATCCTGAGCGATTCGGACGCGGCAGCCGACGCCACCCAGGAAGCTTTTCTCTCCGCCTACAAGGCGATGCGCCAATTCCGGGGCGGGTCGTTCAAGTCGTGGCTGCTGCGCATCGTGACGAACGCCTGCTATGATCAACTGCGCTACAAACAACGCCGGCCCACGAGCTCGCTCGACGACTTGCCGGTGGAAGCGGATCACACCTATTACCTGGAAGATGAGTCAGAGCTACCCGACGAGTATGTGGAGCGGCGGGAGCTGAACCGCCTGCTCCAGGCGGGTATTGCCGATTTGCCCCTGGAACAGGCGACGATCCTGGTGTTGTCGGATGTGCAGGGGATGAGTTACAACGAGATCGCCGATAGCCTCGATCTTTCGCTGGGCACGGTCAAGTCGCGCCTGAGCCGTGCACGGGCCAAGCTGCGCGACTTTTTGACGGAGAAGGGGGAACTTTTACCAGCCCGCTACCGTCTTAGGGTTGACGAGGCGACCTGAAATGGTGGGGCGATAGCTGATGATCGGGTTTAGAAGAAGAAGCAACGAAACAAGAGATCACAAGTACTTTGAAGAGAGGCTATCCGCCTACCTGGATGGCGAGCTGGCAGCACGCGAGCAGCAGGCAGTCGAGCAACACCTCAAGGTGTGCGAGAGGTGCCCCCGGGAGCTGGCGACGCTGAAGCAGACGGTGGTGTGGCTGTCCGAGCTGCCGGTGGTGCCTGTGCCCCGCGTGTTCACCATTCCGGCCAATGTGGTGCCGGCACCGCCTGTGCGCCGGCGGTGGTCCTTTGTGCCCGCGATGCAGTTTGCCACGGCCCTGGTGGCAGTGCTCCTCTTTTTCGCGGCGGCAGGGGATGTGATGCTCACCGGATGGCCGTGGGGCACGATGGCAGAGCCGATGATGCTGCAAGAGGCTGCCGTCGAGCAGTCAGTCGCCGAAATGCCGGCGGCCAAAGAGGCCGAGTCGACGCTTGAAGTGGAGGTGGCGGCCTATGCGGAGCCATATGGCGCCAGTGACACGGCGGCGACAGAACCCGCGATGGCCGAGGTCGCGGCGGAAGCAGCCGAGGAGGCGCCTGCGGCGCTGCAACAGGCTGCGCCGGAGGCCGCGCCGCGAGCGGCTGCGCTCACCCAGCCTGCCCCTGGCGAGGGGGTGGGCGGCGGCGAGGGGGCTGGAGAGGAGAGAGAGGCGCCCGAAGATGTGGCCCGCGTCGAGGCGGATACCCCACCGGTCCTGCAATCTACGTCTGCACCCGAGGAGCCACTCGCCGGCATGCCCGAGTCTCTGCCCACGGCCACGCCTGAGCGGATGTCAACGTCGGCGCCGGCTTCTCTCCCGGCTGCGACTCTGGCTCCCAAGGCTGTGATCGTGCCGACGCCTACGGCGGCGCCGACGATCCATCTCCCTGTGACCGAGGCCGTGGAGCCGCCAGGGGCACTTGTCCAGGTGCCCGAGTCTTGGCCGCCAGCGGAAGCGCGCAATGAGGCGGAATTGCCGGCGCTGACACGCGGCGAGACAGGACAGGCGGTGTTCTGGCTGCGGGTTGTTGAGTATGTGCTGGGGGTGGCCCTGGTGATCCTGACGGGGACTATGATTGTGTTGATGGTGTGGCGGCGGGCGCGCGGGCGATAGCCCGCGCCCGGGCGCTTTATCCGGGCGGATCGATCTTTTCCACAACCAACAAGTGAGATAACCCCAAGACGCGCAGCGGCGTGTGCTCGAGCAGATACGTCGCTGCGCGAAGCACGCGTCCCAGCCCGGGCCGGCGGCGGAGTATCTTGTCGTAGCCGGGATAGACCTGGGTGTGGGCAATGATCCGCACGGGCAGGCCGGCCAGCAGGCGGCGCAGGCCGCGGGGCGTGTAGGCGCGCACGTGTGGGGCAAGGCGTCGCCGCCAGCGGTCGGGCAAATAGTTCACGAGGGGGATATTGCCAAAGTGGTAGGTGCCGCCCCAATAGGCGCCGTGGGTTTCAAAGGGGTAGAGGCGGTTCGGGGCAAAGAGGACGAGCCGGCCGCCACGCTGGCCGGTCGCAGGATTCGGAGCGCGCAGCACGCGCACAGCCTCGGCCACAGCCTGCCGGTCGTCGGATACGTGCTCGATCACTTCATGAGAGAGGACCAGGTCAAAGGTGCTGTCGGAGAAGGGGAGCGCTTCGACAGATGCAGCGCTCAAGCCGGGCACGTCGGCGGCTGCGCCTACCAGCTTTTCAGGGTCGAGGTCGACGCCATAGACGTGGGAGCTGAAGCGGCGGAAGGCGCGCACATAGGTGCCCACGCCGGCCCCGGCGTCGAGGATGGCGGCCTCTTCGAGGGGGGCGTGGCGCCGGATCATGTCGAGGCGGCGCTGCTGGCCGAATCCCCACACGTAGCTCGGGTGGCCGAGTCGGATCGATTTGTCTGTAGAGCTACCAGCCATAGCCGAGGCGCAGGACGAGGCGCAGGGGCAGGTCAGCCTTCATCATCCTGGCCTGCGTTTCTTCGACAGAATAGGCGACGCGCCGGTGCTCTATGGTCAGCTCGTCGGTATCGAGAATGGCATAGCTTGCGCGCGCGTCGCCGTCGCGCGGCTGGCCCACGCTGCCGGGATTGATGATCAAGCGTTGTTCGGCCATGGCCACCGAGCTGTTCCACCTGGGGGCGACCATGTCAACTTTGCTGTCGTCGCGGTTTTCGAGTCGAAAGAGCCCAGGGGTGTGTGTGTGGCCGACCAGGCAGTAGGGGGTGTCAAAGTATTGAAAGTTGACCTCTGCCGTCGAGGGGTAGATGATATACTCCCAGACGGGGTGGCGCGGGCTGCCGTGGACGAGGGTGAACTGGTCCTCGACGAGTATCTCGGGCAGCGCCTCCAGGTAGGCCAGGTTGTCGGCCGTGAGCTGCTCCCGGTTCCACAGGTTGGCCTCTCGGGCGTCGGGATTAAAGTCGCGCAGGTCGAGCTTGCCGAGCGTCGCCCAGTCATGGTTGCCGGCGATACAGAGGTGATCGTGCTCGCGCAGCAGCTCAACACACTCGTTGGGGTTGGGGCCGTAGCCGACAACGTCACCCAGGCACCACACCTGGTCGACAGGGCCGGCGTCATCAATCACCGCCTGGAACGCTTCCAGGTTGCTATGGATGTCAGAGAGTATGAGACAACGCATGAAATGTCCTTCTGAGCTTCGATATAACTCGTCCATCATACCACAAGTGAACCGTTGTGGTCAAACGAGTATGGCGGTGCGGACAGATGCACCGTAGCGGGCAAAGATGTTTGACCAACTATCACATCTCTGGTACAATGGGCCTGTTTGCTGGAGGATGACAGACGTTATGCCCGTGCTCGACCGCGACACGCTCGACCTGATCAGCCACAGCCCGGCGCAGACGCGCCGCTTGGGCGCACGGCTGGGCATGCTGCTGCACCCAGGCGACGTGGTGTGCCTGCAAGGTGAGCTGGGAACAGGCAAGACCCGCCTGGCTCAGGGCATTGGCCGTGGCCTGGGGGTGACGGAGCCGATCACGAGCCCCAGCTACACGCTGATCGCTGAATACTGTGCCCCAAGTCCAGGATCTGTTCTCTACCACGTTGACCTCTACCGCCTCGAGGTACCGGTCGACGAGGCGCTGGCGATGGGCCTCGACGAATACCTGGGGGGCAGTGGTGTGACCGTGATCGAGTGGGCCGACCGTGTTCGCGACGTGCTGCCGGACGAGTGTCTCTGGATCGAGCTGCGGCACCTCGACGACAGTAAGCGGGGCATCCTGATGAAGGCACACGGCGATCGTTACCGGGAGCTGCTGCTGCAGTTTCGTGCCAGTGCGTTTGGGGTGTGAGTGAAAAGGGTCAAAAGATGCTCTTAGCTGTCGACACTGCCACACGGATGGCCGGGATGGCGTTGTATGACGAGGTGCGCGGTTGGGTTGTGGGCGAAGAGATGTGGCAGTCGGCCGAGAATCACACCGTGGAGCTGATGCCGCGCATGGTGCGCTTGATGGATCAGCAACAGGTGGCACCTGAAGATCTGACCGGCCTGGTGGTCAGCCTCGGCCCCGGTTCTTTCACCGGCGTGCGCATCGCCTTGAGTGTGGTCAAGGGGCTGAGCATGGCCCTTGACCTGCCCCTGGTCGGCGTGCCCACGCTCGACGTGGTGGCCGAGCCGCACAAGGGGCAGCGCCTGCCGATCTGCGCGCTGTTGCGCGCAGGGCGCGGGCGATTTGCCTTTGGTTACTACTTTCGCTACCGGGGCAGGTGGCGCCGCAGGAGTGCGGTGCGCATCGATACGCTCGAAAGGGTGTGTGGCGAGATGGAAGGCCCAACACTCTACTGCGGCGAGATCGATGCGGCTGAGGCGCAGCGCATCCTGGCACTCGCCCGCGACGAAGCGGTGGTGGCCAGCCCTGCCGGTTCACTGCGTCGCGCCGCGTTTCTGGCCGAGCTTGGCTGGGCGCGCCTGGCGCAGGGCAGCGCCGACGATCCCGCCACACTCTCCCCTATCTACCTCAAGCAGCCAGGATAGATGCAAGATCTGCCGTACGTTGTCCAGCCGATGGCCCTGTCGGACGTCGATCAGGTGATCGAGATCGAGGAGGCGGTGTTTGCCGCGCCCTGGTCGGCACGTGCCTATCGATTCGAGCTGACCTCGAATCGGAACAGCACGATGATCGTGGTCCGGCGCCGCCGGCCGCCCGTGCTTGGGCTACAGCCCTGGCGTCCGCGGCAGCCGATCCTCGGGTACGCAGGCTTCTGGCTCCTGGTGGATGAGGCGCATATCGCGACGATCGGCGTGCGACCCGTGGAGCAGGGCAAGGGACTGGGGGAGTTACTTCTTGTATCGCTGCTCGAAAGGGCCCGGGATCTGGATGTGGAGCGCGCGACGCTCGAAGTGCGTATCTCGAACCTGAAGGCACAGGCGCTGTATGAGAAGTATGGCTTTGAGAAGGTGTCGCTCCGCAAGCGCTACTATGCCGACAATGACGAAGATGCTTTTATCATGGCGACGCCTCTCTTCCGCTCGCCGAGGTTCGAGGTGAACCTTGCACATCGCCGTGCGGCGCTCTACGAGCGCCTACGCGCGGTGCAAGACGAGCGGGAAGCGGAGGAGTGACCGCGTATCGGGCTAGACAAAACGGGGCAGATGGGGTACAATCAGGAAAACGTCAGGCCGGGCGGCACCCAGCAGTAACAGGCGGAGTTTGGTAAGCAAGCTGTCACCGATCCTCGGCTAGTGCCGGGGGGTTCGCAGGGAAGGAGCAGAGCCTTGTCCGAGTTTACCGAGTTATACGATCAAATCCGAGGGTGCCAAAAGTGCGTCCTGGCGCAAGGTCGCACCCACGCGGTGCCGGGTGAGGGACCAGAGAATGCAGAGATTCTGTTCATCGGCGAAGCGCCTGGTTTTCACGAGGACCGACAGGGCCGGCCGTTTGTCGGGGCCGCGGGCAAGTTTCTGGAAGAGCTGCTGGATAAGATTGGCATGAAGCGCGAGCAAGTGTACATTGCCAATGTCGTCAAATGCCGTCCGCCGGGCAACCGCGACCCTCAGCCGGGGGAGATTGAGGCGTGCCGCCCCTACCTCGACCGCCAGATCGAGCTACTGCGGCCCAAGCTGATCGTCACCCTGGGCAGGTTTTCGATGGAGCGCTACTTTCCAGGTGCCTCGATCTCGCGCATTCACGGCCAGCCGAAGCGGGTGGGCAATGTGATCTATTACCCCATGTTTCATCCGGCAGCGGCGCTGCACCAGCCTCGTTGGCGCACCCTGGTTGAGCAGGACATTCTCAAAGTTCCCGAACTGCTGGCGCGGATCGAGGATGTGGAGGAAGCTGGAGAGGAACCGGCGCCACCCCAGGCGGAGCAGCTCAGTTTCTTCTAGTCGTTCACTCCTCAGATAAGGAGTCTTTTTTGGCGGAAAGTATCCTCAAGATCATTCCTCTCGGCGGCGTCGGCGAGATCGGCAAGAATATGATTGTGTTCGAGCACGACCAAGAATTGCTCATCGTCGACTGCGGACTGATGTTCCCTGAAAGCGACATGCTCGGTATCGACATTGTGATCCCCGATATGGAGTATGTCTTTGAGCGCCGGGAGCGCGTGCGCGCGATCGTCATCACGCACGGGCACGAAGATCATATCGGCGGGCTGCCCTACCTGGCGCGCGAAGTGAAGGCCCCGATCTATGCCACGCGCCTGACGTGTGGTCTGATCGAGGTCAAGCTCAAGGAGCACCACCTGCTGGACGGCGCCGAGCTGTACACGCTCCAGCCCGACGACCCCACCTCGCGCGTCAGTGCCGGCCCCTTCCAGGTGGAACCGTTTCGCGTGAATCACTCGATCCCCGACAGTGTCGGGCTCGCCATCCACACGCCAGTAGGGACTGTTGTTCACTCTGGCGACTTTAAGTTCGACCAATCGCCTGTGGACGGACGGCTGACCGATTTTGCGCGGCTGGCCACTCTCGGCGCGCAGGGGGTGCATGTCCTCCTATCGGACTCGACCAACGCCGAGATCAGCGGGCACACGCCGTCGGAACGGGTGGTGGGGGAGACGTTCGATCACATTTTCGCACAGGCCGGAGGGCGCGTGATCGTGGCCACCTTTGCGTCCAATATCTCGCGTGTCCAACAGGTCGTCGATACGGCGCGTGCACATGGCAGGCGGGTGGGTATTGTGGGGCGCTCGATGTTGAGCTATGCCCGGCGTGCTTATGAACTGGGCTACCTCGATGTCGCGCCCGACGATCTGCTCACGCCACACGAGATGAATGCCCTTCCGCCACACGAGGTTGCCATCGCGTGCACCGGCAGCCAGGGAGAGCCGACGTCGGCTCTTGTGCGCATGGCGGTGGGCGAGCATAGGATGGTAAACATCCAGCCGGGGGATTCGGTGATCGTGTCGGCGACGCCCATTCCGGGCAATGAAGAGCTGGTCAACCATACACTCGACAACCTGTTTCGCGCCGGGGCGGAGGTGTATTCGCACGAAGAGATGGAGGTGCATGTCTCGGGGCACGCGAGCCGGGATGAGCAGAAGCTGATGCTTAACCTGATCAAACCGCGCTTCTTTGTACCGATCCACGGCGAGTATCGCCACCTCGTGCGCCACGCGCGCCTGGCCCAAGAGGCCGGCGTGGTTGAGGAGAATGTGTTTGTCGTGGAGAGCGGAGCGGTGCTGGAATTCGGCACCGACTGGGGCCGGATCGATGGGCAGGTGACCGAGGGACACGTGATGGTCGACGGCCTGGGGATCGGCGACGTGGGCAGCGTTGTCCTGCGCGACCGCCATCTGCTGTCGCGCGATGGGTTCGTGGTTGTCGTGGTGGCGGTGGACGCCGGCACGGGCCAGGTGCTGCAAAAGCCCGAGATCATCACCCGGGGCTTTGTCTACCTGAAGGAAGCGGGCGAGCTGCTCGACGAAGCGGGCGATCGGGTGACCCGCGCCCTGGATCACCGCGGTCCGAGTGCCGCCGTGCAGATCAAGATCAAGGAGGTGCTGGCCGAGTTTTTGTATGAGCGCACCAAGCGCCGGCCCATGATCCTGCCGGTGGTGATGGAGTTGTAGTAAAGAAAAGTGGGGGCCACGGGCGGGGCCCGGATGCCCCTGGCAGCGACGTAGGCGATTCAGAATTCGTGATTTGGTAGGCGAGGCGTGATGGGGCTCCCGTCTGGAACGGGGGCTTTTTTTTGTTCGACCTCCTGACGGCGGGTGCGCGTATAGCCATTGAGGCGGAAAAACCCTCTTGACAATCGCGCAAGGCTATGCTATAATAGTGAGCGTTCACGTGAACGCTCACGGAGAGGGATAGGGGGCCGACCAGTGCAATCCAGACCGACTATTATTGATGTGGCGGCAAAAGCCGGGGTTTCCCGCCAGACTGTGTCGCGGGTCATTAACAACAAGGGTGAAGTCAGCGATACGACGCGCGACCGGGTGCTTGAGGCGATTGACGAACTGGGGTACCGGCCCAACGCTGCGGCCCGCAGCATGGTCATGGGGCGCACCTGTACACTCGGCTGCATCTCACCCAGCCTGACCGATTATACCTTTGCTAACATCATCGACAGCGCCCAGGCGGAGGCTCGCCGCCTGGGCTATTTTGTTCTGGCCAGCAGTGCCCGCACAGAGCAGGAGGTCGAGCCCCTCCTGGAAGAGATGCTGCATCGCCAGGTGGACGGGCTGCTGGTCCTCAACCCCCACGCCGACAGGCGCTATGAATATTTCTTGCCGCTGGTTGAGGCGGGGATGGCGGTGGTCTATTTGAACAACACCCCGCGCGGTGAATGTGTTTCGGCCGTACGCTGCGATGACCGGGATGGTGGCTATCAGGCGACTCGCCACCTGCTCGACCTGGGCCACACGGCCATTGCCACGATCCTGGGGCCGAGTAACGAGGAGTGTACCTTTGACCGGCTGGAGGGCTACCGCCAGGCTCTGGCCGACGCGGGCTTGACCGACGTCCCAGAGCTAAAGATGCAGGGTGATTGGTCGGCTACGTCGGGTTACGAGGCAATGCAGCGCGTGCTGCAAGCCGGCCCTGTCTTTTCGGCCCTCTTTGCCCAAAATGACCAGATGGCCGTGGGAGCCATTCGCGCGCTGCGCGAAGAGAAGCGCCGGGTGCCGGAGGATGTTTCGATCGTAGGTTTTGACGACATCCCCCTGGCCTCCTATTTTGATCCGCCTTTGACTACACTACGCCAACCGATGCAAGAATCGGGCAGGCAGGCAGCCCGCTTGCTGGTGGAAACGATCCATAACCCGGGGCGGGCACCCGAGCAGATTGCCATCCCGGCTCGCCTGGTCGTGCGCGCTTCGAGCGCGCCATTGTGTGCCTAGAGATGAGCCTGCGAACGAATAGGAGGAGGTACCTATCGAGCAAAAGAGAAAGTGAGCCTACGGCGAGTACGGGTTCTGATCAAGTGTGCGCAATATAAAGTCAGAAGGAGAGAGAAATGAAAACCAAGCTGTTCACGCTTATGGCTATCGTAGTGATCTTGAGCATGCTGGCCGCCTGCGGTGAGTCGGCTGAACCGACCCAAGCGCCGGCGGGTGAAGCCCCAGCATCTGGAGCACCCACAGAGATGGTCACCATCCGCTGGCGCACCCGCCCCGACAACCAGGCTGAGCAGGATGTGTATCAGGCCATTAGCGACGATCTGAGCAAACAACTCGAGTCGCAGGGGATCAAGCTGCAATACGACCCAGCCCCGGTGACTGGCTACCTGGACAAGCTGACTACCGAGTTTTCGGCGGGGAACGCGCCGGACATTGTCTGGATCCCGGGGGCGAGCGTCGCAGACTATGCGACCAAGAACGTGCTGTTGGACCTCATGCCTATCGCCAAGGCTGACAGTGATTTCAGCCTCGGCGATTATTACGACGCGCCAATGAAAGAGCTACAAGAAGGCGGTCACCTGTGGGGTCTGCCACGTGACATTTCCACGTTGGTCATCTATTACAATAAGGACCTGTTCACTAGCAAGGGTGTGGACGATCCAGCGGACCTGGCAGCACAGGGCAAGTGGGACTGGGAGAACTTTTTGCGGGTTGCCCAGGAACTGACAGACCCCGAGGCCAAGATCTATGGCTTTAGTATGACTAACTGGTGGGGGCCGTGGGGTTACTTTATCTATGCCGCCGGCGGCAGCATGTTCAACGAGGACCGGACCGCGTGTGGCCTGGACAGTGCCGAGGCGCAGGCCGGGCTGCAGTTCCTGCAGGACATCTTCCAGACCCACAAGGTGGCGACGCTGCCAGGTGTGGAAGGTGGCGTGGGCGAGACCGAGTTCATCGGCGGCCAGGCGGGCATGCTACCCAATGGGCGCTGGATGACCCCGGCCATGCGCGAGAATGCCAAGTTCAACTGGGGCGTGGTCGAGATGCCCAAGGGACTGGGGGGCAATGCCACCTGGCTCTTCTGGGGGCCGTACGTCGTCAGTGCCAAGACCCAGTATCCAGACCAGGCGTGGACGGTGCTCAAGGCGCTCACCAGCCCCGAGGTGCAGGGCAAGATCGCGGCGCTGGGCACCAACATCCCATCCAACAAGGACCAGGCGGCCGTCGACTCTTTCCTCAACTCCAAGCCGCCTGATGACAACCAGCCGTTCATTGCCGGCGCTTCCTACGCGCAGGCCGAGATCCCGCTCTTTACCGCCAACTGGGACGCCGTGGTGAATGGCATCTACCAGCCGGCCGTCGACTTGATCATGAGTGGCCAGGCGACGGTGGCCGAAGCGACCGAGAAGGCGTGCGAGGACGCCAATCCACTCTTTACAAAATAGGTCGGCGCGTCGCCTGTCGAGGTTGAGGGGTGAAGATTGAGGTTGAGGTCGAGGTCGATCCTGGACCTCAACCTCTTTTTTACCCGCAACCTCGAGTTGGGCCTTGAAAGGAAAAGCGGATGTCGAAACAACGCTGGAGAGAAGCGATCGAGGGCTATCTGTTCCTGCTGCCCAATCTGCTCGGCTTTCTGGTTTTTATGGCGGTGCCGCTGGGGATGTCGCTCTATTACTCGTTCACCGACTATGACCTGCTCACCCCTGCCAAGTTTGTGGGCTTGAAGAACTATGTCGACGCCCTCGGTTTTTCGGTCGAACCGGAGGCGTACCAGGCCGCATTGGCGGAGGGCGAGTCGTGGTTGGAGGCGGCCAAGTCGGTGGTGGTGGCGCACGACGCGACCTTCTGGATTGCTCTGCGCAACACGGCTCTATATGCTGTGGGGGTATTGGTTCTGGCCATCATCCCCTCGTTCCTGGTGGCATGGCTGCTCAATTCGAAGCTGCGGGGCATGACCTTTTTCCGGGCTATGTTCTATATCCCCGTCGTTGCTTCGATCGTCGGCGTGGCGCTGGTGTGGTTCTGGATCTATAAACAGCAGTCGGGGGTGCTCAACTCGGTCATCACTGCGGTCGTTCAGCTCCTGAATACGATCCTGGGCCCGCTTGGGGTGACGGTCCGCGATCCCAACATTCCCTGGCTGGTGGACTCGCGCACGGCCCTGCTGTCACTCTTTGTCATGACCTCGTGGGCAACGATCGGTTACGACATGGTGATCTTTTTGGCGGCCTTGCAGGGCATCCCCCAGTCGCTCTTTGAGGCGGCCCTGGTGGACGGATCGTCGCGGCTGCACACCCTACGCAGGATTGTCATTCCCCTCCTGTCCCCCACCATCTTTTTCGTCCTCGTCACCAACACCATTACCATCCTACAGGTCTTTTCCGAGCCATACATCATGACCCAGGGCGGCCCGGCTAACTCGACGATGACGATTGTGCTTTACCTCTACCGGATGGGCTTTCAGCGATTCCGGATGGGTTACGCTGCCAGCCTGGCGTGGATCGTCTTTGCTATCATCTTTTTGATCACCACGATCCAGTTCCGCCTGGGCAAACGCTGGGTATATGAGGAGTAGGAACCATGCTTGGGAAAATTGAGCGTGTTACCCTGGGGCAAAAGATTCTGTTCTACACCATCATGATCCTCCTGAGCGCGGTCATGATCTATCCTTTTTTCTTCCTGGTGACTACGTCGCTCAAGGAAAGCCCCGAGGTGTTTGGCAACATCCTCAAGCCCTTGGGCGAGAGGCTGCGCTTTGACAACTTTGCGACTGTGCTCGGAACGGTGAATATGGACCGTTACCTGCTCAACACGGCGGTTGTCGCGTTCGGGGTCACTATCGGCCAGGTCGTCACTTCGATTCTGGGGGGATATGCCTTTGCCCGCCTCCGTTTCCCGGGGCGTGATCTGATCTTTCGCGCCTATCTGGGCACGATGATGATCCCCTTTGTCGTGATCATGATCCCGACGTACAAGCTGATGCTGGTTTTGGGCTGGGTGGACAAACTGACGGCATTGATCGTGCCCTGGATCTTTACCGCGTACGGCACCTTTCTCATGCGCCAGTTCTTCCTTGGCTTGCCCAAGGAGCTGGAAGAAGCCGCGCTGATCGACGGTGCCAGCCGCTTTACAACCCTGTGGCGCATCTTTGTGCCCCTGGCCGGGCCGGCCATCGCCACTCAGTTTACCATCTCTTTTCTATACGCCTGGAACTCGTTCATCTGGCCCCTGGTGGCGATCCAGAGCAAGACGAACTATGTGGTCACGCTGGGCCTGGCCGATATTCAGGGCGGCTACCACGCCCAACCGCCCCTGGTCATGGCGGGTGCGACGTTGGCGATCTTGCCCACGGTGCTGATCTTTTTGATGGCCCAGCGCTATTTTGTCGAGGGGGTTGCCACGACGGGGCTAAAAGGCTAGGCGCGTTCCAGGCGGTGTGCGTGCAGCCAAACATATATAACACACGACACGTAAATCTGACCTTTGGAGAGAGTGTATGAAGATGCAGGACGGCCGGTTTGTGGTCTATGGGAACGCGATCAAGAGCTCCCATTCCCGGCAGGCAACCAAGTGGCAGAATATGTTTGTCCGCAAGTTCGGTTACGATCCCGACGAGGCGTACGTGCTGAGCCTGGAAGAGAACGAGTACCTGGGCCCGCTTTTCGGGGTGAAGGACATAGTCCGGGGCGACCAGGGCGAGCCGATCCAGAAGGAGGGGGCGGTTATCTGCAGTACTATCCGCATGGGCTTTGGCCATTACCGGATCGCGATGGCCGGTGTCTCTTGTGCGCGCGCTATGGGCTTTACTCCCTACTGGCTGGATCTGCTGGCGATTCCAGGGATCACCACCGACGTGATCAATTGGTGCAACACCTGGTATAGCCGCTGGTCACGCCTCTCTCAACGCAGCAAGTTGTTTAATCGGCACGTCTGGGAGCCGGTGACTACGGGAGAACCCACGCTGCCTGGCCTGTCGTGGGTTCTTAACACGTGGATCGTCGGTTGGCCGTGGCGCTTTGTCAAGACGAACGTCAAAGATTATAAGATGAGTGAGCTGTTCAGGAACCTGCACCAGGCCCTGCCGGCCGAGATGCCTGTCCTCACCTCTCACATGTGGAACTGCATGGGGGCTGTGGCCGGTGGCATGACGAATGTGGTGGATATGATGTTCGACAATTGGCCGATGGCTTTCCAATTGACTGAAGGGGCCAAACATGGTGTGCAGTCGCCCTCGGGCTATTATGGCTTTCGCGTGATGCGCGGGTTTGACGAAAGCGGCCAGGTCATGAACCCCGTGCCACCAGATGCGCTCTATTACGTGGGCCACCACGTGGATCACGAGATCGTGGACAATATCGAGGTCGACTGCCTGGCGCGCCTGCGGCGCATGAAGGACGGCGAGCCGAGGCGCCTGCTCCTGACCATGGGCGGCGCCGGGGCACAGCGCGAGCTGTTCCAGGCGATCATCGAGCACTGCATCCCCCTGATCCAGCAAGACCGGGTGGCGCTCTTTGTCAACCTGGGCGACCATAAGCAGAACTGGGAGTGGTTGCAGGCCGAGCTGGCAACGCACCGCGACCTCATCCAGCCCCATTTCACCTGGGAGGATACGCGGGCCTGTGCCGATCAGATCCGCACCGGCCAGGCCAGGGGCCTGCACGTGTTCCTGCATGACAATATCTTTCACGCCGTCTATGCCACCAATTATCTCATGCGTGTCGTAGACGTGATGATCACCAAGCCGAGCGAGCTGGCTTTTTATCCCGTGCCCAAGATCTTTAACGAGCGGGTGGGCGGCCACGAGATGTGGGGCGCAATCCGGGGTGCGGAGCTGGGCGACGGGACGGTCGAAACGCGTACCATTCCTCAGACTTTGCAGGCTATCGATTTGCTCACGTATGATCACGACTTGCTGGAGATGTACTGCGACTGTATTGTGAAAAACAAGCAGATCGGCATCTATGACGGGGCGTACAAGTGCGTGGAGCTGGCGACTGGCGCCAAGTTTGAGAGGAAACCGCCCACACAGGCATGAACGTCGGACTTTTTGCCGACTGTGATCAACCGACCGTCAGTGGCGTCGTCACCTCGCTGTGGCAGCTCAAGCACGGGCTGGAGCAGCGAGGACACAGGGTGGTCCTCTTTGTTCCGGACACGCCCGGAGAATCGCGGCACACTCCGGAGGGGTGTGCCGCGCCGTCCGAGGCGGGCGGCCCGCAACCGGGAGGCGTGCATCACCTGGGGGACGGGGCAGCAGAAGGTCTCGTGGTCCGCTTTCCTTCCCTGCCTTTCAACAGGGCGAGCGGTTTCCGACTGGGGCTGGTAGCCCCCCGGGTGGTACGGCGCATCGCCCTTGGCGAAAGGCTTGACATCATTCACACGCACACAGAGTACAGCCTAGGCTGGGCTGGCAAACATGCCGCGCGGCAACTGGGTATACCCTTTGTGCATACCGCGCACACCCTGCACCAGGCATACCGCCACTATCTGCCCCTGGGCAGAGCGCTGCCCGCTCGCCTCGTGGAGCGCTACGTGCAGTATTTTCTGTCTGACTGCGCTGCGCTGATCTGCCCCTCGGAGAAAGCACGCGCCTGCTTTCGCGCTTTTCTCCCCGGTCTCCAGGCTGTCGTCATTGGCAACGGGATCGATCCGGCGAGTTTTCGGCGGCGGATCCTCGATCGGGAGCAGATGGCACTGACCCGCCAGGCGCTCGGAATTGGTCCCAACGACCAGGTTATCCTCTATGCTGGCCGTATCGCGCACGAAA
Organism: Anaerolineae bacterium; assembly: GCA_016929795.1. The sequence continues at coordinate 34,800 of JAFGIA010000198.1, forward strand.
AGCGCGTGGTCGAGCTGCTCGACGCGCTGGTCCCCCTGCTCCGCGCCCGCCCAGAGGCCAGGCTCCTCTTTGCCGGTAGCGGGCCGGCAGAGCGGGAGCTGGCTGCGGCGATAGAGAGCCAGTGCGTGTCGTCGCAGGTGATCCGCGCGGGCAGGGTGGAATGGCAGCGGATGCACGGCGTCTACTCGGTGGCTCGGTTGTTTGTGACCGCTTCTCTGAGCGAGATGCAGCCTATGACGCTGATCGAGGCCGCGCTGTGCGGTCTGCCCGTCGTCGCACGCCTCGACCCCGCCTACGCCGGCCTCGTCTGCGATGACTATAATGGCTACCTGGTTGCTTCGGACAGGGAGATTGCCTCCAGGGTGATCGACCTGCTCGGGGACGAGGAGAAGCGGAGGAGGCTGGCAGAGAATGCACTCCGTCTGTCAGAGGGGTTTACCGCAGAAAGCCACGTGGGGCAAGTGGAGCGCCTCTACCAGCAGGTGGCTGAATGCAGGTTTGCGTTGAAGGGATGAACGCCAGGGGCTGGATTTCGTGCGGTCCTGGACAGGGCTTGCCTAGCATCTGGCAGGTGTGGCAGGCAAGCCATTACCGGCCCCCGGGCGACCGCCGGGGGCTTTTGAGTGCGACGGGCGCGCGCGCTGGGGACAAAGCCTGCTGGTAGGGCGGCTATACGATCTCGCCGCCACAGGGCGGGTGGCAGGAGGGCACCCTCTGCTTCCTCTTCCTCGGGCTTGTGGATGACGTAGAAGCGGACGGGCTCGCTCTCGGTCTTGTTGCCCGCGGCGTCGTAGGCAACCACGTGCACCAGGTGTGACTCGGTCAGCACGTCGTTGCTGAAAATGGCCATAAAGCCGCTCTCCCACGTCTCGGTGATCGTTTTGCCGTCGGGGCTGATCTCTACCCAGCGCACCTGCACCTGCTCTTGGGTGATGGTGCCATCGGGATTGGTGATGGTGCGGGTCTCCATGACGGGTTCCATGCGTGGATTGGGCCGCTGGTCGCGCATTTCGAGCACCCACTTGACTGCATACGGCTCGACGACGCTGAAATCGAGCAGCTTGTCGTCGAGGTAAAACTCGACCTTGTCGATCTGGACGTTGTCGCTCACCTCGGCGGCAAGGTTGGCCCACTCGTCGGAGGCTTCCAGCTCGTACACCCGGCCGGGCCATGGGTAGCTGACGGCTGCTTGGGGCGGCGTATTGTCCACGGTCACATAGCTTGTGGCCCGCCGGAAGTTCTGGCTGTGATCGACGACGGTGAGCTGGAGTGTGTAGAGCCCGTCCTTCAGGCCACGCACATCCCAGTACTCGAGCACGTTATTATCCACCTGGTTGTAGTGGTCGCCGCCGATCAGGCTCCACGCCGACGGATTGAGGCCCTCCCCAAACTCCAGTCGATAAAAGTTAAAGTCGCCCGAGCGCGCGTTGCCGATGATCGGCACTACTTGCTTGACATGACCGCCGAGGGTCGGTTCGAGGATGACAACCTCGCCGCCCTGGGGGCTGCAGCCATAGATCTCGTCGCGCTGGGTGGGCGGCTGGGGGATGCCCTGCTGGCGCACCCAGTTGGCGGCCTCTGGTGGGTAGACCTCGTAGACGCGCCGCTCTACCAGTTCTGGCGGGGTGCAGGCGGTGGCGAGCTTGCCCGTCTGGCGGTTGACCTGCTCGACGCGGTGCACGTCACAGTATTGCGTCGGCTCGGTGCCCTCGATAAAGAGTTCGCTTTTGCGGTTGGGGCAGTGCTCGGTGGCGAGGAGGCCCGAGATGGCACACACTTCCACGCGCTTGAGCCCGGGCGGTTGGGTGAACTTGTCGATGACCTCGCCGAGCAGGCGCGTGGCGTGCCCTTCGTCGTAGATGCGCTGCATGACGTTGTGCCAGATGGGGCCGGCGCCGCGCGAGCTCGACAGGCCCTCCATGGGGGTGTTGTCGTTGTTGCCGACCCACACGCCGGTGACGATCTGGGGGGTGTAGCCCACGGTCCACACGTCCTTCCAGTCGGTCGTGGTGCCGGTCTTGGCCGCGGCGGGACGGTTGAGGCGCAGCGCGCTGTTCGAGCCAAAGACGGGAGCGCGCGCATTATTGTCGGCCAGGACGTCGGTCAGCAAGTACACTTCTTGCGGTGTCAGCTCGCGCCCGTCGGCAAAGGTGATCTTGCGCGCCTCGGGCTGCCGGTATTCTTCCAGCACAATGCCGTTCGAATCCTCCACGCGCAGGATCGAGACGGGGTCGAGCTCGCGGTAGCCAGGGCGCGGCAGCTTGGTGGGCTGGCCCATCATGACGCCCTCATTGGCAAAGATGCTGTAGGCGTAGGTCAGGTCGAGCAGCCACACCTCGCCGCCGCCCAGGGTCAGGCTCAGGCCGTAAAAGTCGAGGTCGCGGTTGAGGGTGTTGATGCCCAGGGCGTGGGTGTTGCGGATCACATTGCCGACACCCACCAGGTCGAGCACTTTGACCGCAGGGATGTTGCGCGATTGGGCAAGGGCGGTGCGAAAGCTACGCGGGCCAAGGTACTTCCGGTCATAGTTCTCGGGGCAGTAGGGCGGGTTGGGATAGTCGTCGAAACAGGAGTGGACGTCCATCACCATCTCGGCTGGCGTGTAGCCCTGGTGAAAAGCGGTCAGGTAGCTAAAGGGTTTGAAGGACGAACCCGGCTGGCGCGGCGCCACGGCAACGTTCACGTTGCCATCGATCTCTTCGTTCCAATAGTCGATGCTGCCAATCATAGCCAGGATCTCGCCGGTACGGGCGCGCAGTGTGACGACGGCTGCGTTTGACACGTCGATGTCCTCTTCCTGGAGTTTGGCGACGTGCGCCCGCGCTTCTTCTTCGGCGATGCGCTGCACATCCATATCGAGTGTGGTGTACACCTTCAGCCCGCCGCGATAGAGCACGTCGGCCGAGTATTTGTCCTCTAGCTGCTTGACCACGTACACGCCAAAGTGGGGTGCCACCAGGTCGTAGCGCTTGAGCATCGATGTGCGAATCTGGAGGTCCTCGGCAAAGGCGGCGTCGGCCTCTGTCTGGGTGATGTAGCCTTCCTCGACCAGGCGCCTCAAGGCGATGCCTTGCCGCTCCTTGGCCTCGCCGGGGTTATCGATCGGATTCATGGCCGGGTATTGGACGATCGGCGCAAGCATGGCGCACTCGGCGAGGGTCATTTCCTGGGCATGTTTGCCATAGTAGACCTGGGCAGCAGCCTCGACGCCGATCGCCCAGTTGCCGTAATAGTTTGTGTTCAGGTACCACTCCAGGATCTCGTCCTTGGAGTGGAGGCGCGAGATCTCGAGGGCGAGGATGGCTTCTTTGATCTTGCGCGCGTACGAGATCTCGTAGCGCTCTTCCTCGGGGATGAGGATGTTTTTGACGAGTTGTACCGTGATCGAGCTGCCACCCTGCACACCCTTGCCCTGAATGTTGAGGAGAAAAGCGCGCGCGATGCCCACAGGGTCGATCCCCATGTTGGTGTAAAAGGTCTTGTCCTCCAGGGCGATGGTGGCGCTGCGCAAAGCGGCAGGGATCTGGTCCAGGGGGAGCAGGGTGCGGTCGCCGCGGCGCGGATCGATGACCTCACGCAGCAAGATGGTGCCGGTGCGGTCATAGATCTTGGTCGTCTCGAATTTTTCCTGGCGGGTAACGATTTCGCCCGGGTCGGGCAGATCCTTGGCATAGTAGCCATAGATGCCGGCGGCCGTGGCGGCGCCTGCCAGGACGATGAGTACGTTCATGAGGATCACGGCGACCAGGAGCCCGACGAGCGCGCGAACGAGTGTGCGGCCCACACCGCCTTTGGCCTGCTCTCGCCGCCGTCGCCGCTGGCGCAGCAGATGCACTCTTTCCTGCGAATCCATTCTCTTCCCTCAACCGTCTAGTATCATCACAAAAATCGGGGGGGGAAGTAGGGCGGATTGGCAACTCGCCCTACTTCCCGCAGGTTATTGAGATGATACATCGTCTAGCCATCTAACGAATGATCCACAGCCCAATGTGTAGTCATGACTTGTGCCGTAGATTCTTGGCACGACGCCGCCTATGGATCCTGCACGCCGTGCGCACCAGCTACACTCTAACGAGAAGGGGGCAGCCGGCCCGCCTGTGTACCAGCCGGGCCTTCTCCCCCTTTCTCCCGGATGCATGTTAGCAGAAAATAATGGAAAATGCAAACGCCGGAGGGTTGTGTCACATGCGGCGCACGCGGCGCAGCATGCGCAGCACCTGGGTGCGGCGCTCATAGCTGGTGCCAGGCACGGCTTTGTGCTCCCCCACCTGACTGGCGCTTTCCTGCAGCCGGGCCAGGCTCTCCTCGTCGCCGTACCAGTGCACCAGCCCACAGGCGGTGCAGATCCAGGCGCGTGCCTCAACCTTGATAGCCTCTTCACCTGGCGGCGTGTGGTTCAGCGTGATCCGCGGCGCCAGGGGCCCCACCAACCCTGCTCCGCATACCGTGCACTGTTTCTCTTCGTCCATATCTATCTCACTCGGCACTGGGTATCATCTCAATAAAGGGGGGAAGTGGGGGTGTGTGCGGGCACCGCACACACCCCCACCCCCGATTATTGAACGGATACGGCACTGGCTACCTGCTACTTTTTCCCTTCTGCCCCATCATGGGCACCTTTACGCCGTGCTCGCGTGCAAAGTCGATTGCTTTTTGATACCCGGCGTCGACGTGGCGCACGATCCCCATGCCGGGATCGTAGGTGAGGACGCGCTCGAGCCGGCGTGCCGCGTCGGGGGTGCCATCGGCGACGATCACCTGGCCGGCGTGTAGGCTGTAGCCGATGCCGACGCCGCCACCGTGGTGAAAGCTAACCCACGTCGCGCCGCCGACCGTGTTCAGGGCAAAGTTGAGGATGGGCCAGTCGGCGATGGCATCCGAGCCGTCGAGCATGTCTTCTGTCTCGCGGTTGGGGCTGGCGACGGACCCGCAGTCGAGGTGATCGCGGCCAATGACGATCGGCGCACTGACCCGCCCGCTGGCGACGGCATCGTTGAACGCCAGCCCGGCCCTGGCACGCTCGCCGTAGCCGAGCCAGCAGATGCGGCTCGGCAGCCCCTGGAAGGCGACCTGCTCCTGCGCCATCTTGATCCAGCGCACGAGGTGCTCTTTCTCGGGGAAGAGGTCGATGATGATCTGGTCGGTCTCGTAGATGTCCTGCGGGTCGCCCGATAGCGCTACCCAGCGGAAAGGTCCCTGCCCTTGGCAAAAGAGGGGGCGGATGTAGGCCGGCACAAAACCGGGGTAGATCCACTCGCCGTCGGGGTCGCCGCCAACCTTCACTTCATGGTAGCCGGCGTTGAAGGCCATCTGGCGCAGATTGTTGCCGTAATCGAACACGACGGCACCCCGGCGTTGCATCTCGACCATGGCGCGGCAGTGGGCAACCATGGCTTGCATCGACAGCGCCTGGTAGCCCTTGGGGTCGCGGCTACGCATTGCTTCTGCCTGGTCGAGGCTCATGCCGTGGGGCACGTACATCAGCGGGTCGTGGGCGCAGGTCTGATCGGTCACCATATCGGGCGTCACGTCGCGGGCCACGAGCTCGGGCAGCACGTCGGCGGCATTGCCGATCAGGCCGACGCTCAGCGGCCGCTCGTCGCGCAGCGCGTCGTTGACCAGCGTCATTGCCTCTTCGAGGTTGTCGACGACGACGTCGAGGTAGCGGTGGTCGAGGCGGCGCTGGGCGCGCCAGGGGTCGACCTCGACGACGAGGGCCACGCCTTGGTTCATCGTCACCGCGAGGGGCTGGGCCCCGCCCATCTCCCCCAGGCCCGCGGTGAGCACGAACTTGCCCTTCAGGCTGGCGTCGGGGCCATAGTGTTGGCGGGCAGCAGCCGCGAGCGTCTCGTACGTGCCCTGCAGGATGCCCTGTGTCCCGATATAGATCCAGCTCCCGGCCGTCATCTGGCCGTACATGATCAGCCCCTCGGCCTCCCAGCGGTCGAAATTGGCCTGGGTGGCCCACGCAGGCACGATGTTGGTATTGGCAATGATCACGCGCGGCGCGTCGGCGTGGGTGCGAAAAATGCCCACGGGCTTGCCGCTCTGCACCAGGAGTGTCTCATCCGGTTCGAGGTTGCGCAGGCTCTCCAGGATGGCGTCGAACGCCTCCCAACTGCGCGCGGCTCGCCCACGCCCGCCATAGACGATCAGGTGTTCGGGATCGCCCGCGACCTCGGGATCCAGGTTGTGCTGGATCATGCGATAGGGGGCTTCGATCAGCCAGTTCTTGCACGTCAATTCGGTCCCGCGCGGCGGGTGGATCACACGACTCGTCATCTCATTTCCTCCCTCTTTTACACATCAAAGTAGAGTGCCATCTCGTACGGATGCGGGCGATCTCGCACCTCCAGGTACTCGGTCGTGTGCTTGTAGTCGATCCAATCGGCGATGAACCTGGCATCCATCACGTCGCCGGCGAGCAAAAAGTCGTGGTCGGCGTCGAGCGCTTCGAGGGCCTGGCCCAGCGTGGTGGGCAGGGCCTTGATCTTTTTCCGCTCCTCTTCGCTCCAGGTAAAGATGTTGCTGTCGAAGGGGCCAAAGCCCGCGGCGGTGGGATCGATCTGGTTCAGGATGCCGTCGATGCCTGCCATGAGCTGCGCGGCAAGGGCCAGGTAGACGTTGCACGTGGCATCAGGTGGGCGGAACTCGACGCGCTGCTCTTGCGGGTTTTTGGCATACTTGGGCACGCGCACGGCGGCGCTGCGATTGCCTAGCGAGAAAAAGAGGTTCACCGGCGCCTCGTAGCCTGGCACGAGCCGCCGGAAAGAGTTTGTGCTCGGGTTGGTGAAGGCAAGGAGGGCCGGTCCATGTGCCAGCAGGCCGCCCGTGTAGTGGAGCGCCACCTGGCTTAGCCCGGCATAGCCGGCCTCGTCGTAGAAGAGGGACCGGCCGTCGCGCACCAGCATCTGGTGGAAGTGCATGCCGTTGCCTGCCTCGCCGAAAAGGGGCTTGGGCATAAAGGTAGCAGTTTGGCCGCGTGCCGCCGCGGTCATTTTGGCGACATACTTGACTTTCATCGTCGCGTCGGCGCTCTCCATCAGCCCCATGAGTGATGTCTCGATCTCTACCTGGCCCGGGCCACCTACCTCGTGGTGGTGGTACTTGATCGGCACCCCCATGGCCTCGAGTTTTAAGCAGATCTCGCTGCGCAGGTTGTAGAGTGAATCCTGCGGCGGGTGGGCGTGATAGCCGCCATGCATCGGGATGTAGTGACCCAGGCCGCCACGCGGGCTGTTCCAGAAACCCTCAGGCGACTCGAGGCGATAGCCGGCGCGATCGATCTCGTTCTCGAATGCCACTGAGTCGAAAATATAGAACTCGAACTCGGGTCCCCAGCAGCTTGCGTCGGCGATCCCCTGCTGGCGCAGGTATTCTTCAGCACGCCGGGCGATATTGCGCGGGTCGCGGGGAAATTCAGCGCGTGTGTCGGCTTCTTTGGCTGAGCAGAGAAAGGCGAGGGTGGGCGCATCCCAGAACGGGTCGAGGAAGCCGGTGGACAGGTCGGGGACGGTGACCATGTCGCCGGCTTTGAGCGGCTTGAGGCCCACGCTGCTCGCGTCGAATCCAACGCCCTCTTCGAGCAGTTGGGGCGTGAATTGACTGGCGGGCAAGGTAACGTGATGCCAGCGGCCCCACAGGTCGGTGTACTTTAGGTCGATCATGCGCACATTGTGCGCGCTCATGAACTCTTTTGCCTCATCGAAGGTGTTAAACACGTTTCCTCCCTCCCCCTGGGCGTGGCTGCCCGTGATTCGTGCTCGAATGGAGGTTTATTATACTGGAAGCGGGCGCCCAGGACAAGTTCCCCAGGCGGCAGAGCGAGCTCGCATGCTCGCAGATTGTGTGCTGCGCCGCGACTCGGCGATATCGGGGCAGCCCTTGCTCTTTTCGGACAGTGACGTGCTCGATTGGGCACCCGCTGCAAGGGAGTCGCCATGCCCGGCTGGGCGCCACGAGGGATGAAAATGGGGGCGGGGCGGGGGGCGCACAGCCGTGCGCCCGTACAGGCACACGGCGTGCGCCCCGGGCTGGCGCGGGGTTATTTACGGAGGGGAGCGTACAGGAGCTTGCACCGAGACGCAAATCGTGGTAGACTGGTGGCGGAAACGCATGAAGAAAGGAGGCACCGTGGCCGATCCAGCAGTGGCCATCGAGACCCACGCTCTCACCAAGCGATACGGACGGCACATAGCCGTGCGCGACCTCGACCTGCGCGTGCCGCGCGGGGCGGTGTGCGGCTTTTTGGGGCGCAACGGCGCCGGCAAGACGACGACGATCGGGGTGCTCACGGGCCTGCTGCGCCCCACGCGTGGCGACGCGTGGCTGCTGGGGCACGACGTGCGCACGGATCTGCGTCCCGCGCTGCGCCGCACCGGCGTGCTCCTCGACCAGCCGGCCTTCTATCCCAACCTGTCAGGACGCGAAAACTTGTGGGTGATCGCTCAGGTGTTGGGCGGCGAGGCAGCAGAACGGATCTCTGAGGCGCTTGACACGGTCGAGTTAACAGAGCGCGCGGGCGACAGGGTGGGCGGCTATTCGCTGGGCATGAAACAGCGCCTGGGCCTGGCGGCGGCGCTGCTGAACGACCCCGACTTGCTGATCCTCGACGAGCCGACGGCGGGCCTCGACCCAATTGGCCAACGCGCCATCCGCACGCTGATCCGGCGGCTAGCAGAGGAGACGGGCAAGACGATTTTTCTGTCGAGCCATCAGCTTCGCGAGGTGGAGATGATCTGCGATTACGTGGCGATCATTGACCGGGGAGAGCTCAAGGTGCAGGGGCCGCTTGGCGAGGTGGCGGCGGGGCGCGACCTGGAGGCGGTGTTCATGGATCTGGTCGAGGGCACGCAGGAAGGGGATGATGGGGCTGCTGCGGGTTGAGGTGTTCCGGCTGAGCCGGCTGGGTCTGTTGCGCGCTGCCGTGGTCCTACTGGTCGCCGCGGCCGTATTGCGCGGTGCTGTGTGGCCCCCGGTTCGCGGCATCCCTTCGAACGGCGTGTGGAGCTTGGTTCCGGTCACCGCAGTGGTGATGATCATCACGGCGGTCACCCTCGGACAGGAGTTCTCTGGCGGCACCTTCTGCGCGCTGGTCACCCGTGGCGTGGCGCGCTGGCACTTTTTAGCGGCGCGCTTTGTCATGCTCGCCGCGCTCGGTGGCTTGCTGCTTGTTGTCACTGAGGGGCTGGCGACCTGGCTCGGGGCGCGACAGGCACTGCACGCCGGCGAGCTGCTGCGCGCCTGGTTGTCGCTCTGGCCCTACCTCGCCATGGCCATGCTTCTCACGGTCGTGGCGCGCAACGGTGGCCTGGCGCTCGTGGTCAGTGTTCTGCAACTCGCGCTGGAGCAGCTTCATGCCATGTTCATGGCGCCACTCACTGCGATCCCGGAGATGATCCCGGAAGCGTTCCGGGCCTTGACCCACCTCGGCCTGAGTGGAACTCTCTATCAGTGGAGCCTGTCGTACAATAGCGCCAACTGGACCTACCTGGCTGACGCGCTGCGGGCACCGATGCCAGTTAATCTCTTGATCTATGCCCTGCCCAACCCGGCGATCCGATCCGGCCTCCTCCTCGCCACCTATACGGTTGTGGGGCTGGGTCTGTCGGCCTTTGTCCTCTACCGGCGCGACGTGACCGAGGTAGTGGGGGGCAAAGCGCGCTTGTGGGGATTGATCTCGCGTCGCAAGCGCGCCGCAGGCGCACGCAGCGCACGGCCCACCACGACCGCACACCTGCCCCTTGGCACAGGCCGTGGGCCGCTGATGGTGCGCCTGGTGCGCGCGCACCTGTTCAGGCTGGGCCGCACGGCACTGGTGCGCATCTCTGCGGCTGTCGCTCTCCTTTTTCCTCTGACGTTGTGGGGGGCCGGTGCCCTGGCGAAACGGATCGGCTACACCGATCCGCTGTGGAGTTATGGCGCCGGAGGCGCGCCGCCGCTGGTCTTTGCGCTCAGCCTGCTGGCTGTCGGGCCGCTGGCTACTGTCGTCGGTGCGCTGGCGGTGAGCAATGAGCTTGCTTTCGGCACGCGCCGGACAGAACTGGTGCGTGGCGCCGGGCGGCTGCACGTCATTGTGGCGCAGAGTGTGGCGCTGGTGCTGGTATTGGGCGCCGTGCTGGCGTTGATGACCGGGGTAGAGCTTCTGATCGGCGCCGGGTTTGCCGGTGCCTGGTATCTACTCCCTGCTCTCAGCGCTGTGGCAGCCGGCATGCTGGCTGCCGGCGTCTATATCGCCGCGGTCCAGGTCGGCGGCGCGCTGACCCGTGCGCCGGCAGGAGCACTCCTCTTGGGCCTCGGCTTTCTCGTCGCCGACTGGCTGATGATCCTCGCCCCGGCGGTCAGCTCTGACGCAGGCACGGTGGGCGACCTGTCGCCCTACGGCGCGGGGATGTGCGCCCTGGCAGCTGCCTCGTGGGGACGGTTGGAGGCTATCGTCTATGGTTGGGAACCGATCGACCTCGCCCCTGCGTTGTTTCTGCTGGCGATCTATGCTATCCTCGGGCACCTGATCGCGGTGATCGTCACGCACCGGCGCGACGCATAAAAGGGGGGAGGCTGGCAGGTGGGTTCACCTTAAAGGGGGGAAGTTGGTGTGTGTGCGGTGCCCGCACACACACCAACCCCTGATGATTGAGCAGATACTCGATAACTGGGGGGAAGTAGGGCGGATTGGCAACCTGCCCTACTTCCCGCCCCGATTTTTTGAGATGATGCTCTGTGAGAGTATACAGGAAGGGGGAACGTGCGGTGAAGGTAACGGACGTGGAGCAGGTGAAAAAACAGGTGCGCAAGCTGGCGGCGGGCCGTGTCCTGGCCGGCGAAGCCGCCGAGGTGGGCATCGAGCTGGCCGGACTCGATGGTTGCCGCGCGTGCATCCAGGCCGGCTACGGGCAGATCAGCAAGGGGGTCGATGCCACCACGCACGACCGCTTTGTCTGGATCCTCGACGGCCTGGTCGAGGTGTACGATGCTACGGGGCACATCGGCACAGTCAGCCAGGGCGAGGGCACCATTCTCTCCGGCCGCACTCCCTACCGGTTGGTCTTTCCGCACCTGACGCTCTACCTGAGTGTCGAGCCAACGTAATTCGTGATCCGTGACGCGTGATGTGTGAAAGGTACACACCAATTGGCAACTGTCAATCGTAAATCGTCAA
>JAFGIA010000199.1 GCA_016929795.1 Anaerolineae bacterium
GGAAAAAAGTTCGACACCCCAAAGTGGAGCACCTTGCCCGCGTCGCGCAGCGCGTCGAACGCCGCGGCCACCTCGTCGGCGTCCATCAAGGGGTCGGGGCGGTGGATGAGGAGCAGGTCGACGTGGTCGGTGCACAGCGCGCGCAGCGAATTCTCGACACTCGCCACAATGTGCTCGCGGCTGGTGTCATAGTGGTGGCTGCGGTTCGCCGGCCGCCGCCCCGACACCAGCTTGACGCCACACTTGGTGACGAGCTGCATCGTGTCGCGCAGCGACGGCTCGAGCGCCAGCGCGCGCCCGAACAGCTCCTCGGCCTGATAGTCGCCATAGATGTCGGCGTGGTCGAAGGTCGTGATCCCGAGGTCGAGCACCGCGTGGATCAGGCCGAGCAGCTCCTCATCGCTCAGGTCCCAGCTCGCCAGCCGCCACAGCCCCCACGCGAGCCGCGACACCCACGGCCCCCCCCGCGCCATCTCGATCTGCGTCACCATCGTCCCCCTCCCCGGTTTCGGAACACAGAGATTCACAGAGAAGACAGAGACTCACAGAGAGTGATTATCAAGATCTCTGTGTATCTCTGTGTAACTGGTTTCACTCCCCTCAAGCAATCCCGAGCAGCAGCACCACGCCCAGCAGCAGGATCATGGCCGTCACCAGCCGGCGGAACATGGCGTGGTCCACGCGCCTGTCGAGCAGCGCGCCCGCGACGATGCCTGCCCCCAGCGACGGCAGCGCGGCCAGGTAGTAGCGCACCACCGTGCCTGTCACGTGCCCGGCGACGAGGTGGCCCGCGACCACCATCAGCGCACTGGCGAGAAAGAGCGCCTGCAGCACGGCCCGGAACTCGTCGCGCGGCCAGCGGCGCAGCGACCCGTACAGAATGACAGGCGGGCCTGGCGTGTTGTAGGCGCCACCCAGGCACCCGGCGCAAAAGCCCGCCGGGTACACCCACCACGCCGGCGCGGCGCGCGCCGTCGCCGGCTGCCATAGCGCGTACGCGCCATAACCGATCAAGATCGCGCCGAGGATCCGCTTGACCAGCGCCTCGTCCACGTTCGCCAGTGCCCAGATGCCGAGCGGCACCCCGATCGCCGCCGCCGCCGCCAGGCGCAGCACCTCGGCGCGGTCGATGCCGTGCCGGTAGCGCACCACGTTCACGGCGTACGCCGTCAGCGCGATCAGCGCCACCACCGGCGCCGCCGTGTGCAGGCCCAGGAGCAGCGTGACCAGGGGCATGATCATGATCGCAAAGCCAAACCCCGACAGGCTCTGCAGCAGCGCGGCCACGAACACGATCGCGACGATCACGGCGATGGTCATGGACGTATTATAACACCGGGACGCGATGCGGGCAAGATAGAGTGGAACCGGATGTGAACTGCTAGTCTTGAATCGCCAGCCTGGCCCAGTGATACGCCTCCTGGATCCAGGTGACGTACTGCTGCAGCGTCTGCTGGTGGTGCGGGTCTGGCGCCAGTTGGTAGATCACCATGCCTTCGAGGTTGATGCGCTCGACGAGGCCGGCATCCACGAGCGATTCGAGGATCGGCGCCACCGTCTCGAGGCGGCGGCCGATGCGCTCGGCGATGCTCTGTGCCGTGTCGATGGCGTGGGGGTTTTGCACCAAAAAAGTGATCACGTCGATCGCCGACAGGTCGGACGTGAGGCGCGCGATCTCGGCCCACAGCCCGTTCCCCTCGGCCCATGGGATCACTTTTTCTTCGTCGGCCCGGCTTGGCTGCTCGGGCCACGGATGCCTCTCGACCAATGACCTGCTTACCCCCCGGAGTATCAATCTAGCACCAAAGGCGGCGGGTGTCAATAGTACCCGTGTCCTAAGCACGGCCCGGTCAAAGTCGCAGCCCATCCACCAAATGTCATTGCGAGGCCCGTCGTTTGGGCCGAAGCAATCTGTTTCTACCAGGTTGGGGGTTGCTTTGTCGCCCGCAACCGCGGCGTGCTCCTCGCAACGACAGATTTTGACAGGGGCCTCGCAACGACAGATTTTGACAGGGGCCTGATCGATTGCTGCACTGCCCTTGTACACGCTGGCATGTTCGTGGTATAATCGGCTGGCTCGGAGAAGGATGGTGCGATGATGTCGGGAAACGATACAACCGGACGATACGAGAGGCGAATTACCCCGATCGAGCGGCTCTTTATGCGCTCGCCGATGTCCGTAGTGACGATGGTGGTGCGCATCCGCGGCAATGTGAGCGTGGGTATGGTGCGCGACGCGGTGGACAGGGTGCGCCTGCGACATCCGAACCTCAGGGTGCGGATCGTCGAGGACGAGCGTGGAAACCCCTGGTTCACCTCGGAGGGCGCAGGCGAGATCGCGGTCGACACGGTGCCGCGTGTGTCGGACGACCAGTGGATCGAGGTCGTGCAGGAATCGTGCCGGGTCCCGTTCGAGTTCGAGGCGCGACCGGCCGTCCGCTTTACTCTCCTCGAATCGGGCGGCACGTCCGACCTGGCGATCGTGTGCCATCACATCTTGTGCGACGGGCTGTCGCTCGCCTACCTGGCGCGGGACCTGATGCTGCACCTGGGCGAGCCGGCGAGGGAAACGGCGCCGCTGCCCGATCCGGTTCCAATCGACATAAACAATGTGCCGCCGGGGGCTGGGGTGAACAGGGTGGTGCGGTGGATGGTCGAGCGCCTGAACAAAAGATGGCGGGCGGAGAAGGTGACCTTCGATCAAGAGGATTACCGGGACCTGGCGCGCACCTACTGGAGCCACTACCCGCACAAGGCGCTGTCTGTGGAGCTGGCAGAGGCGCAGACCGCGGCGCTGGTCGAGCGGTGCAGGAAGGAAGAGGTCACGGTCAATTCGGCGCTGGCGGCTGCCTTTGCCGGCGCGCAGGTGGCGGTCCAGGGGGCAAAGCCGTTTCATGCGCGCTTTGGGGTGGCCGCGAGCGTGCGGGACCGCCTGCCGGCTCCTGCGGGCGAGGCGATGGGCTTTTATGCGGGGCTGGTGGAGCCGGAGCAGAGGTACGACGTCCGGTGGGGTTTCTGGGAGAACGCGCGCCAGTTGCACGGGAAGGTGAGGCCGCTCTTGACGGATAAGAAGCTGTTCCAGAATCCCCTGCTCTGGTGTTACCTCGACCCGACGATCCTGGAGGCGATCAACTTTAAGAAGCTCGGCGGGCTGGTGCCAGAAGGGGCGGCGCGCCACGAAAAGCTGTCGGCGTTTGGTGCGCGGGAGGATACGGTGCTGGCGGTGCTCAAGAGGGACAGGATGGAATCGCTCGATCGGATCGGGACGGGGACGGCGGTGACAAACCTGACGCGGCTCGATTTTCCGACGCGGTACGGTGCGCTGGAGCTGGAGCGCCTGATCCTGAAGCCGGGCGGTGCGTTCCCGCTGGTGAACGTGAACCTGGTGCTGGGGGCGGTGACGTGCGCCGGCAAGCTCAGCCTGGTCGTCGAGTTCGTGGAGCAGAACGTGGATACGGCGACGATGGGCGAGATCAAGGATACCGCGATGGGGTTCTTGCTCGCCGGCTAGTGCATCGCGGCGCAAGTTCCCCGCCGGTTGTCATTGCGAGGAGCGCCAGCGAGCGAGGCAATCCCCGTGGATAGGTGGGGATTGCTTCGGCCCCCAAACGACGGGGGCCTCGCAATGACAGGTTCGGAGAGGTCATGTACGAAGGAGTTTCCATGCCCTATTGGGCGCCACGAAGGATGAAAATGGGGGCCTCCACGCTCGCGCTGGATCAC
>JAFGIA010000200.1 GCA_016929795.1 Anaerolineae bacterium
GTCACCGACGCCGGCTTTCGCATCGCCGAGGTGCCGGTGCACCACTACCACCGTGCCTACGGCAAGAGCCAGTTTTTCAACTTTCGCCGCATCTGGCGCACGGGTAAGCAGTTGTGGGCCTTGTGGTGGGCTCTGCGCTGGCCCCAGCTCACCGGCCGGGACCACCGGCAAGAGGTCGATCATGGGGGGTAACTCTTTCGATGCCGCATGCTGCGAGCCCGACTATGCCTGCCTGTTCGGCGGCAAAAAAGTGCTGATCACCGGTGGGCTGGGCTTTATCGGCTCTACCCTGGCCCACAGGCTGGTCGGACTCGGCGCCCAGGTGCTGATCGTCGACTCGCTCATCCCTGCCTACGGCGGCAACCTCTTCAACGTCGCCGGCATCGAGGACCGGGTCCGGATCAACATCGCCGACGTGCGCGACAGGACAAGCATGGACTACCTCGTGCAGGGCCAGGATTACCTCTTTAACCTGGCCGGCCAGACCAGCCATCTCGACAGCATGGTCGACCCCTTTACCGACCTGGAGATCAACTGCCGCAGCCAGCTCTCCATCCTCGAGTCGTGCCGCTACAACAACCCCGAGGTGAAGGTCATTTTCGCCAGCACGCGCCAGATCTATGGCGTGCCCGATTACCTGCCCGTCGACGAGCGGCACCTGCTCCACCCCACCGACGTCAACGGCATCAACAAGATGGCCGGCGAGTGGTACCACATCGTCTACAACGACGTATACGGCGTGCGTGGCGCCTCGCTGCGCCTGACCAACACCTTCGGGCCGCGCATGCGCTGCCGCGACGCCCGCCAGACCTTTCTCGGACTGTGGCTGCGCCTGGCCGTGGAGGGCCAGGAGCTGGCGATCTATGGCGACGGCCGCCAGGTGCGTGACTTTAACTATGTCGACGACGTCGTCGACGCGCTCCTCTGCGTGGCAGGCGACGACGACGCCTGCGGGCACGTGTACAACCTCGGCGGCGACGAGCCGATCAACCTGCTCCGCCTGGCCCAGATCGTCGTCGATCTCGCCGGCAAGGGCAGCTACCGCCTCGTCCCCTGGCCCGACGACCGCAAGCGGATCGACATCGGCGACTACTATGGCGACTATCGCAAGATCCGCAGCAAGCTCAACTGGCGGCCGCGCGTGTCGTTGGAAGAGGGATTGCGCCGCACGCTGGCGTATTATGAGCAGTTTAGGGAGCACTACTGGTGACAATAGACCGCATTCCCCTGGCCGACCTGCAACGCGAATACAATGCGCTCCGCCCCGAGATCGACGCGGCGGTGGGGCGGGTGTTGGCGCGCGGGTGGTTCGTGTTAGGGGAGGAAGGGGAGGCATTCGAGCAGGCGTGGGCGGCGTACTGCGGCGTGGCGTGGGCGGTGGGGGTGGGCAACGGCACGGATGCGATTGAGCTGGCCCTGCGCGCGGCAGGCATCGGGGGGGGCGACGAGGTGATCGTGCCGGCGCTGACGGCAACATTCACGGCGCTGGCCGTGTCGGCCGCAGGGGCCACCCCCGTGCCCGCCGACGTGGACCCGCAGCGCTTCACCCTCGCTCCGGCGGCGTTCGAGGCAGCTATCACCCCCCGCACCGCCGCCGTGGTACCGGTTCACCTCTATGGCTGTCCGGCCGAGATGGAGCCCATTCTGGCCATTGCCCGCCAGCACCGGCTCTTTGTGCTGGAGGATGCGGCCCAGGCGCACGGTGCCCGCTATCGCGGCCAGCGCGTGGGCGGCCTGGCCGATGCGGCTGCCTTCAGTTTTTACCCGAGCAAGAACCTGGGGGCCTATGGCGACGCCGGCGCGGTGGTGACCGGCGACGCCGACCTGGCAGAGCGGGTGCGCATGCTGCGCCACGGCGGCCAGCGTACCACCTACCAACACGAGATCATGGGCACCAACAGCCGGCTGGACGAGATCCAGGCAGCGATCCTGCGCGCCAAGCTTGGCCACCTCGACGCGTGGAACGCGCGGCGGCGCGCCATCGCCCAGCGCTACGCGGCCGGCCTGGCCAGCCTGCCGGGCCTCGCTCTGCCCTCCGTGCCTGCAGAGGTAGAGCACGTGTTTCACCTCTACGTGGTGCGCACACCCCAGCGGGACGCGCTGGGATCGTTCCTCGCACAGCGTGGCATCACGGCGGGGGTGCACTATCCGCGCGCCGTGCACGAACAGGGCGCCTACGCACACCTCGGCTGCGCCGCCGGCTCCTGCCCGCATGCGGAGGCCGCCGCGCGCGAGGTCCTATCCCTCCCCATCTTTCCTCACCTGGCCGATGCACAAGTCGATCTCGTCGTCGACGCAGTACAGGCCTTCTTTGCGCGGTAGAGTGTCACCCGGCGGCACGTGACATAGCCAATCCATCGCTGGCACCGGCGCCGCCCGGCGCATCGGAAACAACCGTCCGTATGTGCCCATCCTTGTTCATGTCCTTCGATTTTGACAGGAAATGTCTTTTCGAGTACACTAACCGGGCCGCCAAAGAAGACGGAGAAGGATCAGCATCCAATTCATTGGGAGGCATCGGATGGAAGACAGGCAACGAGTGTACACCGTGATGGCGGTTGTCGCCGTCGTCGCCATTGTGTTGAGTTGTATGGTGGGCGCAGCCGCAGGCGCGCTCGCCGGCCTGGTCGTGGGCCGGGATCAGGGCCGGGCGGCAGCGGAGCGAGCCGTCGTGCGCGAGCGCCAGTTCCAGGCACTCCCGGAAGTGGTGCCTGTGCCGCTGCCCGAAGAGCGCGAGCTGATGCCACGCTTCGATCTAGAGGGCGCGATGGTCCTTGAAGTCGTCGCCGGCACACCCGCCCAAGAGGCAGGGCTGCGCGCAGGAGATCTGATCGTCGCCCTGGATCGGACCCCTATCAACGCACTGCACGACTTGGCCGACGTGTTGGCCCAGTATGAGCCAGGCGACCGCGTGACCCTCGGCGTACAGCGGGGGGGCGAGACGATGACACTGCGCCTCGTCCTCGGCGAGCACCCCACCCAACGAGGCCGGCCATACCTTGGCATCCGGTACCAGATGAGCCCGGGTCTCAACCTCGATCAACCGCAGGAATAGAGGTTGCATACGAGGGGGATCGAGGAAACGAACGCGCATATGATGGATCGTGTAAAAGCGGAGGGGCAGGGGTACAAGATCTTGATGATCGCCCCCACCTCCTTTTTTTCCGACTATGGCTGCTCGGTGCGCATCCTCGAGGAGGCCCGGGTGCTGCAGCGCCTCGGACACGAGGTGACTGTGTGCACCTATCGCAATGGGCAGGATGTGCCCGGATTGACGATCCGGCGCACGCCAGGCATTCCTTTTCGCGAGCACTATGAAGTCGGCTCGTCGCCTCACAAAATCGGTTTTGACTTTTTGCTCCTTTTCACCGTGTTGGTCGCAGCGCTGCGACGCAGGCCAGACGTCATTCACGCACACATGCACGAAGGGGCATTGATCGGGCTGATTGTGGGCGGCTTGCTTCGCCTTCCGATGGTCTTTGATTTCCAGGGCAGCCTGACGGGCGAGATGCTCGATCACAAATTCGTGCGCCGCGACAGCATCTTTTACAAGCCGCTGTGCTGGCTCGAGACGGTGATCGACCGCCTCTCGCCGGCGATTGTCACCAGCTCGCGCAATGCGCAAAAGCTGCTCACCGATCAGTTTGGATGCAGCCCGGATAGGGTCGAGGCTGTGGCCGATTGTGTCGACCTGGAGGTTTTTTACCCGCCCCATCCCGACGAGCAGTCGATGCTCGACCGCGTGCGTGCCCAGCTTGGCATCCCGGCCCACCGGCGCACCGTCGTCTACCTCGGCTTGTTGGCCGATTACCAGGGCACCGATGCGCTGCTCCACGCCGCGGCGCAGCTTGTGCAGCGGTGGACCGACGTGCATTTTTTGATCATGGGATTTCCCGCCGTCGAGTATTACCAGGGCATGGCGCATGCGCTGGGCATCGCGGACCACGTCACCTTTACCGGCAAGGTCCCCTACGGTCGCGCCCGTGACTATTTGGTGCTCGGCGACGTAGCCGTGGCGCCCAAGATGTCGGCCACGGAGGGCAGTGGCAAGATTTTGAATTACATGGCTCTCGGCTTGCCCACGGTCGCCTTTGATACCCCTGTCAGCCGCGAGTATCTGGGAGAGCAGGGCTTTTATGCACAGCCTGGCGATTCCACCTCGTTAGCCGATGCCCTCCACACAGCACTCTCCCGTGCCGACAGCGCGCAACGCGGCGCGGCGCTCAGGCACATGGCCGTCGAGCGCTACAGGTGGGAGTGCGCGGCGCAGACGATCCTGCACACGTACGACCGAGTTTGCCAGCAGCAGCCAGTCGTGCTATAATGCGCCGTCTGTCCTTTCGTCGACAGACGCAACTGCCCATGATCGTGCGCATTAGGGAACTCTATCTCTACCGGGAGCTGATCAAGAACCTGGTCATCCGTGACCTGAAGGTTCGCTACAAGAACTCGGTGTTGGGCGTGCTCTGGTCATTGCTTAACCCGCTGGCCATGACGCTCGTCTTTACCGTTGTCTTTACCGTCATGCTCCCCCAGGACATTGACGATTTTCCCGCCTTCTTTTTGTGTGGGTTTTTGCCCTGGAGCTTTACCCTCTCCTCTGTCACCGGCGCGACAGGCGCGATTGTGGACAATGCTCCACTGATCAAAAAGGTCTATTTCCCGCGTGAAGTGCTGCCGATCGCAGAGGTGATGTCGAACCTCGTGAATTTGATGTTGGCCTTTGTGGTGCTCTTTGTCGTGCTCAGGATATCGGGCCGGCCGCTGACCCCTGTAGTGTTGATGCTGCCGCTGATCATCTTTGCCCAGGTGCTCTTTGTGACCGGGTTATCGCTTTTGCTCGCCACCGCCAATGTCTTTTACCGCGATACGAAGCACATTGTCGAGATCGTCATGACTGCCTGGTTTTTCTTGACGCCGGTCTTTTATCCGATTCGCGCCTTGCCCGACAGTGCCAACATCCTGGGCATCCCCCTGGATATCGAGCTGTGGGCACGCCGGCTGAACCCGATGGCCTCACTCATTGCTTCCTACCGTGATGTGCTCTACTGGGGCTCGCCAACCGGGTTCGACTTTTTCTTGCGCACGCTGGCGACGTGTGTGTTGGTGTTGCTCATCGGTTACCTTGTGTTTTGCCGGTTTAGCTCGGCATTTGGCGAGGAAGCGTAGCCAGGGCCAATTTGAGGGGAACGATTTCCATCATGCATCAGGCACACAAGATCATGATCATCGGCCTCGACGGAGTCCCATTGGGGTTGATTCGGCGCTGGGCAGATGGGGGCTACCTGCCCAACCTCAAGCGTCTCGTCGACACAGGGGTCGTGAGCGAGCTGCGCTCGACGATCCCTCCGACGTCCGGCCCTTCCTGGTCCTCCTTTGTGACCGGCATGAACCCGGGCAAGACGGGGATCTATGATTTTCTCTACCGGCGCGACGGCACGTATCACTTTCCGCCGGTGAACGCTTCCCGGCGCGGCGGCACGACAGTGTGGCGCTACTTGAGTGATGCCGGCTATCGTGTCGGGGTGCTCAACCTGCCGATGTCGTACCCGGTAGAGCCGGTCAACGGCTTTATGGTGAGCGGCTGGATGACGCCCTATAATGCCGACGACTATATTCACCCACCGCACCTGGGAGACGATCTGGCACGCGAGATCGGCGACTATCGCATCTATCCCACCGAAACATTCGCGGAAAGCCGGCGCGATAGCTTCCTCCAGGCCAGCTACGACCTGCTCGACATGCGGACGCGCACGGCCCTCTATCTCGCCACGTCGCAGCCGTGGGATCTGTTCATGACCGTCTTTTTCGACACGGACCGCGTCCTCCACCAGTTGTGGCACTACTTTGACCCGGATCATCCCTGGCGCACAGATCGAGAGGACCGCGAGCCGTGGGTGCGCGCCTATTTCGAGCGCGTGGACGAGAGCATCGGCAAGCTGTTGGCGCTGGCCGGCGACGACACGCTGGTCATTGTCCTGTCGGACCACGGCATGGGGCGGGCCAACAACTTTATCGTGCTCAACAACTGGTTGCTCGACACGGGCATGTTACACCTGAAGGGCAGCGTGTGGACACGCCTGAAAGCGTTCGCCTTCCGGCGGGGTTTTACGCTGCGCAACGTGCACCAGTTGGCCGATCGCCTGGGGCTGGCGCAGCAGGCCGAGTATGTTGCCGGCTATTTTGTCGACCACCTGCTCAAGATGGCCTTTCTCTCCTTCCTCGACGTTGATTGGGGGCGGTCACGTGCCTACTCTTTTGGCCGCCACCTCGGCTCGATCTATTTGAACGTCAAGGGGCGCGAGCCGGAAGGGATCGTCGAGCCGGGTGCCGAGTACGAGGCGGTGCGTGCCGAGATCGAGCGCCTGGCGTACGAGTTCCGCGATCCACGCACTGGGCGCAAGCTGATCGGCGAGGTGCTGCGCCGCGAAGAGATCTACAGCGGCCCTTTCCTGGAGCAGGCACCTGACCTGATCCTGCGCCCAAGCGAGCCGTCCGATATCTTTTTTGGGCTGGCTGACTTTGGGCACAGAGAGACGGTGTCGACCGTCTACCGCTACTCGGGCATGCACCGCGACTTCGGGATGCTGATCCTGAACGGACCCGGTATCCGGCAGGGGGCCGCGCTCCATGATGCAGCGATCCATGATCTCGCCCCCACCATTCTGCACACCATGGGCCTGCCCGTGCCGCTGGATATGGACGGCCGAGTATTGGCTGAGGGCTTTGAGCCGGATTATATGGAGTCTTTTCCTGTCCAGATGCGCGAGCCTGCTTTGTTTGAGAGCGGCCAGCAAAAGGATTATGACGAGGCAGGCGAAAAAGAGATCATGGACCGCCTGGAAGGCCTGGGTTACCTGGGATGAAAGCATTGGTCATCGGCCTCGACGGCGTGACATTTGACCTGCTCGGCCCCTGGATCAAAGCGGGAGAGCTGCCCCACCTGCGTGCCTTGATGGAGCGTGGGGTGTGGGGACGGCTGAGGAGCACCCTGCCGCCGATCAGTTCCTCGTCGTGGAGCTCGTTCCTGACAGGGGTCAACCCGGGCAAGCATGGCCTGGTGGATTTTGTGTATCCAGGTGCCGAAAGCTACAAGGTGAGCATGATCAACGCCACCTCGCGGCGCGCCCACGGCATATGGCACTGGCTGAACAGGGCGGGCCGCCGCGTCGGCCTGTTGGGCATCCCGACCACCTACCCGCCCGAGGCAGTGGACGGCTTCATGATCTCCGGATTCCTTGCCCCTGGCCCCGACAGCCAGTGGGCATACCCGCCACAGCTAAAAGAAGAGCTGCGGGGCGAGCTGGGCGAATTTCTGCTGGCGCCTGACGAGCGCTACCGCTCAAGCCGCCACCTAAATCGCTTCCTGGAAGACCTGACCGCCAGTGTCGAGAACCGCACCCAGGCCGCCCTCTACCTGATGCGCCGGCAGCCGTGGGACCTGTTCGCCGTCGTTTACTGGGATACCGACATGGTGCAGCACGAGACGTGGCGGCTGCTCGACGCGGGGCACCCGCGTCACGATCCAGCCGAGGCCGCCGCGCAGCGGGAGCGCATTCTCGCCTTCCACCGCAAGGTGGACGCGGACGTGGGGCGCCTGGTGAGCGAGGCGGGTCCCGATACACTCGTCGTCGTCATGTCGGACCATGGATTTGGGCCGGTGCACAGCTTTTTCCTGACGAACAACTGGCTGGCGGAAGCCGGCCTGTTGCGCTTCAAGCGGACGCCGTGGACGGCCTTCAAGCGCGCCCTCTTTCGCCTCGGCTTTACGCCCCTGGCCATGTTCCAGGTGGCGAGAAGGGTCGGGTTGGGCAGCTTGCGGCGGAAGGTGCGCTTTCAGCAAAAATCGGGGCTGCTTAACCGCCTCTTTCTCTCTTTCGACGACGTCGACTGGGCGCGCACGCGGGCGTTTGGCATCGGCAGCTTTGGACAGGTCTACATCAACCTCGCCGGAGCCTATCCGCAGGGGGTAGTACAGCCCGGGAACGAATACGAGGCATTGAGGGAAGAGATCGTGCGCAGCGCATTGGCCCTGCGCGACCCGCGCACGGGCGAGCCGTTGGTGGAGCGCGTCTACCGGCGCGAGGAGGTATACAGCGGCTCCTACCTGTCGCGCACGCCCGACCTGATCGTGCAGCCGCGCGGCGGGGAATATATGGCCTTTGGGCACGCCGACTTTGGGTCGCACCGGCTGGTCGAGCCGATCGCCGGACTGTCGGGCCACCACCGGCTCGAAGGAGTGGTGATCGCGGCCGGCCCTGGCGTGCGAGCGGGCGTGGAGCTGCCCGAAATGAGCATCCTCGACCTGGCACCCACCCTGCTGCACGCACTCGGCGTGGCGGTGCCGCGCGAGATGGATGGGCGCGTGCTGGGCGAGTGGTTCGAGACCACTTCCCCGCTGACACGGCCGGTGGCCTATACCGAGGATAGTGTTTACAAAGATCGAGCCGGGGACACAGGCCCCGCCGATGAAGAGATGGCAGAGGTCCAGGAAAAGCTGCGCGGCTGGGGCTACGCCGGCTAGTGCCGGCGAGCGCAAATCCTGGCGCTGTCGCAATTGTGAGGAGGCGAAGAGGTGGAGAAACGAGTTCGAGTTCACCCTACGGCGGACGTTTCGCCACGGGCGAACATTGGCGACGGCACGTCGATTTGGCACGAGGCACAGGTCAGAGAGGGGGTATCGCTCGGCGAAAAGTGCATCGTGGGCAAGGGGGCGTACATCGACTTTGACGTGCAGATTGGCAGCAACGTCAAGATCCAGAATCGCGCCTCGCTCTATCACGGCGTGACGATCGAGGATGGGGTCTTTATCGGACCGCACGTCTGCCTGACCAACGACAAGCTGCCACGAGCGGTCAATGCCGATGGATCGCTCAAAGGGGCAGATGACTGGCAGGTGAGCCCTATCCTCATCCGCTCGGGGGCGGCCCTGGGTGCAGCGACGGTGGTGCTGCCCGGCGTGACGATTGGCCGGTGGGCGATGGTCGGCTCTGGATCCGTGGTCACTCGCGATGTGCCCGATTATGGGCTTGTGTGGGGCAACCCCGCCCGGCTGCACGGCTATGTGTGCCCCTGCGGTCGTCGACTGGAAGCAGTGCGGGAAGAGGCCGATGTGGTGCAGGCTCGCTGTCCAGGTTGTGGAGAAGAGGTTTCGTTCGTAAGCAAAGACTGGGAGGTGGTACAGCCATGATCTCTATTGCTCAACCAATGATCGGAAAAGAGGAAAGACAGGCCGTCCTGGAGGTCCTGGACTCGGGCATGCTGGCCCAGGGCCCCAGGGTGCGGGCCTTTGAAGAGGGGTTCGCGCAGATGTGCGGGGTGGCGCACGCAGTGGCGACATCGTCGGGCACCACGGCGCTGCACGTGGCCCTGCTTGCCCACCAGATCGGGCCGGGCGATGAGGTCATCACCGCTCCCTTTACCTTTATCGCCTCGGCCAACTCGATCCGCTACACAGGGGCCAGGCCGGTATTTGTGGACATTGACCCGGCGACTTTTAATCTCGATCCGGCACAGATCCAGGCGGCGATCACGCCGCGCACGCGGGCCATCATGCCGGTTCACCTCTTTGGCCTGACGTGCGATATGGACCCCATCCTGGCCCTGGCGAACGAGCACGGGCTCGTCGTGATCGAGGATGCCTGCCAGGCGCACGGGGCTGAGTACAAGGGCAAGCGGGCTGGCAGTTTCGGCACAGGCTGCTTCTCACTCTACCCCACCAAGAATATCACTTCCGCCGAGGGTGGGATGATCACCACCGACGATCCCGAGATTGCCGACAAGTGCCGCGTGATCCGCCAGCATGGTATGCGCCGCCGTTACTACCACGACGAGACGGGCTATAATTTTCGCATGACCGACGTGCACGCGGCCATCGGGCTCGCGCAGCTTGGCAAGCTGCCGCAGTTTAACGCAGCGCGTGCGAACAATGCCCGTTTCTACGACGCCCACCTCCAGAACGTGCGCACTCCCTCTGTGCCGCCAGGCTGCTCCCACGTCTTTCACCAATACACAGTCCGCGTGTCGGACGGGAAGCGGGATGCCGTGCAATCCGGGCTCACAGAGCGTGGCATCGGCACAGCCGTCTACTACCCCGTGCCGGTGCACCGGCAGACGATCTACCTGGAGCAGGAGGCCGGTCACAGCTATCCAGAGGCCGAGCGCGCAGCGCAGGAGGTCCTTTCGCTGCCGGTTCACCCCGGGCTGTCGCCACAGGATCTTGAAACGGTCGCCGCGGCAGTGAACGAGCTGTGCGCGTGATCGGGCTGGCTACAACGACCTGTCGTACAATGCCTCGATCTTGTCGATCATTCGTGACAGTGTAAACTGTTCCTCAACCCGGGCGCGGCCGCGATGGCCCATCGTGGCCGCGCCATCCCGATTTTCCAACAGCTCGCTGACGCGCTGTGCCCACGCCGCCGGTTCACCCGGCGGCGTCACAAAGCCGGTCACGCCATCGAGCACGATCTCGGGCGAGCCGTTGACGGCAGTCGCGACGACGGGCCGCGACCGGGCCATGGCTTCCAACAGGACGTAGGGCATTCCCTCCCAGCGCGAGGTGAGGGTGACGACGTCGGCGACGGCCATCAAGCGGTCGGCGTGGTTGTGCCATCCTGCCAGGCGCACCCGCTGCTCCAGTCCCAGCTTTTGGATGCGCGCCGACACCTCGCCCTGGAGGGGCCCGGTGCCGACCAGCACAAACTGCGCTTGTGGACAGCGACCGGCGACCAGGGCGGCGCCCTCTACGAACGCCATAGGGTCCTTCTGCGCGCTGAGCCGGCCTACCTGCAGGACCAGTTGGTGGGTGGGGTGCAGCTCCAGGGTGCGACGCAGCGCAGCGGGATCGAGCGCCTCGTCGAACCGTGCCAGGTCGATACCGTTCGGGACGACGGCTACTTTGGCCGGTGCGATGCCCCACCCGATCATCCGTGCCCGATCCGCTTCACACACCGAGATAATCGTATCGGTGACGCCGGACAGCGCGCGCTCGACGAGGGTGTAGAGGCGCGCCCAGCGAACGCGCCGGATGTCGACCGTCTGCGGCGTGTAGAACACGCGGCGCGCGCCGGCAGCCCGTGCCAGGAGCCGTGCCAGCAAGCCGGCCTCCTGGCTGTGGACGTGTACCACGTCCGGGTTGGAGGCGCGAACCAGGCGCATCCACGCAGCGACAGAGCGAGCAGGCCACAATGTCTTTTTCAGTGCCAGCGGCACCACGCGCGCGCCCGCCTCGCGGAGCGCAGTGATCGGGCCATGCAGGTGATCGGGAAGGACAACGGTGAGTTGGTATTTTTCTCGCTCCAGGCCACGGGCCAGGGATAGGACGTGCGCCGTCTGGCCGCTGGGCTGTGGCTCGTAATAGACGATCAAGATCTTCAACGCCTCTCCCCTTCCCCCCGGGCCATCTCTGCCGGCGCCACGAACCAGCGCCGGATGTCCGCATCGGGCACGACCTGGCGGCTGCGGATCTGCCGCCGCTTGCGGCGGGCCGACGGCCACGCCCGCAGCAGGTCGACCAGCCCCAGCAGGATGGCCGGCCTGGTGACGGCGGCGTAGGCCAGGCGCGGCACCTCGGCGCCCAGAATGGCGGGCAGGTCGTGCACCAGGTAGCGCCAGGCGTCGTTTTTGATCGTCATCAGATACCGGTTGCGCAAGGCGAGCCGGGGCCCCCTGGCGTCCTTGGTGGCGCGGCCTCGCTTCCGGAGCGTGTCGCCCCAACCGCGCGCGTGCCTCGCGACGGCCAGCGGTACATACAGGCACTGCCAGCCTCGCAACCGGGCGCGCCACGCCAGGTCGGCGTCCTCGCAATAGGCAAAGAAATCGTGATCCAGGTACTCGCCGTCGAGGGCGACGTCCTCAAGCATCGTGCGCCGGTAGAGCACGGCTGCCCCGCACCCACCAAAGACAAACGATCCACTCCCCATGACGCCTGTCGCCGGGGCGTCGTACTGCCCCCGGTCTATTTCGCCCTGCCCGCGATCGTAGGGGCGGCGCCGCACGTCGACGAAAAGCCCCGTCGAGTCGAGGATCGAGGGATCGTCGGCGCGCAGCAGCTTGGGAACGACCATCCCGATCCGTCTATCGTGGCTCGCCGCCTGCACAAGCATCGAGATGAAATCGGGCTCGGCGGTCACGTCGGCGTTGAGCGACAGCACAAACTCGCCGGTCGTGTGTTGTGCCCCCCAGTCGAACGCCTCGCAGAAACCGCGGTTCTCGGAAAACAGTTGTAGCTGCACTCCCGGCTCGTGCTCGGCGATCCAGCCCGGCGACCCATCTGCCGAGGCGTTGTCGACGATGGTCAGATCGAAGGGAGAGTAGGTCTGGGCATGCAGAGCCTCGAGGCAGGCTGGCAGCAGGTGACCATGGTTCCAGTTGACAATGACCACCGATACGCGGGGATCGCTCACGCTGCCCTCGTCCCCTCGTCAGTCGAGGCTTGAATCGGACACCGTCTCGGGGGATTTGTGGGCGTGGGACGCCGGCGCGGCCAGGAACGCGAGCGTGCCGAGCGCCGTCCAAAAGTAGGCATTGACCTGCTTGACTTCCAGGTTCTGGTAGACCCAGCCCTCGATAAAGACCACGAGCAGGCTGGCCAGGACCCCGATCAGCACGAGACGGTCCACCGGGCTCCTGGTGGCCCGGTAGGTGCGCAGCCCCACCCTGGCGATCTGAAACCAGAGAAAAGCCAGGGCCAGCAGGCCCAACGGCCCCAACTCGATCAGTGCTTTGAGCACCTGGCTTTCAGGCACCAGGGCGGTACCGGGCCTCGTGCGCAGGGCGGCGACGCCCGTGGAGCCTAGCCCCGCGCCCCACCAGGGCGAAGCCATCCAGGCGTCGATCCCACGGCTCCACGCCGACAGCCTGTCGCGGTTGGTTTCGTCCTGCGCCCAGTCGGCAATCGACCCCGTGTGGCGCAACACCGCGTCTTCGCGCTCGGCCAGGTCGAGGTATCCCGGAGTGAGTGCGATCAACGCCGGCTCGGCCCAGCCAGCCCAGTCGTAGGCCCAATCGCCCGCCGGCCCCGCCTCGGTGATCAGGCCAAGCTGCACGCTGCGCCCGGCCCACGGCGACAGGTCAACAAGATAGTTGCGCCAGCGCCGATCTGTCAGATTGTCCTTGGGGTTGATGTAGCGCGAAAAGATCGTTTCGCGCCCCCACGGATTCCCCGACTCGTGCACGTACACCTCGAACCATACGCCATCCCCTTGATCTGGCGACCACACGTCGGGTGACAGGGCAATGGCGAACTGAAGCGCACCATTTTCGGGCACCTGGACGTCGAAACTCACCTCGTTCCGCCCGGTCTGGGGCGGGTGCTGAAACAGGACCGTCCGCTCGTCAGGCTCGCTGCTGATTGGGTCGGGCAGCGTCCAGACCTGGGGCACCAGCGCTTCTGGCTCCGAGTCGAGCTCCTGGAGTGAGCTTACTGTGCCTGCCAACGGCAGACGGTCATACTCTTCGGAAGCCAGCTCGACGACGCCCTGGTGGATCGGTTCTTCCCATGCCCGCCATGCCAGCCACACCACTGCCCACAGCAGGGCGACCACGGCCAACACCCCGCCGATGGCCAGAGCTGCTTTCCATAGACGCTGCCCAAGGGCCGGCGCGCGGGCTGCGGTCACCCACACCGCCATGACCCCCAGAGAGATCAAAGCAGCCACCCAGATCCCACGGCTGAAAGTGACGACGATACACGCGGCGATGAGGGCCGTGGCGCCGAGCGCCGCCACGCGGATGGTGGCGCGGCGGGCGATGAGGGCCAACACCACGCCGAAGGGCAGGACAATGGCCAGTGTGTTGGCCAGCGTCGTGGGCGAGTCGAACGTAAAATAGACGCGGCGCACATTGGTGCCATAGATGAACACGCCAGGAAAGCCGTGCGCCTCGGTCATTTCCTGGGAAGGCCACAGCGGCACGTTCCACACGAACTCGAGCAGCCCCCCTGCGGCCACGAGGGCGCCCACGGCCACCAGCGAGGCCAGGAGCGGCACCAGCCGCGAGGGACGCGCGCGCAGCGTGCCAGACACCAGCCAGAAGAGGGGCAGGTACATCACCGCGATGTACAGCCCCCAGGCGCCCACGTACCACCACCGGCCGTCAATTGCATAGCGCGCCAGGAGCAACCCCAGGTAGGCCAGCACGGCCCAGTCGAGGGGCGTTTTGGTCAAAAGCGGGCGCCGGCCAAGCCAGGAGCGGGCGACCCACAACAGGAACAGTAGTCCCAGGAGCCCTTCCTTCCAGTACGTGCCGGCCGGCTCGGGAACGAGCTTTTTGATGACAAGGTGGAACGGCAGGGCCAGCAAGAAGAGGAGGAGGCCGGCAAAGAGGATCCGGTCGATCCCCTTGGCCAGGTTGGCACCCCCTCTATCCTTTGCCGCCATCAAGTCTCTTCTTTCCAAAGTCGCATACTGACCAGGCACACCACACCTCCGGCGACGCCTCCAGGCAGCAGCCGCATGACCGGGGAGAGCGCCGGCATTTGATCCAGCAGCAGGGCGACCGGCACCATGAACAGAGAGGTGCCCAGCGCGACTCGCACCGCCCCGCGCCACCAACCTGTTGTCAGATAGCTGCCTATCTGGTGCCGGACGATCTGTCCGAGCGTCAGGGCTTGCACGGACAGGCCCAGTGCCGCCGAAAGCGCCAGGCCATTATACCCAAGAGGAGAAATCAATGCAAAATTGAGCACGATGCGGGTCACCGTCTGGAGGGTGTTGACGGCCACGACGATCCCACCCCTGCGCCGTGCATAGACCACCCGCCACAACGGCTGGCACACGGCGTCGGCCAGCACAGCGACCGCGTACCAGATCAGCACGTCGGCCACGGCCTCCGCATCGGCGCTGCCAAAGGCCCCGCGCTGAAAAATAATCTCCACCAGCGGCGCACGAAACAGAATCAACCCCAGACTGGCCGGCAGGCCGATCA
The DNA here is from genome assembly GCA_016929795.1 of Anaerolineae bacterium. The sequence goes on from JAFGIA010000200.1 coordinate 14,926, forward strand.
ACCACACGAAACGGAGGGCGTTGGCCAGGCTGCCGCGCAGACCGTCGAGATCATTCGCGGCCGCCTGCTCGGCCATGCGTGGAAAGAGGGCCGTGGACACGGCCAGGCCGCTCAACTGGCCGACGACGAGGGCCAGCCTGTAGGCATAGTTGAGGGTAGCGACGCTGCCGGCGCCCCTGGTCGTCGCCATGGCGCGATCTACCAGGAGAATGGCATGGTGCACGGCATAGCCGGCCGCCATCGGCGCGATCAGGCGACCGAGGGCGGCCAGGCTGACTGCTGGCGCGCCGTGATCCATCGTGCCCGAGGGCGGCGCGGGGTGCGGGCGAACCCGAAGGCGAGTACTCTCGCCCCCCCTCGGGCGGTGGCCCCACACTAGGGTGGCCTGCAGCAACAGCGCCGCCGCTGCGCCCAGCGTCACACCCCACGCTGCACGCCCCACCGCCCAGGCCACCGGCAAACCCAATAGCACAATCACGAACGCCAGGTTATAGACCGCCGTCGCAAGCGCCGGGCGGGCAAAGCGCCTGTAGACCTGGAGCATGGCGCCAGCCAGCGTAGCGCCGCCCATCAGCAGGAGGGCCGGCAACATGCGCCAAGCCGCCTCCATCGCCTCGGCGCGCTCGGCAGCGCCAAAGCCAGGGGCGAGCCACGAGAGATAGATCGGCGCACCCGCGGCCGCGAGCCCCGTCACGACCAGCAGCACAGCCAGCAGGGCGCCGAGCACCTGCCCGGCAAAGCGCCAGGCGCTCCCTTCTCCTGCCGCCAGCCGCAGTTGTGCAAACAGCGGGATGAACGCCGGGGTCAAGACGATAGGCAGCGCGACGAGAATAAACTCGGGGATGGTGAACGCGATCAAATAGATGTCGGTGGCCCGGCTGGCGCCGAGCTGGTGCGCGAGGGCGGCTTCACGCAGAAACCCGGTGAACGTCGCAGCGACCAATCCCAGCATCAGGATCAGCGTCGCTCGATAATCCTCGCGCCGCACCCTCTCTTAGCTCCCTCGCAAATCACCCCTGGGATCGCCGAGCGCCTGCTCGGCGCACATTTTCATTCATCGTGGTGCCCCGGCGGTCTCGTCCCGCGGCGATCCCTGACCCATCGGCGTTACCTGTCGTGGACCGGACCGCCCTGTCAGTTAAACAGCCAAGCCGGGCGCAGTGGCAAAAGTTCAGGATCATGCCGAAAAAAGCAATTCGGCTTCTGGTTGCACAAAACTTGCGCTAGTAGCTGCCGTTGCCCGTAACCACCACGGGGATCGTCTTGAGCAGGATCTCGAGATCCTTCCAGATCGAATAGTTATCGATATAGTCGACTTCGAGCCGCACCCGTTCCTCCAGGGGCAGGTCGCCACGCCCGTTGATCTGGACAGGGCCGGTCATCCCTGGCTTGGCCATCAGCCGCAGCCGGTGCCAATCGCTGTAACGCTGGACGAGCCGGGTTTCCTCGGGGCGCGGCCCCACCAGGCTCATCTCCCCCCTCAGGACGTTCACCAGTTGCGGGAGCTCGTCGATGCTCCAGCGGCGCAAAAAGCGACCGAGCCGGGTGACCCGGGGGTCATCTTGCAGCTTGAACATCGGCTCCTCGAGGGCATCCAGATCGATCAGATCGTCCAACAGATCTTCAGCATTGGCCACCATCGTCCGCAGCTTGTATATCGTGAACACCTTGCCGTTTGCCCCCACCCGCTTTTGCCTGAAAAAGACCGGGCCAGGCGAGTCGAGCTTGATCGCAACGGCCATGATCGCCAGCAGAGGGGCACACAACGGGAGGCCGATGGCTGCTCCGGCGATATCCATCGCGCGCTTGACCAGAGCCTGGGGCCGGGTAATCGCTGCAGAACGGCTGTGCAGAGAAGTAGGCATACTGTGAGGGATCAACTCCTTAACGTCCACAACTGTTGTCGACTCCTTGCCGCGAGAATGTGTGGGCCACCAATCCCATGGCAAAACCGCTACCCAAGGCCAGTGCCCTTATGAGGAGCAAGCCCGGTGAGGACACCGCCACCCACGGATCGCGGCGCCACGCCTTTCTTACAAACGGAAGAGCGGTCACCAGAAAAAGCAACCCGAAGAGGCACGCTGTCCATGCCAGCGGCGTCCAAAAAATGCCACCGATCGCACACACGCCACCCAGTGCCACCAGCAGAATCTGGAGTTTGAGGCTGGGCGGCGTGTGCGAATCGCGCACCAGCTTGTCGGGGTGGCGCCGGTGGACCAGCACTTTCCAGTAGCCGATTTTGAACTTTTTTTGCCAATACTCGGCCAGGTTTCGGGCATGACCCCAGTGGTACACCCTCGCCTCGGGCACGAATACCATGCGATAGCCCTTTCGCGCCAGGCGAAAAGAAAACTCCTGATCTTCGACACTGGCTTCGGGAAAGGCGATGTCGAACCCGCCATTCTCGAGCAAGGTGTCGCGCCGGTAGGCAGCAGAGTAGGTGTCGATAAAGTCGATTGTTTCCTGGCGCGCCATGCGCTCATACTTGTCCTCATATTCAAGCTGCACGAACCGTGCCACCAGCTCCCGCTGCCGGGTCAGGTAGACGCCTTTGCTGCCGACGACCCGGTGATTCGAGGCCGCAACCGGGCCCGTCGATCGGCTCCGATCGGGCTCCAGGTGAAACGGGGCCGTCATCCGCTCGATCCAATCCTCGGCGGGGGCACAGTCCGCATCGGTAAAGAGCACCACCTCGCCTTGAGCCTGTGCCACGCCCAGGTTCCGTGCCGCGGCTGGCCCACCATGCGCCTGCATCAGGAGCTGGACGTCAGGCCACGCGCGCACCCGTTCCACCGTTCCGTCTGTGGACCCATCATCCACGACGAGGATCTCGTAACGACGGCGCGGCACGCTCTGCGTCGCGAGCGCCTGCAGGCAAGAATCGATGGTGCCCGCAGCGCAATATGCAGGGATGACGATCGAGATGTCAGGTGTCATCACGGCCATCGACTCACTACTGTGATATGTTCCTGGCTCCCGGCGGCAGCAAAGAGCGGAACAGGTATCTAGAAAACACGCGAAATGCCTTCAAGATACGGCCTGCCTCGGCCGGATGGGCCAACACCTGCCACAATTTGCGCGCGATGTATCCCGGGCGCAGGTAAAAGCTGCGGCGTGCCTCGTCGCACCAGGCCATCAGCTCGGCAGCTGTGAGGGCCGGGTGATTCACCATCGGGCGATGCAGCCCCTCGGGGGTGAGCCACTCGCGAAAATCGTGGGTCACCAGGTAGTCGTTCTCCACCGCCCATTCATAGGCCTCGGTGCCCGGATAGACCATCAGCGGAAAGAACTGCGCCGTGTCCGGGTTCAGTTTTTTGGCCAGGTCGAGCGTCCTGGCCAGTGACTCGTGTGTCTCGCCGGGTCCACCGGCCATAAAACAGCCGTGAACCAGGACGCCAGCGCGGCGGGCGTCCGCCTGAAACTGGTGGAACTGCTCGACGCGGATCCCCTTGTGCATGGCGTCGAGCACCGCCTGATCGCCGCTTTCAAAGCCGACGCACACCAGGCGCAGCCCGGCGCGGTGGAGCGCCGCCAGTGTCTCGTAGCTGACGTTCGCGCGCGAGTTGGCCGTAAAGGGCAGCCGGTTCCCGCGCCGCACCAGTTCTTCCGACAGCGCGAGGCAGCGTGCCCGGTCGACAGTCAAGGTGTCGTCCTCGACAAAGATCTCTTTGACCTGCGGCAGCTCGCGGGCGATGAACTCGAACTCGTCGGCCACGTTCGACACGCTGCGCCGCCGGTAGCGGTGCCCCGTGAGCGTCTGGGGCCACAGGCAATAGCTACAGCGGTGGGGACACCCTCGCCCCGTGATGATCGTCACCTCGGGGTAGCGCGTGATCGAGTAGAAATAGTCCTCGATCTGCAGGTGGCGCCTGTACACTTCACTCACCAAGGGCAGCACATCGAGATCCTCGATCGGCGCTCGGGCCTCGTTGTGCACGATCTCGTCGCCACGGGCGGCTCGGTAGCTGATCCCCGCCACGTCCTCCAGATCGCTCCCGCCGGCCAGCGCCCGCGCGGCGTCGCGCACCGTGTAATCATACTCGCCGCGCGCCACCGCGTCGATCGCCGGGTCGAGGCGCAGGCTCTCCTCGGGCATGGCGGTGACGTGTGGGCCGACGAGCAGGGTGAACGCGCCGGGCACGCGCTGCTTGATCGCCGCTGCCACCTGGACGTCGTTATGGATGCTCGGGGTGCTCGTATCGATCACCACCAGGCGGGGCTGCATGTCGCCGGCGAGCTGGAGCACAGAGTCGAGCGACAGACCGGCGGCCGGCGCATCGACCAGCTTGGCGGCGAACCCATCTTGCTCCAGCACGCCCGTGGCGTATGCCAGCCAGATGGGATAGTAAACCACCCCGCTCTTGATCACTGCCGGGCTGCGCTGAGAGCGAGAGTATCGCGCGTGGAATGGCGGATTCAGGACGAGCACATACTCCATGGTGACAGTGTACCGTGGTTGGACTCAATTGTCAAGTGACAGGTCGAGCGTGAGTAGATCCGACTCGACAGCCATCGTGCCTCAACGGTCACGGTTTCAACAGCCTGAGGTTGCCCCACACGGCCCAGTCGTAGGTGACATCTCCGGCAGGACCGGCACTCGTTTCCAGGATCAGTGTCACAGCCTGGCTCGAGTAATCATCCAGGTCGACAACGAAAGAGTGCCAGCGGCGGTCGGCGTCGCGCTGCTTCGGATCAATGGTGGTGGAAAAAACCTGCCGAACACCCGCGCTGCTCTCCACGTACACGGCAAAACCGACACCATCTCCGGGCTGGTTCCAGCTCTCGGGCATGGTCGCCACATCAAAGGCCAGCTCGCCCCCTGCCGGCACCTCGATGGCGTACCGCGCCCGTGAGTCGGGGTGCATGAACAGCGCCCGCTGCCGCTGTCCGTCGATGGTGACATAGGTGCCGCGCACGTACTCGGCTCCGGGCGACTCGATCTCGGCACTCGCCAACTCGGCCGCCAGGTCGTGGGCAAGGCGCGGAGTCACATCGCGGTCGGCCAGCAGGGCCTGGCGGTAGTGCGCCGCGGCCCCTTCCCGGTCGCCCGCGACCAACAGGGCGTTCGCCAGCTCCACCTGGGCCTCGCCCCAGCCCGGGGTCGCCTCTACCGCCTCGCGGAAGGTGCCAAGCGCGTCCTCGTGCCGGCCCTGGGCCCACTGCATCCGCCCGAGCGCCAACAGCGGCAGCGATTCCAGGGGGGAGAGCTCGGCCGCGCGGCGGTACTCGGCCTCGGCCCGGTCGGGCTGGCCGGACGACTGATAGGTCTCGCCCAGAAAGTAGTGGGGGGCGCCCTCGTCGGGGCGCGCGTCGGCTGCGGCCCCGTAGGCGGCGAGCGCAGGCTCGTACTCACCCCGCACGCGGTAGAAATGGCCGAGCAGCACGTTGCCCGGCAGGGGGTGCTTGCGCGCCAGGCCGGCGATCTCGTCGGGCACCTGGTCATCGGGCGCCTGGGCCAGGCAGGCGCCAATCTCCCACAGGAGCGGATCGAGGGGACGGGGCCAGGTGGCAAAGAGAGCATTGGCTGCGGCGACACAGGCCTTCGTGGCCCGATCCTTCTCCCCCGCCTGGCGGGTTAGCCCGGCCAGCGCGAGGTGGTCCTCCGGCCGATCGCGGATGGCGGCGGCGCGGGTGCGGGCCTCGATCGCGCCCTCGACGTCGCCCTGGGCCAGGCGGATGCGCGCCGTGGCGACGTACAGCTCCGGGTCGAACAGGCGCGAGCGAAAGAGGGTGGTCAGCGACTGCGA
>JAFGIA010000026.1 GCA_016929795.1 Anaerolineae bacterium
ACCTCACGCTCCAGCTTGACCATCTCCAGCAGGCTTTTTCGTTTGGAGAAGCGGACCAACAGGTCAATGTCACTCTGGGCCGTGGCTTCGCCCCTCGCCATGGAGCCAAAGACGCCGACCATTTCTACGTCGTTACTTCGGCAAATCTCTTGGAGTTTCTTTGTATCAAAAGGTAACGGCTTCATTGAATACCTCGGAACGATCCCATCAACGCACCACTCGCCATATCACAGTCGCGAAGGATCTAGGCCATCAGCATGATTTGATCCTTCCTCGCCGGCAGATCACTTCGCACCCCGATTATACAACAGGGTGTTCATTTTGACAATAGCATTGCCACGAAGGTGGTAACGTGCAGCCACGTGTCTTGACCGTGCTTCGAGCTGGTGCTATACTCGCATTGAATCGGACAGAAGAGTCGATGCGAGCAGGTGCTGTGATGGGACTTCAGTTCACCGAATCGGATGTACGCCGGATGGCGCTGGACCAATCGTTTCAGCAAAGTGCTCGTTCACTTTGAAGGGTGGTGGCCCGAGTGGGACGGGAACGGAGACGTATCGAGCGCTGTGTCTGACTGCATCGAGGGCCTTGCTGTCTGCCTGGAGAAGGTAGAGGACGCGAAAACCCGGCAACCGTGGCTGGAAGTGTTGCTGGCAGCCTATTTCGAGGACGTTCGCCAGGGCGGCATCGACTATTTGGGGTCGGCGGATGGTCATCTGCTTGAACAGGCCACGGACGAGGAGTGGCGCTGGATCGACAAAGAGGTACGCGAGGAAATCGACAGGCGCGAAAATTGGGGACGGACAACGCTGGTTGGCTTTCTCACCGCGCGGCTGGAGATGACCGGGCAAGAGAAAGAAGCCGACGACTTTGTCCTGGCCCATGGAACTGCTGAGCAGCGGGCCTATCTGCTTCTGAATCGGGGCCGCATCGAAGAGGCAATCGAGGTCGCCCGCCAACATTTTGCCGGCCGGCCGGGACTGGTCATCGACTTTGCCAACCGCCTGGAAGACGCCGGCCACGCAGAGACCGCCAGGGGCTATATGGCCGAGCAAGTAGACGACCCCTACGGCAGCCACTACCGGCTCTGGCTGGCCGCTCATTACGAGGAGCATGGCGACCTGGAGGCCGCGCTCGCCTTGCGGCAGCATCAATTTGAGAAAGAGCCTCGACACGAGATCTATCTGACCCTGCAACGGCTGGGGCAGCAGACCGGCGTCTGGGAACAGCTCCGCCCATCCCTGCTGGCCAGGCTCGATCCCCACCGCCACGCGTCGCTACTGATCACCATTGCCCTGGACGAGGGCGACGTGGCCCGAGCACTGGACCTTGTGTCGCAGCCCAGGGTCTACTGTGACCCTGGAACCCTGGTGCGGGTGGCCCAGGCGGCGGAAGTAGAGCACCCCCTGGCTGCCCTCAAGATCTATTACGATCAGGCTGAGCGGGCCATAGCCGGTCGAAGCCGGGCCGCGTACGCGGTGGCGGCCGAGCGCCTGGCGCGGGTGCGCGATCTGCACCGGCAGCTAGGCGAAGAAAGCTTGTGGCAAGAGTACATCGCGCGGCTGCGCAACGAACACCGGCGCCTGCGGGCGCTGAAAGAAGAGCTGGACAGGGCAGGGTTGTGAACGCTGGGCCTACAGCTCACACAGACCAGCGTGGCGCAGACGCCGGATCAACCCGGAACGCCGGCTGTATCGTTGGTAGAGGTTGTTGATTCGTGCCTGAAAGACGTCCTCTTCTCCCCGGTACTGCGCCAGGCCGCGCAGCTTGACCAGGAGCGCGACGGCCTCGTCGTAAGGCCGGGCCTGCATCTGCTCGATCAGCGACTCGACCTCGGCCCACGTTTCGGCCTCTCGCCGTGCCAGGGATTCCAGCTCGCCGATGCGCCTGGCTTCGACCTCCTCGGCGCGCCGCCGCTGCTCCTGCTTGCGCCGCTCGTCGGTCTGTCGCAAGAGCTGGCCTACCGTGCGCCGTGGGCGCAGCTCAGCATGGGACAACGGCAGCAGTTCACGGAGGCGGCGGTTGAGCCGGGTAGAAAGGTGTGGCTCGCTCTGAGCCAGCCGGCGCAAAAACGCATCCCGCTCCTCGGCGGGAAGCCGGGACAATGCCCTGTTCATCCAATCTTCCGGCTGCGGCTGCCTGTCGCCGCTCGCCTCGGTCGCCACCTGAATCAGCGTGTCGTCGATTTCAAAGAACTCGGCAAACCGACGCAGTGCAGGTGACAGGGTCCCGAGCCCTGGTGGCAGGGGTGGCTCGGGGACAGACTCCAGAAGATCCTCGACCTCCAGCACCTTGAGCCAGGCCAAGTAGAGCGTCCGGTAATCGCCCTGGAGAATATCATCCGGGGATGGGGGTCGACGCGACTGGACAGGGAAGCCACGGCCTGCTGCTCTTCGTCGGTCAGCGGCCGGTCGATGGCCTGGAATTCGTAGTACTGGTACTCGCTCATTGGTGTCGCTCTAGCTTTTCGATCGGCACCTCGTCGGCGAGTTGAATCAGCTCCGGATCACCCGTAGCCAGCGTTGCGCCCAGGCTTTCGGCGGTTGCCAGAGCAAAGGCGTCGGCGTAGGAGATAGCGTGGTGCATCTTGTACCGGACAGCAGCCCAAACCGCATCGTTACTGGCAGAGACGATGGTGATGGGCAGGCGACGGATCTGCGCCAGGATCTCGGAAGCTTCCGCCTCGCCTCGCACCTTACCTACCCGGTACACGACCTCACCGAGATTGATGATCGATAAGAACAGTGCCGCTTCCTGGCCCTGCGCCTCTTCCAAAAGGTTCCGGACACGAGAAGCAGCCGGTTCTTCTCCCTGGAGAAAAGCGAGAACCGCCCAGGCATCAAGGACGAAGAGCGCGCTCATGGTCCATCTCCTGATGATGTTCTCTTTCCAGGTCACCCAGCAGATCGCTGTTTGCGAAGCGGGCATACAACTGATCGACTGCCGAACGCGTGACCGGTTCCAACACGAGCCGATCTTTTTCTATTTCAAGGTGAAACTGGTCGCCTGGCTCCAGGCCGAGTTTCTCTCGCACTGATTTGGGAATGACCAACTGTCCCTTGGACGACATTCGAACCAAGACACCCACGATCTTTTACCTCCTCAGACGCCTTACTCAACAAGCAGAATTGTAAGCCAGACGAGGGCTTTTGTCAAGAGCTGGAGCAAGAAAAAAGCCGTTGCCAGGCGCCCTGTGACACCCGACAACGGCTTGTGTAGACAGCTTTGGCAACAGTATTTGTCTTATGCTGCTTGCTCCTGCAAATGTTTCCTAAATTTGTAGCCGTAGATTGGAATTGATCCGTCAAAGATGGGTCTTGGTATGGTCCCCTCGTATCACCGGCCAACGCCTTGATACCGGGAACCTGGACCTCGATTGCTTCTACCCAGCGGCCGACTGTGGCCAACGCTTCCTGGTTGAGTATCCCGGCGCCATCGGATACTTGAAATGCGACCAGGATGCTGTACAGATTCAGCGCTTCTTCGCGAGAGCCCAGGTGCAGGGTCAACCGGGTTTTCTTGGGCTTTTTGCTCTTGGACATGCGACTCCTTCCGGTGAGCGTAGATACGTCCGCCATCACATCTGCCGCAGTCTCAGAATCTGCCGCCCAGTCTCGCGCTCCAGGTTCTCCTGAGCGTAGGCCTCGGCCAACTCAGCGGCCTGCTGCAAACGTTGATCTCGATACTGCCCATAGTTCATACCTGTTCCCCGTGATCGCGTTTATGTCGAAAGCGAAGCCATCACTTGCTCGCAAAGCCTGGTCGCGATCCAAATATCCGGGCGCGCGGCGATTTCGTGAATGAGCAATTCAACCTGATCGAGAGAAAGCAAGCCTGCTCGATACGCTCGGACGAGAATGCCCAGTGTGCCACATAGGTCCAGGCCCAGCCGGCGCGCTTCCGTCCTGGCGACCTCGTCGTCCAACAGGACCAAAGGGTCGGGAAACGACTGTGCCAGGGCCAACACTTCTGTCTCGCCGGGGTCGAGGATAACTGGAGGCACGTACGCAGATAACAGCGACTCAGGGACGTCGACGATGGGCCACTGATGACGTTGCCAGAATAACCTCACGGTGAGTGCTTCGGGTGCACCACGCACGAGTCCCTGTGTCACCACCTCGTCGTACACCGAACGTGGGATCTGGACTTCCTCGAACAGTCCGGACAGAAGGTGGAGCTGGTTCAGCTTTCCGAGAGCAATCAGAGGGCCGGCATTTGACAGCACGACAGCCATTTCTAGCCCAACTCTTCGGCCAGAGTCTCGGCACTGAAAGCGGGTTCCATGCCGCGTGCATACGCGTGACGAGCCAAGTCTGATCGGGACACGCCGGCTTGATGTGCGGCCGCACCAAAAGAGATCCCACCCCGCGCGTATCGCTCCAGCGCCTGTTCAACCTTGAACTCGCGCAAACCACGCTCGAGTAGATCTACCAGAAGAGATTCCTCAACCGAATCCAACTCCCGTGCCAGAGAGTCTGGAACCGTCAAGGTTACTGATTCGCTTGCCATCACGCCTCCCTCTCGAACACTATTACCACCCGGCTATCGTTTCACCGTTCACGTTACGTGCCGATTATACACTACAGTATTCATTTTGACAACAGCGTGCTTTCTCTCAATAGCGGGAAAGGAAAAGCCGTTGCCACACGCCATTCGGCGCGCCCGACAACGGCTCATGTACACAGGACTGGCAACAATATTTGCCTTATGCTGCCTGCTCCTGCAAACGTTTCCTAAATTTGTAGCCGTAGATGATCATGCCATCCTCACCCTCTTCGCGCAGCTTGCGGGTGACCATCTCGACGGACATGCCGATCTCAACTTGGTCATCGTCTACGTCCGTGAGCTGTGCCGTTAGCATCGGGCCTTCGTCCAGCTCGATCAGCGCCACGGTGTAGGGCACAAACTCTTCATAGCCCGACGGTGCCTGGTAGATCGTCGAATACGAATATACTTTGCCATTCCCACTAAATGTATATGGTTCGTACGCCGGCTTGTTGCACTCGGGACATACGTCGCGCGGGGGGAAGAGCTTGGCACCACATTTGTTGCATACCTCGCCAACCAGTGCATAGCGTTGGTTTCGAAGTCTCCAGTGTCGCGGAATGTTCATTACAAATCCTCCTAATCAGGGTTATTATAGCTGGTTATCCCCAGAATTTCAATGGTCCAATGGTCCTATTGGCACACGATCAATCGTATGCTTCCAGGATGTGCGTGATCGCCGTGGCGCCGCTCCCGCCGATATTCTGCGCCATGCCCAGGCGCGCGTGGGCGAGTTGGTTTTCACCCGCCTCCCCGCGCAGTTGCTGCGCCACTTCTACCACCTGGTATATACCCGTTGCCCCTACGGGGTGGCCGCGTGCCTTCAATCCACCCATCGTGCAGATCGGAATTTTGCCTTCGAGCGTGATTTCGCCAGCCTGCGCCAGCCACGTCCCCTTGCCGCGCTCGGCAAAGCCGCTCGCCTCCAGGCTGAGCGCCGACATGATCGTAAATGCGTCGTGCACTTCGAACAGGTCGATGTCGCGTGGCCCCACACCCGCCTGCTGGTATGCCTTGGACGCCGACGCCTCCACAGCCGACAGCCAAAGCGGGTCGGGCCGGTCGTGCACCGCTACCGCGTCGGTGGCTATGCTCGAGGCCAGGATGCGTACCCCCCGCCCGTTCATATACTCGCGCGCCACGGCTGTTGGCGCCAGAACCACGGCTGCCGCACCGTCGCCAATCGCCGACGAGTCGAGCAGGTTGATCGGATCGGCGATCATGCGCGCCCGTTTGAACTGCTCGACTGTCACCGGATGTTGAAACATGGCGTATGGGTTATTCACCGCGTTGCGGTGAGCGTTCAGCGTAAAATTTGCAAAGTCCTCGTGCTTCAGGCCATATTCGTACATATAGCGCCGCATCAGCAGGGCGTTGATGCTAACAAAGGTCAGGCCGTGGATTGATTCGTAATCGGCATCGGCCGCCATCACCAGGCCCGTTGTCGTCTCGGCGTTCACCGTGTCGCTCATCTTTTCCACGCCGGCGACGATCACCAGGTCGGACAGCCCGCCCGCGACGGCGGCATATCCCTGGCGCAGTGCCGCTGCGCCAGAGCCACACGCCGCCTCTACCTTGATCGCCTCGATCCCGCGCAGCCCGACAAAATCCGCGATCAATGCGCCCAGGTGTTCCTGCCCTGTCAGCAGGCCCGACAGCATGTTGCCTACATATAATGCATCGGCCGTCTCTACGCCGGCATCCGCCATTGCTGCCAGCACCGCCTCGCCCGCCAGGTGCCTCAGCGATCGATCCCAATGCTCGTCAACCCTTGTTTGTCCAATTCCGATAATACTGACGTCTCTCATATCCTATCCTGGACGGTGTTTGGTTTTTGGGGTTCGGATGGTACCATCCAAACCCCAAAAACCAAAGACCGGATATTCTAGTGCATGTGCAGCTTTTTCCGATAGCGCACGTACATCCCATAGTCGATCTCTTTGCGCCGGTCGATGTAGGTGCGGGTGCGCGGGGCGCGGCTGCGCCGCTCCTCGATTTTGTCAGTGACGTGCATCGAGATGGCGTCGCTGCCGGCGCCCGATCCGAACGACACGAGCAGCACGCGATCACCAGGCTGTGCCTCATCGAGAATGGCGGTCAGCCCGAGCATCGAGGAGCCTGCGTATGTGTTGCCCACCACGGGGCAGAGGAGCCCGGTGCGCGTTTGCTCGGGCGTAAAGCCCAACTCGCGCGCTGCCCGTTCGGGGAACTTGGGATTGGGCTGGTGAAAAACCGCCGCTGTGTAATCCTCTGGTCTTGTCCCCAGCTCCTCCATCAGTCGCCGCGCCGATTCGAGCACGTGTTTAAAGTAGGCAGGATCGCCGGTGAAGCGGCTGCCGTGCTGCGGATAATGCTGGCGTGGCCGCCGAAAAAAGTCGGGCGTGTCGGTCACGTATGACAGTGAGCCCTCGATGGTGGCCAATGAATCATCGGCCAAGCCGATAATGAACGCGGCACCGCCGGCTCCGGCCGTGTATTCGAGGGCATCGCCGGGCCGTCCCTGTGCTGTGTCCATGCCGATGGCCAGGGCATAGTCGGCCATACCCGAGCCGACGAACCCCATCGCAGCCTGGAACGCCTCGGTGCCCGCCTTGCAGGCAAACTCCCAATCCGCCGCCTGGGTGGCCGGCACCGCGCCAATCGCCTCGGCCACGATCGTCGAGGTTGGTTTGACGGCGTAGGGGTGAGACTCGCTGCCCACCCACACGGCGCGAATGGCTGTCGGGTCGATGCCTGCGCGCGCCAAGGCATTGCGTGCCGCCTCCACCGACATGGTGGCCGTGTCTTCATCCGGCCCCGGCACCGCCTTTTCCTTGATCGGCGACCCTCCCTGCCCATCGGTCCACACACGATCTACCTCACTGCCAGGCAGGCGGAAGCGAGGTACATATGCACCATATCCTACAACACCCACATCCCGAATCGGTTTCAACAACATCTCTTTCGCTCTGGCTCTCATTCGTATTCGTCTTTTGCCCGAGTCCTCTCGATCCAAGACCGAGACTTCTGCACCTGGCTTTTTGCCCCAAAAAAGGGGCTCCGCAGAGCCCCTCTGCCAGGGGGTGAGTATACTATAGCACAAAACGTCTGTCAAAAACTACCAGACTGCCCACAAGGCCCGTCGAATCCTGCCAATCCCGATTCGCCCATGCTATGTGAGCGAATCGGGATTCGTGATGGGTGCTTGAGCGTGCCGGAAACCGTAACGCAACCAGATGCAGGTTGTGTCAGGCAGGCGCGGCGCTCAAGCGCGCACTATGAACTGGCAGGCGCATTCAACATCCTGTCCAGGAACTGGCCGGTGTACGATTTCCGCACGTGCGATACTTCCTCTGGGGTGCCCTCGGCGACAACCCAGCCGCCGCCCTGGCCGCCTTCAGGCCCCAGGTCGACGATCCAGTCGGCGGCCTTGATCACGTCGAGGTTGTGCTCGATCACTACCACTGTGTTGCCCTGATCCACCAACCGCTGGAGCACCTGCAACAGCTTCTCAATGTCGGCAAAGTGGAGCCCTGTGGTCGGCTCGTCCAGGATGTAGAAGGTGCGGCCAGTGGATCGGCGCGCCAGCTCTTTCGATAGCTTGACGCGTTGTGCCTCACCGCCCGACAGTGTCGTGGCCGGCTGGCCGAGGCGAATGTAGCCCAGGCCCACATCCGATAGTGTTTGCAGCTTGGTGCGGATGCGCGGCACGTTCGAAAAGAACCCGAGCGCCTCGTCCACGGTCATGTCGAGCACCTCGGCGATGTGCTTGCCTTTGTAGTGGATCTCGAGCGCCTCCCGGTTGTAACGTTTGCCGTGGCACACCTCACAGGGCACATAGACGTCTGGCAGAAATTGCATCTCGATCTTGATGATGCCGTCGCCGCGGCACGCCTCGCACCGCCCACCTTTTACGTTAAAGCTAAAGCGTCCCGGCTTGTAGCCGCGCGCTTTGGCATCGGGCAGGCGAGCAAACAGGTCGCGGATGTCGGTGAACACGTTTGTATAGGTCGCCGGATTCGAGCGTGGCGTGCGGCCAATTGGTGCCTGATCAATGTTCACCACCTTGTCGATGTGCTCCAACCCCTCGATCGCGTCATGCTGGCCTGGCCTGGCCTTGGCACGGTAGAAGAACTGGTTCAGCCGGTTGTAGAGCACCTCGACCACCAGGCTGCTCTTGCCCGAGCCCGAGACGCCGGTGACGGCGACAAACTTTTGTAGGGGAAAACGGACGTTGATCGCTTTCAGGTTGTTCTCCCGTGCGCCGACCACGGTGACAAAGTGGCCGCTCCCCGGGCGCCGCTCTGCTAGCATCGTGATTTTGCGATCGCCGCGCAGGTAGGCCGCTGTCAGCGAGTGCTCGCAGCGCAGGAACTCGCTTGTCGGTGCCGAGCATACGACCTGGCCTCCGTGCTCGCCGGCCCCCGGTCCCAGGTCGAGGATCCAATCGGCCGCCAGCATCGTCTCTGCGTCGTGCTCGACCACCAATACGGTGTTGCCCAGGTCACGCATCCCCATCAGTGTCTGGATCAGGCGGCCGTTGTCGCGCGGGTGCAGGCCGATGCTGGGCTCATCGAGGATGTAGAGCACGCCCATCAGCCGCGATCCGATCTGTGTCGCCAGCCGGATGCGCTGCGCCTCACCGCCCGACAGGGTCGAAGCCTGGCGGTCGATGGTCAGATAGTCAAGCCCGACGTTCGCCATGAACGACAGCCTGTCGTTCAGCTCCTTAAAGATCTGGCGCGCAATCGCCTGCTGCCGCTGCGTCAACAGCCCATCGCCCCCGGCGCCATCGCCGTTCCCGCTCGAGTCACTCAACTGCTCCACCCAGCGCAGCATATCGGTCACCGACAGAGCTGTGATCTGGTCGATCGATTGGCCGGCAACTGTCACTGCCAGTGCTTCGGGCTTGAGCCGGCGTCCTTGGCACGCGGGACATGGGCGCTCGGCCATGTAACGCTCGATCTCTTGCCGGGCATAATCTGACGATGCTTCACGATGGCGGCGTTGCAGGTTCGGGATCACCCCTTCGAAGTGGGTGGTATAGGTGCGTGCTTTGCCCTTCGAGGCACTGTACTGCAGCGTGACCTGCTCGCCGCGCCGCCCTCCATGCAGGATATAGTTCAACTGCGTAGGTGTGAGCTCGCGCACCGGTACATCGAGCGGGATCTCTTGCTGCCTGGCTGCGGCTTCGAGCAGTTGCGTATAATAGCTGTCGCCCGATCGATCCCGCGTCCAGGGCTCCACAGCCCCCTGTTTCAGGCTTTTGCCCCGATCGGGAATGATCAGGTCGGGGTGCATCTCGAGCTCCGTGCCCAGGCCCATGCACGCCGGGCAGGCGCCGTGTGGGCTGTTGAACGAGAAGGTGCGCGGTTCGATCTCGGATAGGCTGATGCCGCAGTGCACGCACGAAAAGTGCTCCGAGAAGAGGTGATCGCGTGGCGCATCGCGGTCGGTCACGTCGGCCACCATCATGATCCCGCCACCCAGCCTGAGCGCCGTCTCGACCGAGTCGGCCAGCCGCGCGCGGTCCATCCCGCCCCCGTCGCCACCACTCTCCCCTTCGCCGCCACGCACGATCAGCCGGTCGACCACTGCCTCAATGGTATGCATCTTGTAGCGGTCGAGGTCAATCTCCTGGTCGACGTCGAGTACCTCTCCGTCGACACGCACGCGCACGTATCCGAGTTTGCGTACATCTTCGAACACCTTTCGGTGCTCACCCTTCCGGTCTTTGATCAGTGGTGCCATGAGCAGCACGCGACTGCCGGCAGGCATCTCCTGGATCGCTTCCACGATCTGGCCCACCGTCTGCTGGTTCACCTCGCGCCCACACTGTGGGCAGTGGGGCACGCCGATGCGCGCATACAGGAGGCGCAAATAGTCATAGATCTCGGTCACCGTGCCGACTGTGGACCGTGGATTGCGGCTGGCGCCCTTCTGATCGATGCTGATCGCCGGGCTGAGGCCGTCGATCTGGTCGACGTCTGGCTTTTGCATCTCGCCCAGGAATTGGCGCGCGTACGCCGACAGCGACTCGACATAGCGGCGCTGTCCCTCGGCGTAGAGGGTGTCGAACGCCAGCGACGACTTGCCAGAACCTGATAGGCCTGTGATGACGATCAGCTTGTCGCGAGGCAGCTCCACGTCCACGTTCTTCAGGTTATGCTCGCGGGCACCGCGAACGACAATCTTTTTCGCCTCGCTCGTATCCACTTCTACCGCGTCTCTTATCAGCTCGTCCTGTGCCATGCCTTGGTTTTCTCCTCAACCTATCCTGCCCGCACTTGGCTCGACGGCACCATGCCGCTCTGTCCACGCAGGGTTGTGGTGCCTGGCCCCGACCATGGGCCAGCCGCCGGACGGCAGCCTGACATTATAGCACGAAAATCCGCCGCTACAAAAAACTGTGGCGCGGTTTGTCAACCCACAGGCCGTGGAAGCTCCTGGAGTTGCCCCTTTGTGGGAAAGTTGGTACAATGCGTTTGCGTCGGGAGGGGAAGGGACACGGCGCAGTGCCCGAGCGCAGATCAGCCATTCCGCAGTTGCACTGTTTTTGTGTCCCTCGACGATGGTCAAATCATCAGACGAGTCCTTACAGGGAGGTAAAACTATGTACAAAAAGTTGTTCATTCCAGGTCCAACCCACGTGCGCCAGGAGATTCTGGACGCACAGGCGGCCCCCATGATCGGCCACCGCACGCAGGATTATGCCAGGCTCCAG
>JAFGIA010000201.1 GCA_016929795.1 Anaerolineae bacterium
CCGGCCTGTCGAACCGCGAGGTTGCGGACAGGCTCTTCATCGCCGTCGGCACGGTCAAGCGCCACATGAACAACATCTATGGCAAACTTCAGGTGCGCCGCCGCACCGAGGCCGTCGCCCGCGCCAGAGATCTGGGCCTGCTCTAAACGCCACTTTTGTACGCGCGCACCACTCAAAATGTGCCTTTAGATACATGACACACGCTTCATAGGGCTACTCCTCGATCGGCCTGGGCCGCCACCCATTAGGTCTCCTGGAGTCCCGCGCTTGCGCTGCTGCTCGTCTATCATCAAATCTGGGTGGCGCCGGCCCGATCCCCGCTCGCCGTTGGCACCATAGATCCTGTCCCCACTGGGTAAACGACCGAACAGCCGAACAGTTCATCCACAGAGTAAGTGGCCTGTCCAATGCGCACACAATGTACCCTGGCTCTGTCCCAGGCTGTGCCCTTTGGGCCATGACACTGCACCCACCTGTCTGGTACCCTGTCGGCAGCGACGACAGAGTGAGGTGTGTAATGCAGCGTCAAGCGTATGTGATGCAGAACGTCGCCACAGAGTGGCTGATGAGGAAGCGAGATCCAAACGTCGCGGAGCGTTTTTGCTACCGGGTGGGCCGCTCCGTGGTCGACCTGTACGCGCGGGCCATGCTCAAGATGGACATCCGCTGGCACGTGCCCTTGCCCGACGGCCCCAAGATCCTCGCCGCCAACCACCCGACCACCACCGACCCCTTTCTGATCATGCTCATGGCAGGCGAGCAAGTGCGCGTGCTGGTAACCGGGGGCTGCTTTCAGATCCCTCTCTTCGGACGGCTGCTGCTCGAGTCGGGCCACGTCCCGGTGGCCCGTGGCAGCGGTGGAGCCAGCGTCGCCGCCGCCGTGCGGCTGCTTGAACAGGGGCGTACGGTAGCCATCTTTCCCGAAGGGGCGATCAGCCCGGCGGATGGCGGTGTGCACGCGCCGCGCAGCGGCGTGGCCCGTATCGCGCTCCTCACCGGCGCGCCCGTCATCCCTGTCGGCATCGGTCTCGATCGGGGGCGCATCCGTCGCATCGACGCGCAGGTGGACGGCAAGCCCGAGGTGATCACCTGGTATGGGCCTGGGCCGTATGCCGTCACGGTGGGACGGCCGCTTTGCTTCCACGGCGACGTCGATGACTGGAGTTATGTGCGGTCGGTGTCAGAGAGGATCATGCAGCCTATCGCGGCCCTGGCGTGCGAGAGCAACCGCCGGGTGGCACAGGTGCTGGCCGCAGCGTGCCAGGCCGATGCCACACCGGCCACGGCGCTGTGAGGCGTGCACGAGGCGGGAGCATGATCGACCCTGTTCTGGGGCTCGTCACCAGGTACGGCATACTGGGCCTGGGAGTAGCCTTGCTCCTCGCCGCCACAGGCCTGCCAATCCCCACCGGCGCCCTGCTGGTGGCGGTAGGTGCCCTGGCGCGCGACGGCGTGCTGGACTGGCCAGCCGCCGCGGCCGTCGCCCTTGCCGGCGCCGTCCTGGGCGACCTGCTCAGCTATGGCCTGGGGCGCCTGACCGGCGGGCGGCTGGTGCGTGTTGCGCCTGGCCGGCGGGCGATGCTCTGGCAGCGAGCACAGGATCTGTTTCACCGGCACGGCGCGCTGGCCATCTGGTTGACGCGTTTCCTGCTGACGTCGCTCGACAAGCCGGCGAGCGTGATCGTCGGAGGCATCGGGTACGACTTGGGCCGGTTTGTAGCCTGTAGCGTCGCGGGCCGGGCCGCCTGGCTGGCTCTGTACGGCGGGCTGGGATATGCCTTTGGCGGCGACTGGCACGCGGTGACCCAAGTGGTGGGCAGCTATGGCGGCCCCGTTGCGGCCGCGGCTCTGGCGGCAGGCGGGCTCTATTTGCTTGAGAGACACAAGCGGTACACCCCACCGGTGTAGGGTCTATCAGCCTGACTTGCGCATCTCGGCCACATCCGGCAAAACACCAAAGAGCCAAGGGTACGAAGCATACTGGGTCCTTCGTACCCCGAGTACTTTACCGCCGTCGCTTCCGCGCCCGTCGTGTCCCTACGGTAGGGGATGCACCGGCTGCCGAATTGGCCTCGACGGCGTTAAGATGGTATAATGCCGTCGAGACGAGTCTATGGACAGCAGACGAGACGCGTGGAAGCGCTATCTGACCGATTACGACGAGGGCCTGGGCCTGGTCTATGAGCGGTTCGTGCTCAACGACTTTCTCCTCGCCGTGCGTGCCGAGCATGGCATCAATACCGTCGTCGAAGCACCCCTGTACGGCATGGCCGGTGTGTCGGGCATCAACAGCGTCGCCCTGGCCCAGGCCGGCGCTGAGGTGACGCTGGTCGACGACCACGTCGAGCGCCTGGCCGGCGTTGAACGCATCTGGGCCGAGTTGGGACTGCCCGTCCGCACCGTCCACCACACCGACTGGGCACACCTGCCCTTCGCCGACGGAACCTTTGACCTCGCCTGGAACTGGGCTGCGCTCTGGCATCTGCCCGACGGAACACCCGCCAGCGCTGAGCTGCCCGTCGCCCTCCTCCGCGAGCTGGCCCGCGTCTCGCGCCACCTGGTGTTCGTTGCGATGCCCAACCGCATGCAGGTCGGCTACCTGCTGCGCAAGTACGTGCTCGAGCGCGACTTTGTGAATTACGTCGACGAGGCGTGGGCCGACATCGGCCGCGTGCGTCGTGCCCTCGAATCGGCCGGTGTGCGCATCCTGCGCCAGGGTGTGCTCGATGTGCCGCCCTGGCCCGACACCGTCATGCCTGTGTCCGAGGTGCTGAGCCGGCTCGGCATCCGCTCGAAAAAGCTCAAGGGCCAGTTCAGCGGCGACGCGTGGCGCTGGAGCACGATGGACTATTACCTGGGCCGCCAGCCCGATCTGTACGACCGCGTCAAGCGCTACGCCTGGCTCGATAGCGCGCCGATCCCGTGGCGCCTGAAAGCCGTGTGGGCGCACCACCGCTACGTCGTCGGCGTCAAGGCCGGGGCACGCGATTGAGACTGGCCGGCAAATAACCATGGGGCAACTCGTAACACTCGTGTCAACCGATCAAAAGCGCCGTCGGTTTCATCTGATCGTCGTCGCACTCTATGCCGTCCTCGCGCTCGTCCTGACCTGGCCTCTGGCGCGCTACCTGTTCACCCACGTGCCCGGCAGCTATAACTGGGCATTCGACGAGTACACCTTTGTGTGGAACAGCTGGTGGTTTCGCTACAGCCTCTTCAACCTGGATCAGAACCCCCTCTACTCCACCCACATCTTTTACCCCCTCGGCATCAGCCTCGTCCTCTACACCTACAACCTCTTTAACGCCCTCATCTCCCTTCCCCTCCAGCCCTTCCTTCCTCTCCCCGCCATCAGCAACCTCAC
>JAFGIA010000202.1 GCA_016929795.1 Anaerolineae bacterium
CGACCCGGCGCTGACCGAGACGGTGACCGTGTCGAACGTGGTCACCATCGACGACGGCGTCAATCCACTCTTCACCGTCGCCTCGCCTGACACGACCATCAACCCGGCGATGCCACCGCTGTGGCGCTTCTATCTGCCCACGATCTACAAGGGCTGGGCCGGGGTGCCGCCGCTCGACTGACGATCGGGTTTTGCGCAACACAGAGCAGGCCGGGATCGAATCCCGGCCTGCTTTTTTACACGCTGCCGGCCCGGCAGCCAGGCAAGTTGTGGCCTGCCCCGCCCTAGGCCGAAGGTTGTGCAGTTTCGTAGGGGCGCGGTCTCTGCGCCCCGGGCTGGCTTCAGAGGCCGCGCAGGTGGAGGGGGGTGTCTGTGCCGGCGGCCCAGGCGCAGAGCACCTTGCGCCCATTTTCAAAGGCGATGCGCGCCGGCAGCGCGTCGGGGGCGAACCACGCTGCCCCGTCCGCGTCATCCCCCACGCGCAGCGCTGTGCCCAGCGGGCGTGCCAGGTAGTAGACGTTCAGGGTGTAGCGCCCCCTGTACTCGTCCATCCACAGCCCGAACAGGCCGTTCAGCTCGATCTCCAGCCCTGTCTCTTCGCGCACTTCGCGCACCGCCGTCTGTGCCGGGTGCTCCTCTTCCTCACAGAACCCGCCCGGAATGTCCCACTCGCCCCGGAATGGCTCGACGGCGCGGCGCACCAGCAGTACCTTGCCGTTGCGCACCACCAGCGCCCCTGCGCACGGCCTGGCGTTGCCCCACTCCACGTGCCCACACGCGGCGCATATCCCGCGCACCCGGCCGTCGATCCGCTCTTCGCGCAGCGCGCCGCCGCACGCCGGGCAGTAGGCAAACCTGGGTGGCGGCTCAGGCACGCGAGTTCCCATCTCTGATTTCGTGCGTCGCCCGCTGGGCGATCCAGCGATAGCTCTCCTCCCACACGAACTGGCGCTCTGCGTCGACCAGGATGTTGTGCCCCGAAGTTTCCAGCCACACGATCCGTTTGTCTGTCGAGCCGATCTTGTCGTGGAGGATCTGGGCCGCGTCAGGCGCGCAGTGGACGTCGCGCCGGCCCTGAAAGATCAGGATCGGCAGCCGGATGCTGGGCAGGGCACGCATCACGACCCGCTGCAGCAGGTAGACCTCGCCCGCACCCCACAGCGGCAGCTCGTCATAACTCCACTGGCGCCCCGCGCCCTCCGGGTCGACCAGGTCGTCTTCCATCGCCCCCATCGGGTTGCGTTTCAACACATGCCGCGCGGCGACGGTGAGCGGCATCAGCCGGTTCGACACCTTGACTGCGGGGGCCATGGCGATCAGGCCGGCGACCTCGGGGTGGTGCGCTCCCAGCCACAGTGTGAGCAGCGAGCCGAGCGACAGGCCGCCGATAAACACCTGGCCGCTGTGTGCGCGCAGATCGGCCAGGCTTGCCTCTACCTCGTCTGTCCACTCTCGCCAGTAGATGCTTTGTAGATCCTCTGGCGTCGTGCCGTGACCCGGCAGCAGTGGGCAGCGCACCGTCAGGCCGCGCGCGGCCAGGTATTCACCCATCGGCCGTGTCTCTGCCACCGAGCCCGTGTAGCCATGGATGAGCAGCACGCCGACCGGGCCGCGGTCCATGGCGTACGCTGCTGGTCCCGGGTGCACATCTTGCGTCATCTCTGTCTATCTCCGTCCTCTCTGTGAGACCCTGTGTACCGGTGCACGAGCCCGAGCAGGCTCCTCACACTACTGCCTGGCCACCAGCGGCAGAAAAGCTGTGGCCCCGTCGCCCACGATCTCGATTTCGAACAGCTTGGGCCACAGCTTGCCCGTGACGAACAGTCGCTCGCCCGCCGCGTCGTACGCAATGCCGTTCAGCACATCCACAGCCCGGCTGCCGCCCGATGAGCCGAGCAGCCCTGTGAGGTCGAGCCACGCGCTCACCTGCCCGTCGGCCGGATCGACGATCGCGATCCGGTTGGTCTGCCACACGTTAGCCAGCACCCGCCCGTCGACATACTCCAGCTCGTTGAGCCGGACCACGGGGCTGCCCCTGTCCTGCACCGCGATGGTGCCCAGCAGCTCGAACGTTGCCGGATCGCGAAAGTAGAGCATGGCGGTGCCGTCGCTCATGATCAGGCGCTCACCGTCGTACGTCAGGCCCCACCCCTCGGTGGGATAGGCAATGGTGTCCAGCTCCTCGAACGTTTCCTTGTCGTAAAGAAACACGACACGCTCCTGCCAGGTGAGCTGCCAGATCCTGTCGCCGACGACTGAAATCCCTTCGCCGAAATAGTCTGGCGCCAGGTTGTGGATCTGGAGCACCTCGCCCGTCTCCAAGGCCACCTTGCGCAGGCTCGACCGGCCTTCGAGGCCTGTCCCCTCGTAAAAGAGGCCCTCCTCGTACACCAGTCCCTGGGTAAAGGCCTCTGGATCGTGTGGATACTCATTCACCACCCGGTAGCTATACACAGGGGTTGTCTCTTGCGCGTCGGGTGATGGGGCGGCAGGGGGAGAGGGTGTGCTGGCTGGGGTGGCCGTGTCGACGGGAGGGGGCGCCGGCAGCACTGTCGTTGCGACAGGTATCGCGGTGGCCGGCGTGCCCACGGCGACGTCGACACGTGTGGGCGCGCATGCGATGGCGAGCAGGGCGAGGCAGCCAAGCAGCAGCCAACCTGCCCCGCGCAGCGCCACGCGGTGGGCCGCATTCCAGATCGAGCCGGCGTACTTCATGTCAGCTCCGGACTGGCAGGTGCCTGTCCAGCCACACCTCGACGTCGGCCAGCACCATCTCTTTGCCTACGTCGTTGAACACCTCGTGATAGTACCCTTCGTACGTCTGCCGTTCCTTGTCCCCCCACGTGACCTTGTCGAAAAACTCGCCGCTCGCGTCGCACGGGCAGATGCGGTCGCCGGTGCCGTGCACGATCAACAGCGGCAGTGCCAGGTCGGCGGCATGTTCCTGCGTCCAGCGGATGGCGGCCATCATCTCTGTGCCCAGGCGCGGCGTTGCCAGGTTGTGCACCAGCGGATCGTCGACATAGGCGCGCACCACCTCGGGGTCGCGCGACAGGGCCTTGACGTCCAGCCCCGTCGCCATCTTGAGCTGCGGCCAGATGCGCGACAGGCTCCTGGCAACCAGGACCAGAACGGGCGACACAGGCAGCGCGCCGACTGCCGGTGCGGAGGCAATGATCCCATCCAGGTCCGACGGATCGTGCAGTACATAGTTGAGCGCGATTAGCCCGCCCTGGCTGTGGCCGAGCAGAAAGCGAGGCCGGTCCGGCTCTGCCTCTTTCACCAGGTCGAGAAAAGCACGCACGTCGCTGCGGTACTCGGCAAAACTCTCTACGTGCCCGCGCACACCAGGTGACCGGCCCATGCCACGCAGGTCGAAACTGTACACCGCATAGCCGCGCGGCACGAACCAGTTGACCACGTTGCGGTAGCGCCCGCTGTGCTCGCCAAAGCCGTGCACCACGGGCAGAACCGCCCTGGGCCTGCCCTCAGGCCGCCAGCGTTGGTAGTAGAGTTCGACTCCATCCCGGCTTTTGAACGTTCCTTCCTGGTGATCCATTAGCTCCTCGTCTCTGATGCTTGGAATGTGGGATGCCCTGCCCTATTCTACCACGTTCAAATGGGGAAGGCAAGAATCATGGGGGAGGCCATTGCGTGTTGCGTGCTGTGGGCACTGCTAGCGCGCGATCAGGTCGCGCCGGTCACTGGAGAGCGGCTCGGCGAGCACGTACATCCGGTGGGTGGCCTTGCCCACCGGCGTACAGGTGAGGATCGTCAACCGCTCCTCCTTTGTCGGCCCGATGAGCCGCAACTGCTCAGCCATATCCTCTGGCGAGGCGTTGACGTATGGTATCTCCAAGATCTCGACGACCTCGTACAGATACGTGAGCTCGCCGGCATACACCGTGATCTGGTCGCCGCGGCGCACCTTGTTCAGGTGCAAAAAGACCGATCCGTAAATGTCGCGGTGCCCATTGATCACCACATTGCCCCCCGTCCCGGGATACGCTGACGTCTCGTGGAAGCTGGCGACGTCGTGCAGCGTGTCCCAGATCACCATCTTTTTTCCTCCGCGCGCGATCGTGATCGGCCCGACGGGGTGGATGGGCGTGTCGAGCTGGATGGCGGGGATGACCAGGCGGGTGGGGGGCGAGCCGGTCGGCAAGGGGATAGGCGTTGGGGTGGGCGGCTTTGGCGTGGCGGTGGCGGGCTCTGGTGTAGGGCTGGGCTCGACGGTTGCTGTGTCCAGCGGGGTCGGGGTAGGGACGGCCGACCTGTGGGCAGTGGCAAGTGGGGAATTAGTGCTGGTCGCGGGCGGGGTCGGGCTGGAGGCGGCGCTGGCCAGCGCGTCGATCTCGACCGTCGGGCTGAGAATCGGCGCCGGTTCCGATACGCCCGGCGCGATCGGTGTGGAACGGGCGAGCTGCGCTGTCGACTCCAGGGCGCGTCCGATCTGGGGACTATAGACGATGGCGATGGTCAAGACCAGGGCGAGTAACAGGCAGGAAAAGAGGGCCAGCGACGCCGTCACTACCAGGCTGTGCCTCCGGCGCCCGCCTGCGCGGCGCGCCTTTGGCTGTGGCGCAGCCGGCGAGACCTTGTGCGCAGGGTCGTGAAGCTGGGTATGTGATTCGTGGGCGGATGCCCTTGCTTGTGGTGAGGCAGCTTTGCGCGCTGCATCCCCGCCCGGCAGCCGTGGGCACTGCCTGTGACGCAGGGTGAGGCACACGGCTGCCCGGTACGCGCTCTCTGGCACGCTGGCGGGCAGCCGCGCAGTGCAGACGGCGCCGCCATTCGGCACCGGTCGCAGGTAGGGACAGGCGTGCATCACTCTCGCCCGCACGATCGGCTGCACGTGAAACGGAGCACGCCGCGAGAGAGCGGCGTGTTCCTCCTTCTACGTGCGCGAGCCACGTGTCGCGTGCGACTCACGCCGACAGGCGCCGGCCCAGGATCGCCGAGATGCCCCCAAAGGCGACGAGGACAAACCCCCACAGGAGCATCTGCACGTCGATCAACCCGCCGGTCATGGGCACCCCGGGAACCACTTCCTCTGTCGGCGTGGCGGCCTCAGTTTCGGTTGGCGCCGGCGGCGCAGGGGTAGGCTCCTCCGCCTCTGGTGCGCGGGTTCTCGTCGGCTGCGGGAAGGGTGGGTGCGGCGTGTTCGTAACCGCCGGCGCTGTGGGCGGGATCGGAGTGTCCGTGGGCGGGATCGGGGTATCGCTGGGCGCGGTAGTCAATGTTGGCCTCACAGTAGGTTCAGGCGTGTCTGTAGGTGCTGTCGTCGGCGTGGGCGTGTCGGTGAACCCGGCGGGGTCCGCCCACGCCGTGGGCGCGAGTGCCGAGACGCCGATCATCAGGCTAAGGGCCGCCAGTACCGGCATGATGTGGCGTATCCTTTGAAACTGATTCATTGCCAACCTCCTCGTACATTATCAAGCGTGTGATGTATCTGCTCAATCATCGGGGGTTGGGGTGTGTGCGGGTACCGCACACACCCCAACTTCCCTCCCTTATTGGTACCTGCTCAATCACCGGGGGTTGGGGGGGCGGGCACCGCCCCCCAACCCAACTTTCCCCCTTTATTGAGATGATACCGTGTGATCATAGATCGACGGCAAATAGACAGCGTGAGGATCATTTGGCGTGAGGTAGAGCGAGGTCGCCGGATCCCCGAGTAGGGCGTACGTATCGACCAGGTAGCGGCTCGCCGGGCTCCCGGCATAGACGTTCGCTTTGCCCGCCAGGGTCGCCGCACCCAGCGATCGGTCGCCCCCGCTGAAAACGACCTGGAGGAAGCCTTGCGCCAGCAGGTAATGGCCGGCCAGGAGGGCGCTGCTCGTCGGCCCCCAGGCGGCGACCGCGCCGCCGCCTGGCTCCATCACCAGCCGCTCGTCCAACGGCGCGTAGGGTGGGTGGTGAAACGATCCCGTATAGCACGTCATCGACAGCACCACGGGCAGCCGCCCCCCATTTCCGAGGCCGGGCACGTCGTCGCGGTGTAGCAGGATCTCTTGTGCCCACTGCGAGTGAGATGCGTGCCCGAAATAGGTGACCAGCAACTGCCCGTAGCCGAGATAAGCGGACACTGCCGTGCGCGCCCGCTCCACCTCTGCCGCGTCGGCGGGATCATATTCGTGGCCCTCCTCGGCGCCCGCGACGAGGTACACACGGTTCCCCCGGAATGGGGCCACGACGGTCCCGTCGTAGAGTGCGTCGGTCAGCGTCACAAAGTCACCCCCCAGGTCCGCGTCGTCGGCCACAAAGAGCATCTGGCGCGCCCACCAACCTGGCCATGGCGTCGTTTCATAAGACACGATCTTGTTGACCACCGCCGTCGTCTGCGCGGTGCTGGCCACCGGCAGCCGCCCGATGTGCAGATCGGGCAGGATATCGTCGCCGGCGACCGCTGCCAGCCGGTTGTCTGTCGCAGTCTCGCCCAGGTAGGGATCCACTTTGGCCGGGTAGGCGGGCACAAAATTGTGCCAGCCATTCCCCAGGTGGTCGAGGAAGTCGATCGTGCCGTCGCCCAGCAGGAGCACATAAGTGGGCAGCGGCGGCTGCCAGGCCGCGAGAACGTGGCCCAGCAGGTCGCGGATCGCCTGCGGGTTCATCACGCCATGGTTGAATTCATCATAAACGTCCTGCACGTCAATCGACATCACGCGCAGGCCTTGCCCCGTCCTGAGATCGACCAGCGGCTGCGCCGCCGGCAGAAACTCGCCATAGCCGATGAGCAGATAATCGGCCTGGTTGCTCGTCGCTGCCAGGTTTGAGGGCACGTCGGGGTAGAGTGCAGCAGGAGGCCGGACGGCGGCGCCCGCGACAGCCAGGTAGCGCCGCGCCTGCTGCGTGCTGGCCTCGAACTCGATCCGCGTTCCCGCCTCCACCCGCCCGTCTACCAACAGCGTCGGGGCACCGTCGTCAGTAATATCAAACAGCATGATATCGGCCGTGGAAAAACCGTCGATCTCGTACTGCCAATCCCCTGCATTGCCCCAGAAATCGAGGCTGTCGTTGGTGGCCTGATATTCGGCCAGGTAGCTCACCTCAAAGTAATTAAAGCTCATCCCGTTCGGGGGCGGCGAGGGAGGAGGCGGGGGTGGGCAGTCGCCATTCTCCAGGCGAAGCTCGTTTTCGCCAGCGGCGAGCAGCGCCGAGTTAAACGAGATGACGCTGTCGAGCCGGGTCTGATCTGGCCAGATCAGGTTGCCGATCGATTGGTCATTGATCGCCACAGCCAGGTTGTGCGTGCCGGGCGTGTAGCCTTGCAGGCTCGTGTGCAGATCGATCGAGTGGCTCCCGCTCCAGCGGTGCGGGAGCTGGAAGGCAAAGGTCTGTGTCGCGACCGGGCATTCCACCTGCAAAAAGCCAAGGTCCACCCAATACCAGTGATCGCCATCGGCTTCTGGATGGGTGGGATCGTACAGGTGGTTCTCTTCCAGGTGGAGCGTCGCCCTGTGTGCCTGGGGCACAGCGTAGGTATCGGTCGGCGCAGCCGCCTGCTCTGCCATGCGTCGGCCGCGCGTGCTGTCGTGCGTCAGCCAGTAGACGTTGCGCCGGGTGTACCTGCCGCTGGCCGCCTGCCCATAGAAGAGGATTCGGTCGCCCGGATCAAAGGTGCCGTCGCCCTCGCCCTCGATCCGGATGGCGATCTCCTGGCCGCGGACCGATAGGTGCACGTCGCGTGGATCGACAGAATCGACGGGGAACCCGGCTGCCTCGAGCGCCGCATAGTCGAGCTCGTAGATGCCGTCATCTTTCAGCTCTACCTTGAAACTGCCCGCTGCCCTGGCGGCTCCATTGGATGCCCCCACGGCGGGGCTGGCGCGCGCGCCACGCCACGCACGCGCCACGTCATAGTTGATCACAGCGCCCTGCAGCACACTATCCCATTCATCCTGCACGGGAGCGCCCACCGCCTCGCCCCCCTCAAAGCTGATTTCCACCACCAGCGAGCGAATGATTTCGATCTGGCCCAGGGCCCGGTGGTAGCGAAAAGGATATAGCCGCAGCGGCACTACCCGCAGATCGCGTACGATCGCTACCTCTCCCACCTCGACAGGAGACGCCGGGTACCAGCTCGTGACATCGTACGTTTGCGCGTCTGCCACAAGATGTCCGGGAACCTGATCCTCCCACCCCGCGCCGGGCAAGGGCGTGATCGGCTCGGCGGCGGGCAAAAGTGGGTGGGATAGGGGGAGCCTCTCGCTTTCCTCCGCCACCACGCGCACCGACCACTCTCCCGCCTGCGGCAGGCCGACCAGCACGCCCGTCGAGGGCAGGCAGGGCCTTCCTGGTGGCGACGCGTCGTCCAGCCCCGGCGCGGACACGGCTGCGTAGGGTCGACCATCGATCCACACGTTCTCGATCTCGAAGGTGGGTGTGGTCAGCGCCACTACGACCCGCTGCGCGCTAGAGAGAGACAGCGTCACCCCCTGTGAAGGCGCCTCATCCTCGGCGTGCACCGCCAGCGGGGCGACAGCCCCCGTCACCCCGCCGGCGGTTGCCACCAGTAGCGCCACGGCTACCAGGGTCCACGTCGCCTTCCCCCTTGATCTATACATAACGATTCGCCGTTCTCGCTGCTCCTTTGGCTACTTGTGTACGATCGGCAGCAACACCCTGAACGTTGCCCTGCGCGGTGTCACAGGCCCCGCCAGCAGAATCTTGGCGCCGCCCAATGTCACGTCTTCCAGCCAGTAGTACATCACCTGGTCCCCGGCGTCCAGGTCCTCGTAGGTGTAGAACTGGCCTTCGAACTGGCCGTGTCCCTGGCCCAGCTCAAAGTGGATCAATTCCGCGTTGGCCAGGTTGCGCGTAGGGCTGCGGTAGAGGTTAAAGCCCCAGTTGTCTGTCTCCCACGCACTCTCCCATTCGAGCACCACGCGATCCCCCTCTTGCGAGGCGCGGAAGTATAGCAGCTCAACCGCCGTGGGGATACCCACGACCTCTTCCGAATCGGCCGACATGGGCACCGCGTTCCCATAGATATCTGTGCCGTCGGTGACGAGGGCCAGGTTGAGCGTAGAGCTGACGATCTCGTGTGCGACCATGAACGTCGCTTCGACGACAAAGGTCTCGCCCGGGGCCAGCGCCCGGCCAAAGCCGTGAGGTGCCGGTCCCGTCAGGTCCAGCCAGCCCACAGAGCCGTCATCAGTAGCCTCGTCGGGAGCTGGCGTGGCCGACACAAAGGACAGATAGTAGGGATCGTACGAGTCGACGAGCGACAGCGCGTCGATCGGGCTTGGCCCCACGTTCGTGATCGTGATCGTAAACGTGATATAGTTGGGCGCATGCGCGTCCATCTCGATCCCCGTCAGGCTCTTGCGCACAGCCACCTGCGGTGTCGTGAATAAGAGTGCCGCCTCGTCACTTGCCCTCGCCTCTCCGATGACGGTCGCGCCCCGCACCGTCGCCGTGTTCGTATAGGTGCCCGTGGGATCGGGCGGTGGGGTCGCCGTAAAGCTCACTTCGAGGCCTGCGCCCGGTGCCAGGGGGCCGAGGTTGGCCCACACCAGGAGCGGCTCGGCGACAAGATCGGGCTCCGACGGGACGCCCGAGCCAGCGCTGTAGACAAAGCCCGCCGGCAGTGTATCAGTGAGCACCAACGAGTCAAAGGTCACCTCGCCCGTGTTTGTGATGCGCAGCACGTAGGTGAAGGGCATGCCGGGCACCACGGCCGCTGGCTCGGCGCTTTTCTGGAGAGAGAGCGACACTTCCACGTCGGGCCAGGTCAGCTCGTCGGCGCTGTTGTTGGCCGGGTTCGGATCTGCCGTTGACGCGCTGACGGCGGCGCCATTGGTGAACGGCGTCACCACCCACTCGTGGACCTGCACGACGACGTTGACCGTGACGCCTTCTCCGGCTGCCAGATTCCCCACGTTCCACGTCAGCGGATTGGGGCCGCTGTCCTGCGGCGGCACTGCCGACACAAAGCTCACCTCGGGCGGCAGCGTGTCATTGAGGACCACACCCACGGCGTCAGACGGGCCCAGGTTTTGAACCACCAGGGTGTAGGTCAGCAGTGTCCCGGGCTCCACAGGGTCCGAGCTGTCGCTCTTGGTCAGCGCCAGGTCCGCGGACGGCTCCGCCACTGCGGTTTGCTCTTCGTCGTGGTTGTTCTGGAGCACAGGATCTGGGCTAGTCGTCGACACGTCGGCGATGTTGGTCAGGCTCTGGGTGGACGTCAGCGACGATGGCACCTGCACGACGATGGCAATGTCCAGGCTCGTGCCTGCCGCGACGGTGCCCAGCTCCCACGTCAATGGATCGGGCCCTCCGGTGGGAGGGGGATTGGCGGACACAAAGAGGACCTCCGTCGGCAGCGTATCGCTGACCACCACGTCCTGGGCGTCGGATGGCCCGTCGTTCAGGATGGTCAAGGTATAGTTCAGCAGCTCTCCGGGCACGACGGGATCTGGATCGTCTGTCTTGGAGATCGATACGTCCGCCAGCGTGGTGATCTCGGTCACGGCCTCCGCCTGGTTGTCGCCCGGCTCCGGATCAATCGACGCCGCGCTCACGGTGGCGGTGTTGGTCAGGGTCCCGACCGCCGAGGGCGCTACGTCGACCAGCACCGTGATCACCCGGCTCTCTGCCACAGGAATGATCCCCAGGTCCCAGGTCAGAGGGTTGGGCCCGCTGGTAGGTGGAGGATCGGATGAGACAAAAATCACCTCTGCCGGCAGTGTGTCTACCACGAGGACGTCGTGTGCGTAGGCGGGGCCGGCGTTATAGATGCTCAGCGTGTAGGTCAGCCGCTCGCCGGCCACCACTACGCCAGGCGTGCCCTCCTTGGCGATCGACAGGTCGGCGATCGGGGTGAGCACCGCTGTAGGCTCGGTATCCTCGTTGTTGCCGGCATTGGGGTCGGTGGCGGCGCCCGCCACCCAAGCGACGTTGGACAGGCTCTGGTATGCCGCCGGACCCACCTGGACGACGACGGTGATCACGGCGGTCTCGCCGGCGCTCATGGGGCCCAGCTCCCATTCAAGTGGATCGGTGCCTACCGGCGCGGGGTCGGCCGAGACGAAGGTGACCTCTGCCGGCAGCGTGTCGGTGACCACCACCTCCGCCGCGTTCGACGGCCCGGCGTTGTGCACCGTCAGCGTGTAGGTGAGCAGGTCACCAATGCCCACCGGGTCAGGGTTGTCGGTCTTGACCACAGATAGATCCGCCACTGGATCGCCCGCTGTCGTGGGTTCCTGGTCCTGATTGTTGCTCGGATCAGGATCTAGACTCGTCGTGGTCACCGTTGCGGTATTGGTAAACACGCCGCTTGCGTCCGGCGCCACCTGCACCTGCACCGTAAATGTGCTCGCCTGGCCGGCCGCGATGGGGATCGGACCCCAGACCAGCGGGTTAGGGCTGGACGCGGGCGGAGGCGTGGCCGATAGGAAGGTGACTTCCGGGGGCAGCAGGTCCTCGACCACCACGCCGTACGCATCGCTTGGCCCGGCGTTGTACACTACCACCTCGTAAGTGAGGGTTTCGCCGGGCGTGACCGGGTCGGGGCTGTCCGTTTTGGTGATCGCCAGGTCTGCGATGGAAAGGACCGTCGTCGGCTCACTGTCCTGGTTGTTGCTAAGGTCCGGATCGATTTCGATGGCCGATACAGTCGCCATATTGGTGAGGGTGCCGACGACCGAGGGCGGGACGGTGACCACGA
Organism: Anaerolineae bacterium; assembly: GCA_016929795.1. The sequence goes on from JAFGIA010000202.1 coordinate 11,672, forward strand.
TCTGGATGTACGCCGACGCATTGAAGGCCAGGTTGCCGAGCTGGCAGGTTACCGTGCCCCCGTCCTCGTCGCAGCTCCCCTGCGTCGCCAGCGCCGAGACAAAGATGACTTCAGGCGGCAGGGGGTCGGTCACCGTGACACTTGTCGCAGCGTCCGGCCCATGGTTGCTCACGATCAAAAAGTAGGTCAAGCTCCCTTGCCCCGCCACCACGGGGTCAGGGATATCTACCTTTTCGATCTCGAGGTCCGCGCTGGCCGAGGGCTGCAACAGCGCAGACAGAAGGTAGAGACCGTGGTCCATCATCCCTGCCGGGCCGGCCGCGAACACGGCCGGTGAGGGCAAGATCAAAAGAGCCAGGGCAGGGAGACAGAATACGAGCAGAACACGCACCATACGGGGGAGCCGGGCGTCCGGCCCCAGGGACATAATACGCTTCGACGGTGACTCGGTCTTTGCCATCCTTCACCTCCGTTGGATGTAGCGGCGACTCTTTACAGGCAACTCCGCTGGCGACAATGGAATCAAGTCGAGTTACAATGTGAATATTATGTTTGCCATCTTCCCTAGTATACCATACAATAACTAATTTGGCAAGACGAATTTGAAACGGCCGATTGGTACCGTGGTACGGTGCCCGGCCCCTGGCAGGGTAAGAAATTGGTTCCAATCTGTCCCTGTGGTATAATGGCATCTCTGGAGAGATACAGGGAAGCAAAGATCATGTCGATTCTGGTGGCGGAGCGTCTATCAAAATCATACGATCCCTATGACATCTTCTGGGATGTGTCGGCCAGCGTCGCGCACGGCGACCGGATCGCCCTCGTCGGGCGGAACGGCACGGGCAAGACCACGCTGCTGCGCATCCTGGTCGGCCTTGAGGCGCCGACGGAAGGACGGGTTCACCGGGCCAGGGGGCTGACCATCGGCTACCTGCCCCAGGGCGCGGCGCTCGAGGGCCAAGGCACGCTGCTGGACGAGATGCTGGTTGTCTTTGAGCCTTTACGCGAGCTCGAGGCGCGGGTGCGCGAGTTGGAAGAGCAGATGGCCGACCCTGCTTGCGCGGAAGAGGCGCTCGAAGCCTATGCCCCGCTGCGCGACCGCTTTGAGCGGCTGGGGGGGTATACCTACCACGACCGCATCAAGCATGTGCTCATGGGCCTCGGCTTTTCGCCCCAGGAGCAGGAAATGCCTGTGGGTCACCTGAGCGGGGGGCAGCAGACACGCGCCTTCCTCGCACGCCTACTCCTCGAATCGCCCGATTTGCTCCTCCTCGACGAGCCGACCAACCACCTCGACCTGCAGGCCATCGAGTGGCTGGAGGGGTACCTGAAGACGTGGGAAGGGACCGTGGTGCTCGTGGCCCACGATCGCTACTTTATGGACCGTGTCGTGAGCAAGGTCTGGGAGCTGGCCTTCGGGCGGCTCGAAACCTATTCGGGCAACTATAGCCATTATGTGCAGCAGCGTGAAGCGCGGCACGAGCGCCTGGAGAAGGAGTACAAAGCGCAGCAGCAGTTCATCGCCAAAGAGGAGGACTATATCCGGCGCTACATGGCCGGCCAGCGAACGCGCCAGGCCCAGGGCCGCCTCAAGCGGCTGGAGCGCCTGAAGCGAGACGAGCTAATCGACAGGCCCCGCGAGGAGCACACGATCCGGCTCAGGCTCCAGACGCCGCTGCGCAGCGGCGACAAGGTGGTGTGGAGCCAGGACCTGGTAGTGGGCTATGATCCGGCGGACCCGCTCTTTGAAGCACCCGACCTCGACCTGCGGCGTGGCGAGTGCGTCGCCCTGCTGGGGCCGAACGGATCGGGCAAGACGACGCTCTTAAAGACGCTGCTCGGCGAGGTTGAGCCGCTCGGGGGCTATGTGCGGCTGGGGGCCAGCCTGAAGATCGGCTACTTTCGGCAGGTTCACGCCGAGCTGCGGATGGAAGAAACCGTGCTCGACGCCATCCTGGCTGCCAAGGATTTGCCTCTGGGCGAGGCCCGCAACTACCTGGCCCGCTTTCTCTTCACGGGCGATGCCGTATTCAAGCGCATCGCCGACCTGTCGGGTGGCGAGCGCGCCAGGGTAGCACTGGCGCGGCTGGTGCTCGAGCGTGCCAACTTTTTGCTGCTCGACGAGCCGACCAACCACCTCGACATTGCCAGCCAGGAGGTGCTCGAGGAGGTGCTCGACGAGTTCACGGGCACCATTCTGCTCGTCACCCACGACCGCTATCTGGTCGACCGCCTGGCGAGCCAGCTCTGGATCGTGCACCCAGAGACAGCGGCGCTCGAAGTGTTCGAGGGGGGCTGGGCCGAGTACCAGCAGCTACGGGCCGGCGACAATGGCGACGGGCCGCCGCGCGAGTCGAAGGAAAAGTGGTCGGAGGAGGAGCGTGAGGTCCGTCGCCAGGCGCAGCGGGCGCGCCGCGAGGAAGAGGCGCGGCAGCAGCGCATAGCGGACCTGGAGGCCGAGATCCACGCGCTGGAGCACCAACTGCAGGCACTCCAGGACGAGATCGAGACCGCAACCGCTGCCCAGCAGGCGATGCGCATTCACGAACTGGGCACGCTCTACGCCGAGCTCGACACGCAGTTGCAAGAATGCCTCGAACAGTGGGGCAAGGTGGCAGCATGAGTGACCGCCCGTTCCTGATCGGGCTGACAGGCAACATCGCCACCGGCAAGAGCGAGGTGGCGAGCAGGCTCGCTACCTTGGGTGCCCATGTGATCGATGCCGACCGTGTGGCCCACGAGGTGATGGCGCCGGGCGGTGCCGCCTACGATCCGGTGGTAGAGGCGTTTGGCCCGGACATTCTCGCGCCAGGCGGCACGATCGACAGGCGCCGGCTCGGCTATATCGTATTTCGCGACCCAGGTGCCCTGCGCCGCCTCGAAGTGATCACACACCCGGCCACCATCGTCGAGGTGGCGCAGCGCATCGCTGCCGCAGCCGAACCGGTGGTTGTGATCGAAGCGATCAAGCTCATCGAGTCGGGTATGCACCGCGCCTACGATGAGCTGTGGGTGGTGACGGCGCCGCGCTCGCTCCAGATCCAGAGGCTGATGGAGCGGAGAGGGCTGAACGAGGTCGAGGCCCGGCTGCGCGTCGACGCGCAACCGCCTCAGGAAGACAAGGCGGCCGCCGCAGACAGGGTATTGGTCAATGACGGCAGCCTGGACGATCTGCGACGGGAGGTGGACGCGGCATGGATAGAGATTCAGCCGGCCTTGGCGAGGCGCGCCTGACCGCACACCGGGTCGATATCGACACGATCGCCTCTGGGGCCGGTCTCCGACCGAGCCCTCTGCCAGAGGCGATGACCAGCTTATCGAGTGTCATCGTGCGCCCCGTGCGCCGCGACAACCTGGCCGACGCGGCAGGTGTAGCCGCTGTATTGAATAGCGTGATCGCCGAGGGGTGCTACACGGCATTGACAGGGCATTGGACTGCCGAGGCGGAGCGAACCTTTTTGCAAAGCCTCGGGCCGCGCAGCGAGCTGTTCGTCGCCGAGGTGAATGGACACATCGCCGGCTTTCAGGTGGTCGAGCCGTTCGTCTCCTACACGTCGTCGATGGACCACGTCGCCCATCTCGGGACCTACGTGCTGGCGGGGTATCGTGGGGGGGGCATCGGCCGGCGGCTGGCAGGGGAGACTTGGGCCTTCCTTCGACAGCAGGGCTATGAGAAGGTCGTCATCTATGTCCTGGCGCACAACGACAGCGGCCTGGGCTACTATCACAGCCTCGGCTTTGAGCCGCGCGGCACGCTCCGCCGGCAGACGCGGATCGACGGCGTCTATTATAATGAAGTGTTCATGGAGATGCACCTGGAGGAGAGGGGCTAATGGCCGCCAAGAAGCGCAGGAAAGGGAAGCAAGCTGTGGAAGGGACCCCCGCTCAGCCGCAGGTCGAGGTCGAAGAGACGTCGCCTGCGGCAGGAGAGCCACAGGCCGCAGTTGAAGTGCGGCGCGCAGGGCGAAGTGACCTGGCACCCATTGCCACACTGGTCCGGGAGGCAAGCGAGGCGCGTCTCGAGATAGACGAAGCTGATGTGATGGAGTGGCTCTTTAGCAAAGGCTTGTGGGTCGCCGCGATCGGGGGCAACCTGGTGGGGGTTGCGGCGTGGCAGGCGGAGAACCTCTTGTGCGTGACCGACGTGTTTTTTGCTTACCCACCCGAGTCGCTCCAGGCTGCTGGGGCGGAGCTGCTGTCGACGATCGAGGCGGAAGCGAACACCTTGATGTGCGAGGCGAACGTCGTCGCGCTGCCATCCTGGACCGGCGAGGCAGTCCGTGCCTGCCTGGCGCAACAGGGCTACGAGCCCAAGACATACGACGAGCTACACCGCATCTGGCGCGAAGTGCTTGGAGAGTTCGTGGACCAGGGCCAGGATCTCCTCGTCAAGCGCCTGCGCGAGCGCATGGTGATGGTGCCCATCTAGGGGGTTGGGAGTTTGTCATTGCGAGCGAAGCGAAGCAATCCCCAGCTACCGCATGGAAACCCACCACCTCGGATATCGAACGGAGGGAGAGAACTATGCCTGTAAAAGATTGGCTCACTCGTCATCCGCGCCTCGCCATGTGGCTCGTGTTGGCGATTGGAATGGTCGTGATCCTGATCTGGGCGGCGCGTGACGTGGGACTATTGCCTGGGCAGTGGGCTGCGATGATCGTCGCCACCATCCTCCTGGCCGGGTTGTGCGTCTGGATCATCTCCTGGGAGGAGGGGGATGAGGCGCCGAATCAGCCATCGGAGGAATAGCTTCTGCTCAACCCCCCGGGGTACCCACCGCTGGCGCCCACAGGCCGCCCGTTTCCTCTAGCCAGGTAGCAATCTGGTCGGCGGCATGGCCCACGTCGTTGTCTGACACGTCTACCTCGAACACCGGCAGGGTAGATTCGGCCACCAATCGCCGCATCAGCGCCTGCTCGTCTACGAACTTGGACAGGTCGTCGTACTGCGCTGGATTGCCCGACACCTTGAGCCGCTCGGCGCGCGCCGCCGCGAATGACTCGGGCGTGCGCGTGCAGAACACGAGTCGAAACCCAAGCGGATCGAGTCGATCCTCTAGCCAGCCGAAATCGTAATCCTTGCCCCGTGCCTGGATCTGGTGCATCCGCGTCGAGATGTGAAAACGGTCCACAATCCACGAGTAATAAGGCAGCAGCTCGAACAGGCGCGCCCAGGTGGCATACGTCTCCATGGCGTGCCCTTCCTCTTCGGGGTCAAAGTTGATCAGCCCGCGCCCCCACGGGTAGTTGGTGAACCCGCACCACTCGGCCGAAATCACGGGCGAGTGATAGCGATATTTGCGTGGGCCGACCACGCGTGGGTGCTCGTTCAACGCGAACGCAATCTCGGTTTTGAAGGTGAGGCGTGTTCCTTCCAGGATGACCTTCGGGCACAGCTTGGGCATCGATTCTACTCCATGGCTGCGACGATCCGTGGCAATATCTCGGCTACGTCACCGTGGATCACCACGTCGGCGCGGCTGTCGAAATCGGTGGGCTGCAAGTTGACGAGAATGGTGCCTGCGCCACACTCAGCCGCGAGCATAGGGATATCGGCCGCCGGTGTCACTTCGAGCGACGAGCCGGCGACCAGCATCAGATCGCAGCGGCGTGCTTCGGCCAGCGCCTCGTTGAGGACACGGATCGGCAGTTGTTCCCCAAAGAGGATGACGTTCGGCTTGTAGACGCCGCCGCAGTGGCAGTAGGGTACCTTGCCCTCCCGGACCTTTTGCTGAAAAGTCGGATCGACCGGCACCACCTCGTAGCAGCGAATGCACGTCGCCTCGCGCATGTGCCCGTGCAGCTCGAGCACGCGGCGGTTGCCCGCCCGCTGGTGCAGGTTATCGATGTTTTGAGTAATGATCGCCTTGAGAAACCCGCGCGCCTCCAGCGTGGCCAGCGCTTCGTGGGCCGGGTTGGGCAGCGCGGTGAGCATGGTCTCGGCCAGCGGCCGGATCCACCTGTAAAAATGCTGGGGATCGAGCCGGAATGCCCAGATCGACGCCACCATCATCGGATTGGCCTTTTCCCACAACCCGGAGCCGGGGCTGCGAAAATCAGGGATGCCCGAGGCGGTGCTGTGTCCAGCCCCTGTGAAGGCCACCATGTGCCTTGCCGCCTGGATCAGCTCTGCCGCGCGCCGGATCTCTTTTTCCATGTTCCCTCTATCTCGCCCCTCCTTGCCGATGCCCGTTTCCGCCATAACCCCACCACGCCTACTCTACCACAAACTTGGCCCTTTGGCAAGCCGGTCCTGCCTTCGCCTCAATGGCGCCTCAATCACCCCCTTGTTAGCGTTTGACACTGGGCACCTTTTGGGGTAAGATGCACCCGGCTTTTTTGAGGAGACACGCTTCGGTGCGCGACCTGATCATATACAGCGCTTATCGACTGCTTGCTGCACTCGTCGGCCCACTGCCGCCCCGCATCGGCTATTGGATGGCGCGGCGTGCTGGCCCCTTGATCTATCGCTTTTCTCCTCACCTGCGTCGTGTGCTGACATCCAACATGTCTCACGTGCTCGGCCTTGACGGCGGGGATACCCGCGTGCGGGCGGCGGTCGACCGGGCGTGTGTGAACATCGCCCGGGGGCACTATGAGCTGTTTCGGGTGAGCCGGCTGACGCTGGCTCAGATTCGCAACATGACACAGATTGAAGGGCTCGACCGGGTCTATACGGCGCTGGAGCAGGGCAAGGGGGCCGTGATCGTGACCGCCCACTTTGGCAACGTGGACATGATGGGCCAGGTGCCGCTGGCCTACGGCATCCCCATCAGTGGTGCGGTCGAACACATCCGGCCCGAGCGCCTCTTCCGCTACCTGCTCGACATTCGGCAGAAGCATGGCTTGCGCCTCTATCCGTCCGATGGCCCGATGGTCGGCCTGTTCAAGGCCTTGCGCCGGGGAGAGCTGGTTGCCCTGCCGTGTGACCGGGCCATTGGCGATTACGTCCGGCCCGTCGAGTTCTTTGGTGAGCCCGCGTGGCTGCCCGACGGCCCGGTGCGCGTGGCGCTGCGCACCGGGGCTCCCCTCATCCCTGTCTTTATCGTGCGCCAGCCCGACAATACATTCCGGGCCATCGTCGAGCCACCACTCGATCTTGTGCACACAGGCGACGTGGATCGCGACGTGGCTGCGGGCATGGAGAGAGTGGTAGAGATTGTGGAGCGCTATCTGTCCACATATCCTGAACAATGGCTGGTCGCAGTGCCCGTGTGGCCGCTGGACGGCGACGATCTGGAGCGCGCCCGATCGGACGGCGAGAGGATCAAAGAACATGTCATCGATTGAACAAAAAGCCCGCGACGTCAGTCGCCCTACCCTCGAGTCTGTGGGACGCACGCTCGCGCGTTGGAACGTGTCGCCCGATGCGGTCACCTACCTTGGGCTGCTGCTGACGATCGGCGTAGCCGTGCTTGCTGCCCTGGGCGAGATCCGCTGGGCAGGCGTGGCCTACATTGTCGCGGCCCTGTGCGACGCCCTCGACGGCACCCTGGCGCGCGTCAGCGGCAAGGGCAGCCGCTTTGGCGCCTTTCTCGACTCGACGATCGATCGCTTTGAAGAATCGATCGTGTTCCTCGGGTTGAGCATCCACTATGCCCGGGTGGTGCCCGGCGATGCCTGGGGCATGTGGGTGGTGCCGCTCATCCTGGTGGCGGTCGTCGGCTCCCTCATGGTCAGCTACACGCGCGCCCGCGCCGAGGGCGTGGGGGTAGAGTGCAAGGCCGGCTTTATGACCCGCCCGCCTCGCGTGGCAATCCTGATCGTTGCCATGGTGCTCGACCTGGCACCGATTGGCCTCGCCATCATTGCTGCTACCAGCCTGCTGACTACGTTCCAGCGCATGTTCTATGTGTGGCGCATGATAGGCAGGGAAGCTGGGGGGGGGGCTACCGGTACACCATCCTCTCTGTCCGATCCGGGCGTCGAGCAGGAATCTCGAAATGACGATGCTGGCAAAGGAGATGAATTGTGAAAGCCCTCTACGCTCTACTGATCTTTATCGTCATAGCGATCGTGGCCGAACTGGTGGGGTGGAGCCCCCTCTTTGTCTTTGTTTCCTCCGGGCTGGCCATGATCCCGCTGGCAGGGCTAATGGGTGAGGCGACAGAGGCGCTGGCCGTGCACACCGGCCCGCGCCTGGGCGGATTGCTCAACGCCACGCTGGGCAACGCAGCCGAGCTGATCATCACCATCATGGCGCTGCGCGAGGGGTTGATGAACCCGGCGATCAATGCGCACATGCTGGAGCTGGTGCGCGCCTCCCTCACGGGGTCCATCCTGGGCAACATCCTGCTGGTATTGGGTTTGGCCGTGCTGGTGGGTGGGCTGCGCAACGGCTTGCAGCGCTTTGACCCACGCTATGCCGGGATGAACGCCACGATGCTGATCCTCGCCGTCGCCGCGCTCGTCATCCCGTCTCTCTTTAGCCACAGCATCGAGCCCGTCGACCACGACGCGGTCGAGTACCTGAGCCTCGGCGTAGCTGGCTTGATGATCCTGCTCTACGCGCTGGCGATGTGGTACCAACTGCGCGACGGCCGCGACAAGAGTGCTGCCGGCGAGGGGCCGGCCTCTGCCACCGAAGAAGCGCCTCACTGGTCGCTGGCCGTGTCAGCCGGCGTGCTGGGGATATCCACCCTGGGCATCGTGATCATGAGCGAGCTGCTCGTCGGCACCGTCGAGCACGTCGTCCTCGAGATCGGCATCAGCGAGTTCTTTCTCGGCATCATCATTGTGCCCCTCATCGGCAACGTCGCCGAGCACCTGGTGGCAGTGCAGGTGGCCCTCAAAAACAAGATGGAGCTCAGCCTGGCCATCTCTGTCGGCTCCAGCTTGCAGATCGCCCTCTTTGTCGCGCCGCTCCTCGTCTTTATCAGCCTCTTTATGGGCAACCCCCTCACCCTGGTGTTCAACCAGTTTGAGCTGATCGCCCTGATGGTCGCTGTCCTCATCGCCGCCATGGTGTCGCTCGACGGCGAGTCGAGCTGGCTGGAGGGCGCGATGCTCCTGACCCTCTACATCATTATCGCCCTCGCCTTCTTCTGGCTGCCGTTTCAGGGATAGTCCGATCCCAAATACCGTGATGCGTGATGCGTGAAGAACAGCCTTCACGCATCACGCACAATGTGCGCCCAGCCATTTTTATGGTATAATACTCCCCATCCAGCAAGGAGTCGGAAACATGGCGGAACAAGTTTCGATCGAGCAGATCGGCCAACACGTGGGACAAGAGGTAACCGTCAAGGGCTGGCTCTATGCCAAAACGGGCAAAGGCAAGCTCCAGTTCTTGCAGGTGCGCGACGGCACCGGCATTCTCCAGTGCATCGTGTTCAAAAAAGAGGTGACACCGGAGGTATTTGACGCCGCGAGTCGCCTGACGCAAGAGTCGTCGCTTATTGTCACCGGTGTGGTGCGCGCCGACGAGCGCGCGCCTGGCATTCCAGGCGGCTGCGAGCTGGGTGTGACGGACCTGGAGGTGGTCCAGTTCGTCACGGGCGAATATCCTATTACCCCCAAGGAGCACGGCGTCGACTTCCTGATGCAGAACCGCCACCTCTGGCTGCGCTCCTCGCGCCAGTGGGCCACGCTCCGCGTGCGTGCCACCATCATCAAGGCCATCCGCGACTGGCTCGACGACAATGGCTTTGTGCTGATGGATACCCCCATCCTGACACCTGCTGCCTGCGAGGGGACGACGACGCTCTTTGAAACCGATTATCACGGCACGCCTGCCTACCTCAGCCAGAGTGGGCAGCTCTACAACGAGGCCAACATCATGGCCTTTGGCAAGGTCTATTGCTTTGGCCCCACCTTCCGCGCCGAAAAGTCCAAGACGCGCCGCCACATCCAGGAGTTCTGGATGGTCGAGCCCGAGGCGGCCTACGTCGATCTGTGGCAGAACATAGAGATCCAGGAGCAATTTGTCAGCTACCTTGTGCAGACCACGCTCCGTGAACGCCAGCGTGAGCTGGAGTTGCTCGGGCGCGACCTGAGCCGCCTCGAAAAGATCGCACCGCCCTTCCCGCGCATCTCGTACGACGAGGCGGTCGAGAGGATCAACCGCGGCGCGGCGGCGGGCGCGCGCATCCCGCCCAACGACGAGCCGGTGCCCGCCATCGAGTGGGGCGAGGACTTTGGCGCGCCGCACGAGACCTACGTCGCCGAGCAGTTCGAAAAGCCAGTGTTCGTGCACCACTACCCGGCCGCCGTCAAGGCCTTCTACATGGCCGTCGAGCCTGACCGGCCCGAGCTGTCGCGCTCTGCCGACCTGCTTGCGCCCGAAGGCTATGGCGAGATCATTGGCGGGGGCGAGCGCTCGCCCGACCTCGAGTACCTGGAAAAGCAGATCGAGCGCCACGGCCTGCCGCGCGAGGCGTACGAGTGGTACCTTGACCTGCGCCGCTATGGCTCCGTGCCCCACAGCGGCTTTGGCCTGGGCATCGAGCGCACCGTCATGTGGATCTGTGGGCTGGACCATATCCGCGAGACGATCCCCTACCCACGTCTGCTGGGCCGGATCTATCCGTAACCGCCTATCCAGAAAAGCCAGGCTCCCACGCCCCGCCGGCGGCGGTGTGGGAGCCTTTGTTTTTCGAACACACTGGGTAAATGGCCAAAGGGCCGAAGGGTTGCTTTTAAATCCACGCTCCCGGCCCCGTTCCGGGGCTCCGGGCAAAAAAGTGGAGGGCTTCCCCCAGGCCTAGGGTGCCGGCCCCCAGGAGATGACCCGCTCGCTGGCCCAATCGTACACGATCCGGACCCCGTCTGCCGCTCCGGCGAACAGCGGTCGCTGGTCGGTGCCGTCGGCGTTCATGACATAGATCCGCCAGCGGCCGTCGCGGTTCGAGAGGAAGGCGATCTGTTTGCCGTCGGGTGACCAGGCCGGGGCGACGTTGTGCGGGGGCTCGTCCATGCCTGGAGCCCTGGCATCCCGGCTGCTCTGCGTGAGCTGCCGGCGCCCGCTGCCATCCGCATTCATCACGAAAATCTCCCACCGGTCGTGCGCGCGGCCCATGAAAGCGATCCGCTGCCCGTTGGGCGAGTAGGCTGGCGACCCGTCCCACGCGCTGCTGTTGGCAAAGCGGCCTGTCTCTTCCGTGTCGAGGTCGATCCACGACAGCCCGCGCTCGCCGGCGTACACGATCCGCCCACCGGCCGGGTCCCACGTGGGCGCGTGCACAGCCTGGTCGTCCACAGGCAGGCTCTCCAGATCGCGGCTGTCGAGGTCCGCCACCCAGATCTGACCGAGTGAGTAGGCGGGGATGGTAAAGCAATAGCCCAAGAAACACACCTCTTGCGGCCCGCTGCTGCCCTGGTTCAGGGTAAAGGCCAGCCTGCGACCGCCCGGCGCCCACGCTACCTCTTTGAACTGATTGCCGTCGACGACGCGCTCCTCGTCACTGCCGTCGGGCCGGATCAGGTACACCCCCCACGGTGAGCGCCAACGGGTAAAGGCGATTCGGTCGCCGGCTGGCGACCAGGCCGGATCGAGCCCGTCTGCGATGCGTTGCAGCCCCGAGCCATCGGCATTCACCACGTAAATGTGGCCGCCGCTGCTCGCCTGGAAGGCGATCCGTCCCACGAGCGGGGACGTCGCTCTGCCGCCGCGGGCGCTGCTGCCCGCCGGCTGTGTGCGCGTCGGTGCCGGCGTCGCCGCCGGCTGCGCAGTGCCGCCCGCTCCTGCCGGTGGCGTACTGGATGACGCCTCGCCCGGTGACACCTCATCCCACGACGCGTCGTCGACCTGCCACAGGCCGCGTTGATAGACCAGGTGGAACGTCACGCTCTGCGGCGCTTCCGCCACGTCCTCTTCCCGGAGCAGCGCTGCCTCTGCCCGGTAGCTCGACGGAGGCTCGGGTTCGAGCCTCAGGAGCGTCGCCTGCGTAATGGGCGCCTCGCCGCCCGCCAGGTCGATCAACAGCACGTCCAGGCCGGCGGCTCGTGCTTTCTCCGTCAGGTAGAGGCGCGCTACACTCTCCGCTTCTCCCCTCACCAGCCTTGCCAGCAGGTCCTCGACCGTGCTGCGGGCCAGTGCCTCGTCGGCCGTGGAATAGGCCGCCGCGTCAACCCCGTCCTGTGTCGGATCAGGCCCTATCACTTCCTGGGTTTGGGCGGCGGCTGTGGCTTCTGGCCCCGGCGCAGTCGCCGTGGCCATCGCCTCTGGGCGCGTGGCCGCCGTGCGCGGCGTGGCGGTTGCCACCAGCGGCACCGCCGTCGGCGTTGGCGCCAGCGGCTGTCCTGCACAACCAGGCAGCAAGAGGCTGGCGGCAAACAGCCAGAGAAGAGCGCCCACGTGCTGCAACTTTCCGGCACCCCACACCCTGCGGCTTGTCACTTGCCCCTTGCCTCTTTGAAAATAGCACCGCTGGGACCGCCGAGCGCGCCCTGTACCCCAGGGACCTCGGCCCGCATTTTCATTCATCGTGGTGCCCTGCCGGGCATGGCTACTCCTATTCATAACGCAGCGCATCGATCGGATTCAGGCGCGCGGCGCGGAAGGCGGGATAGATGCCGAACAAAAGACCGACGCCGGCGGCGACACCGGTGGACAGGAGCACGACGTCAGCCGTGACGATGGTGGTCAACTGCTCTGCCAGGGCTCCCACGATCTGCGCCCCGGTGGCACCAAGAGCCACGCCGATCAGCCCGCCGATGAGTGACAGCACGATCGCCTCGACGAGAAACTGGAGCAGGATGTCGCGCCGCTTGGCGCCCACCGCCTTGCGGATGCCGATCTCGCGCGTCCGCTCGGTCACAGATACAAGCATGATATTCATGATGCCGATACCTCCCACCAGCAGCGATATGGCGGCGATGGCGCCGAGAAAGATCGTCAGCACGCCCGTGATGTCGCCAAAGATCGATACGATGTCTGTCTGCTTGATGATTGTAAAGTCGTCCTCGTCGCGGAAGGCGATATCGTGGCGCCGCCGCAGCACTTCGGCCACCTGGTCGCCAACCTGATCCATCAATGACTCGTCGACGGCCTGCACATAGATTGTCGACAGGAGCGGCTCGCCCTTGCGGCTGCGCGACCAGGGGTAGAGACGGCTCTGTGCCGTGGTGAGGGGCACATAGATGGTATTGTCCACGCTGCCAAAAGAGGAGCCCCCCTCTTCTGTCATCACGCCGATCACACGGAAAGGCACGCGGTTGATCTTGATCGTCTGGCCGATCGGATAGGCGCCCTCTTCGAACAACTTTTCGTAGGCCTGGCTGCCCAACACCGCCACCCGCGATCGCGCATTCACGTCGGCTTCGCCGATAAAGGTACCGATCTCGACTTCTTTGTTGCGCACCAACGCAAAGGCCGGCGTGATCCCGGAAATCTCGGTGCGTATATCGCGCTTGCCTGCCACCACGTCGGCCCGTGACGACAACTCGGGGGCCACGGCCAGCGCATCGGGCACGAGGAATGGGTCGGCTAGTGCTTGATAGTCGCCCATCGTCAACTCGGGTCGCGTGGTGCTCGACGTCCCTTCGAGCGAGCCGGGGGCGATAAAGAGCAGGTTGGAGCCAATGCTCTGGAATGATTCCTCGACGAGCTGCTCGACCCCCTTGCCCACAGACATGAGTGTGATCACGGCACCGACGCCGATGATGATGCCGAGCATGGTGAGGATCGCGCGCATCTTGTTCGATAGCAGCGCGCGCAGGGCGATGCGGGTGCTTTCGAAAAAGCTCACGTTCCACCCCGCCTTTCGTCGCTTTCAATCAGGCCATCACGGATGCGGATGATGCGCCGCGTCTGCTCGGCAATTTCCGGGTCGTGGGTCACGAATATGACCGTGATGCCGCGTTCCTCATTCAGCCGGTGAAAGATGCCCATGATCTCCTCGCCCGACCGGGTGTCGAGGTTGCCCGTCGGCTCGTCGGCCAGAATAATCGCCGGCTCGCTCACCAGCGCGCGGGCGATGGCCACGCGCTGCTGCTGCCCACCCGACAGTTCGTTCGGCCGGTGGCTCATCCGCTCCCCCAGCCCCACTGCTTCCAGTGCTTCTTGCGAGCGGCGGCGGCGCTCGCGGGCACTCACCCCGCCGTAAATGAGGGGGAGCGTCACGTTTTGAAACGCCGTGGTGCGCGGCAGCAGATTAAAGGTCTGAAACACAAAGCCGATCATTCTATTCCGGATCTCGGCCAACTGGTTATCGTTCAGCCGTCCCACATCAGTCCCGCCCAGCCAATATTTGCCCCCTGTTGGCTGGTCGAGGCAGCCCACGATGTTCATCAGCGTCGACTTGCCCGACCCCGACGGCCCCATGATCGCCACGAATTCGCCCTCGTCAATCTCGAGTGACACGCCGCGCAGCGCATGCACCTGTACGGTGCCCATCTGGTATACTTTAGAGATCGCGTCGATTTCAATCAGGTGGTCTCGCCCGTTCGACATTGTTATGGCCCCATTTGAAACGCGCTGCGGAGCTGCTCGCGGCTCGAGGTCAGCACCAGGACCACGACATCGCCTGCCTCAACGCCCGCCAGCACCTCGCTGTACGTCTCATCACGCAATCCCATCTGGATCTCGAATGACTGCACCTCGCCGCTCACAAGCTTGTCGACGAATGTCTGGCCGGTGAGCCGGTCGATGCGGATGAAGCGATTCGGCACCAGCAGCACCGCCTCGCGCCGCTCGGTGATGATATCCACGTTCGCCGTCATGCCTGCGCGCAGCGGTGCGTCCCCCGGCGCCAGGTCCACCCTCACCTTGTAGCTCACGACGCCCGTTTCAATCTGCGCCGTGTCGGCGATCTGCGCCACCTCTCCTTGCAGCGCGACGCCTGGCAGCGCGTCCAGGGTGAGGGTGACCGGCTGGCTCACCTGCACACGGCTGATGTCGATCTCGTCCACCATCACGTCCACGTGATAGCTCGACAGGTCGGTAAGGATGAACGCCGGTTGCCCTCCGGTCAGCTCCCCTTCGCGCACGCCGACCAGGGTAATCGTCCCCTCGTGAGAGGCCTTCAGCACGCTGTTTTCCAACTGGTGGCGCGCCTGGTCCAGTGAGAGCTGTGCCTGCTCCACCTGGAGTTGCGCCAGTTGGATCTCTTCTGGCTGCACCCCTTCATCCAGGCGCGCCAGGGCCGCCTCTGCCTGGGCGATGGCCGACCGAGCGGCCGAGGTCTCGGCCTGCGAGGGCTTGCGCGTGGCGAGCGCAAAGTTTGCCTGGGCTGTTTCGTACGCAATCGTCGCCTGCTCGAGCTGCAGCGATTGGGGCAACAGGCCCACGTCGGGCCTGTCGGCGACTTGATCGTAGGCTGCCTGCGCCTGGGTGAGTGCTGCCTCAGCCTGATCCAGGCTTGCACGCGCCACCCTGATCTCTTCGTCCGTCGGCCCTGCGACCAGCCGCCGGTACGACGCGCGCGCACTCTCCAGGCTCGCCTCGGCAGCCGCCCGGTCATACGCGCTCGGCCCCTGCTGCAGGCGGAGCAACTGGGTCTGCGCTGTCGCCAGGGCCAGCTCTGCCTGCGACACAGCATAGTCCAGGTCAGTGGTCTCCAGGCGGGCCAGCTCCTGGCCTGCTTGCACCCTCTCACCCTCTTTGACGCATACTTTTGCCACCCGTCCCGCTGACCTAAAGCTCAACGTCGTCTGCTGCGCAGGCAGAATATTCCCCGTGGCATTGACCATGGCCAGCAGCGTGCCCGGCTCGACAACGACCTCTTCTCGTGCCGCCTGCGGCTCTGCGGGCCCTGTATAATAGTTCTGGTACACCCACCACCCGGCGGTGCCGAGTGCCGCCAAGACGATCAAAGCAAACAACAGTTTTCGCATTTCACTCTATCCTCGCCTCCCCACGTGGCCAGGCCCGGGAACCACACCTCACATGCTGGGGATGTCCAACCTCTATACGGAAAAAGCAGGCCCTCGTTGTGCCCATCAACCCCGGTACGGATCGGGCACACAGTATTGTGCCCAACAAGAAAGGGTAGCATACGGCTCAGCTTTTGTCAAAAAAGCACAACTTTCGGACCACTCCGCACTTGGCTCAGGCGGGATCTCGTGTTACAATGGGATAGACGCAGGGATAGATGCCACGCACCGCGGAACCAGAGTGGCACCTGGGGCGTCTAGAAGATGAGCGCGGAGCAAGGAGCAGGGCCTTGTCGAGACAATACACCTATCCAGACCAAGATCCGCAAGAGAGGCGAGATCTCTACGAGTCAGAGGGGACCGGCAGCAGTGCCGGTTACTTTCTCTTGGTCCTGGCCCTGGTGGCCGCCATCGTCCTGTGCCTTGTCGGCTTTTTCGTCGCTCGGGTGTTGCTCGACCGCGAGCCGGCCGATCTGCCCGGGATGATCACCAACACAGTCCTCGTGCCCACGACGCAGCCGGGTGAGCAAGTGACGGTGCCGGTGACCATACCGCCGGGCACGCCGGGCCAGGCGGCGATTGCCATTGCGCCCCAGCAGGGTTATATCAACACCCTGATCAGCGTGGCCGGGCGCGATTGGTGGCCCGGCGAGCCGGTCTTTGTCTTTTTGCGCGCCCCGTCAGAGCCGGGCGATCGCGGCTATGCCTATGCCGCGGCGGTGGCCGACGACGATGGGAACATGCGCGCGGCGTTTACCTTCCCGAACGAGATGCGCTGGATCGGCGAGTCGTGGGCCGAAGTGGTCGCGCGTGGCAGCCGGTCGGCGATGGAGGCGACCACTCGATTCGATCTAATCCTGCCCACACCCTTGCCCACTTCTCCCCCACCCACACCCCTGCCCACCCGGCTGCCTACCGAATCCACTGAGCCTACTTCCACCCTATTTCCGAGCGAGAGCGCGACGCCTACCTCGACACCCACCTTCGCACCCGTGATCACCGATTGGCTCGGGGAGTACTTTGCCGGCACCACCCCAGGGGGCACACCTGCCTTTGTCCGCAATGATCTGGTCATCGATTTCAACTGGGGCGAGGGCTCGCCTGATCCTCGCCTGCCCTATGACCAGTTTTCTGCCCGCTGGACCCGCCAGGTGCAGTTCCTGGGCGGGTATTACCAGTTCCGGGTGTCGGCCGATGATGGCGTCCGGCTCTGGATCGACGGCCAGTTGATGGTGGACCAGTGGCACGATGGTGTTCTCGAAGACTATACGCTGACCATCTATCTGTCCGAGGGGGTCCACTCTTTGCGCCTCGAGTACTATGAAAACCTGGGCGGTGCCATGGTGAGGCTTGCCTGGAGCCAGGCGTCGCCGCCCACTGCCACCCCCACCCCCACGGCCACGCCCTCTGTGGCGCCGACCGACACACCAGTACCGACCGTCCTTCCCACCCAGACACCTTCGCCCACACCCGAGCCTACCACCGCGCCACCGGCCGATGGTGCCCTGCCCGACGTGTGGCGCGGTGAGTACTATGACAACCCGGCGCTCGAGGGGGCGCCAGTCCTGGTGCGCGACGATAGCGCCATCTCGTTTGACTGGGGGACCGGGGCGCCAGATGGCCTCCCCGCCGACAACTTTTCGGTGCGGTGGACAGGTGACCAGTGGCTGCCTGCCGGCATCTATTTCTACCGGCTGGCGGCCGACGACGGGGCGCGCTTCTGGCTCGACGGGAGCCTGATCGTCGACGCCTGGGACCTTTCCGGCGGGAATCCCCGGCAGGGAAGCATCAGCCTCGGCGATGGAGTCCATCATTTCGTCGTCGAGTATCACGAAGCGTATGACCGTGCGCGGATTATTCTCGTGGGGGCGCGCAGATGACCTGGTTTGGCACCAGGCAAGGGACGTGTTATAATCCAGGGCCATGAGTGACACAATGCCAGCCACCGTTCGGCTGCACGCCATCGTCCACGGACGTGTGCAAGGTGTCAGTTTTCGATACTACACACGCCAGCGGGCCAGGGAGCTGGGCCTGGTCGGTTACGTCAGGAACCAGGCGGACGGCACCGTAGAAGTTGTCGCCGAAGGCTGGCGTGAGCAGGTTGACCTGCTTCTGGCTTTTCTGCGCACCGGGCAGCGCCCGGCCTTTGTCACTCATGTCGAAACGCGCTGGCCTACACCCACTGGCACCCTGGACCGCTTCGAGGTGCGCTACTGAGATGCGCACCAACCCTTCCCGGCTTGCCTGGACAGTCCTCTGGACGGCGTTTATCCTCTTTTGTGTGCTCGCCGTCTCGATCCCGCTCGGCGTGCGTGCGTACTTGATGAATGCCTTTGAGGACCAGGAAGCCCGCCTGCAGCGGATCGCGGGCACGCCGCTCGTGCGCCGAGAGGAAAACGGGCTCCCTTTCGGGGTTCCCGAAACGGCGACCGTGCTGCCTGGCGATCAGATCGTCATCTCGGAAGGTACACGTGCCATCCTGGACCTTTTTGAGCGTAGCCACATCACCCTCTATAGCAACACGACCTTTTCCCTCGACCGTGCAGGCTCGCCGCGCTTTCGCACCAGCGACAGGCCGAACGAGGTATCCGTGACCTTGACCAGCGGCCGGGTCAGCATCGGCCGCGCTCTGGCAGGCGAGAGGGATACCCGGTTCACCGTGCTCACGCCGCAAACCTCAGTGCTCTTGGACGAGGGCAGCTACCGTGTCCAAGTCACCCCTGAGGGCACAGAGGTGACCGTGCTGCGCGGTAGAGCCGTGGTCGGTTCCGACCCGACTGGCCTCGTGCTGTCGGATGGAATGCGCAGCTCGGTTGACGCGGCTGGCACCATTGTCGGGCCAATGCCCACCGCCCGCAATCTCGTGCGCAACGGCGATTTTCAGGAGCCTCTCGAAACCGCCTGGATTACCAGCACCATTGTGTACACCACCGCCATTCAGCCAGGTCACGTGAGCATTGTCGAGGATGGTGGGCGCCGGGCGGCACGCCTGTTCCGTCTCGAGCCGGACGATGGAACCCACACCGAGGTGATTATTAGCCAGAAACTGGATCAGGATGTGCGCGATTTTCGCCGGATTGGTATCGCCCTCGACGTCCTTGTCAGGTTCCAAAGCCTGTCGGGAGGGGGGCAGCAAAGCTCCGAGTTCCCGGTTATTGTGCGGCTGGACTATCGAGACGAGTGGGGCAACAACCACTTCTGGACCCACGGCTTTTACTACCAGAACCAGGCTGGCTATGCGATCGCCACCGATGCCTGGGGAAATCCTCTGGGCGAGCAAATTGCCCAGGACGTGTGGTACTCGTACGAGTCGGGCAACCTCAGCGACCTTCTGGGCGACAGCCGCCCGATGTACTTGATCAGCCTCGAGATCTATGCCTCGGGCTGGAACTATGACAGCCTGATCTCCGATGTCCAACTGATTGTAGAGTAGCTATCCCTTTTCCTGCTTGCTGTTCTGTGGTATAATGCAAGCGCTGGTTGTTTGCCGTACCATGCCGGATTCGTCGCATCGCGACTGCACGGCAGTCGCTCCACGGATCAGAATAGATAGCAGAATGGCTGTACGCCTGCCGAAAACTCGCAAGCACGGCGCCCGGCCACATTCACAGAATCACCGGTCTGTACTTGCAACGAAAGGAGCGCCTGATGGGCGACGTAGTGGAGCAGGGTTCGACTCCGCTTCAGCCGGGTGCTGGGCCACGCAGCGTTCAGCACAGCACGTCGGGCACAGAACCGGAACAAGTCGTGCGCCGGCGGGCAGAGGCGCTGAGTGCACTTCAGGCTACCGTTCTGGACATCACAGTTCGCCGCGATTTGCCCTCCTTGCTCCAGACAATTGTCGAGCGTGCCACGCAGCTTCTCAACGCCCCTGGCGGCGGCCTTTATCTGGTCGAATTCCCGAGCGGGCAGGCTCGGCTACCCCACGGACAGGCACGTTGTGTCGTCAGCTACAACACGCCACGTGATTACCGGGGTATCGTCCTCCCTTGCGGTGTGGGTGCCGCCGGGCGCGTCATGTGTACCGGCGAGCCCCTCATCATCCAGGACTATGCCACGTGGGAGGGAAAGGCGAGCGCGTTCGCCGAGGATGATCCCTTTGGCCCGGTGTTGGCCGCGCCGATGGGGTGGCAGGGGCAGGTGATCGGCGTGATCGACGTGTTTCGACTGCCGGGAGAGCCTGGCTTTGACCAGGAGGAGTGTAACCTGCTCCGCCTCTTTAGCGATCACGCTGCCATTGCCGTCGAGAACACCCGCCTGTACGATCGTGCCCAAGCCGAGCTTGCCGAGCGTAGGCGGATCGAGCAACTCGGTCAAGAGCGCAGCCTCTACCTCGAGCGCCTGATCGCCTGCACTCCCGATGCTGTAGTCACTGTCGACGCTGCCCAGCGTATCCGTGAGTGGAATCCCGGCGCGACGCGCCTCTTTGGTTACACTCGTGAGGAAGCGATCGGCGCCGACCTCGATACCCTGATCGCCGGCCCCAACCCCGAACACTACTGCCAGGCCCTCGACCTGACCCGCCGTACACTGGGTGGCGAGACGATCCCGCCGACAGAAACCGTGCGCTACCGCCGCGACAGAACACCGGTCCCGGTTATCCTCGCCGGCTCGCCGATCATCGTCGAGGGAGAGCCGGTCGGCTCTGTGGCCGTCTATACCGATGTGACTGAGCACAAGGAAGCGCGTCAGGCACTTGCCGAGAGTGAAGAACGCTACCGCACACTCGTCCAGAACTTGCCGATTGGCGTGTATCGTACCTCGCCTGGCGAACAGGGCCGCTTTCTCATGGCCAACCAGGCCTTTTTGCATATGTTTGGCTTTGAATCGGAGCAGGATCTGGCCAAGATCCATGTATCCGATCTGTACGCCAACCCTGCCGAGCGCCGGGCTTTTTCTGATAGGGTCATCGAGCAGGGCAGTGTATCGGGCGTCGATCTCAACCTGAAGCGATCCGATGGCACGACGATGTGGGGCAGTGTGATGGCCAAGGCGGTGATCGACGAAACGACGGGGGAGGTGGAGTGGTTCGACTGCACGATTGAGGATGTCACCCAGCGCAAGCGGGCACTCGAGATCCAGGGCTTGATCTACCGCATTGCAGGCGCCGTTCAGTTGGCACGTGACGAGCGGACTCTGTTCGACACCATTCGCCGCGAGCTCGGCACCTTTCTCGATACACGCAACCTCTTTGTCGCGATCTATGATGCCGCAAAGGACGAGATCGCACTGCCCTATTTCGTGGACGAACATGATGGTGCCGCCTACGCTTCCCAGTTTCGCACATTTCCTGCCGGAAACACACTCACAGGGTACGTCATCCGGACCAACCGCCCACTGCTCGCGCGCGAGGAAGAGATGCGCGCACTCGAGGAAACGGGTGAGGTGGAGCTTGTGGGCACACCATCAAAGGTGTGGCTGGGGGTGCCACTCGAAGCATCAGGGAGTGCAGCGCGTGACCCGGGGCAGGCTGCGGCCGGCGCGCTCGTGGTCCAGAGTTATACAGATCCGACTGCCTACGGGCGCGATGAGCAGGAAATTCTGGAGTTTGTGTCGGGCCAGATCGGCCTCGCCATCGAGCGGGTGCACGCGGAAAAGGAACTGCGCCGCCTGAAAGAATTCAACGAGAGCATTGTCCAGAACATGGCCGAGGGGATTGCTCTCCAGGATGCTGATGGCTACTTTACCTTTGTGAACCCTGCGGCTGCCGAGATGCTCGGTTACGATGGGTCACCATCCTCTGGAAATAGTCTCGTCGGTGTACATTGGACACACGTGGTTCCGGAGGATCAGCAGCCGATCGTGGCCGCCGCCGATCGCCGGCGTCTGGCGGGCGAAACGGACCGATACGAAGTGGAGCTGGTGCGCCGTGATGGCTGCCGTTTCCCGGTGCTGATCAGCGGCAGTCCGCGCTTTGACGGCGACGAGCAGACTCGCGGGCGCTTTGTGGGCACACTTGCCGTGTTTACCGACATCAGCGACCGGGTGGCGGCAGAGGAGAGACTGGCGCGACATGCGCAGGAGATGGCCGCGCTGTACGAAACCTCGCTCGAGATCAACGCGCAGATGAACCTGCCCACGCTCCTGTCGGCTATCGTGGAGCGTGCCGCTCGCCTGGCCAATGTACGGATGGGCGGGCTGTACCTGGCGCGGCCAGACGGGCAGACGCTCGAGTTGGTGGTTGGGCACAACCTGCCTGTGGAACGCATTGGCACGATCTTGCATCTGGGCGAAGGATTATCGGGACGCATTGCAGAAACGGGCGAACCGATGATGGTGGAGGACTATCAGCAGTGGGATGGGCGCGCCGGTGCGTATGCCAGAGACCAGTTCCGCCGCGTGTTGGGGGTGCCGATGAAGGTGGGTGACCGGGTGATCGGCGTCATCAACCTGACCGACGACCGGCACACCGGTGTCTTTGCGGAGGACGAGGTGCGACTGGCCAGCCTGTTTGCCGATCAGGCGGCGATCGCGGTGGAAAATGCCCGGCTGTTCGAGGCCGAGGCACGCCGCCGCCGCGAGGCAGAGACGTTGCGTATGGCCACCCAGGCGCTCAGCGCTACCCTTGACCTGCAGAAGGTGCTCGGCCTGATTTTGAGCGAGCTGCAGCAGGTGGTGCCGTACGATAGCGCATCGGTGCAGCAGCTAGTCCATGATGAGGTGACGGGCACTTCCAAAATGGTTTTGATCGGGGGCGTCGGCTTTGAGAACATCGCCAGCCTCGTCGGCGTCAGCTTTGATTTGCAGGCAGACGACAACCCAAACATCCGAGTTGCAAATTCGCGCGCTCCGGTGATTCTGAACGACGCATCGGCCGACTACAAAGAGTTTCAACGCGAGCCACACGCCGCGGCCGGCATCCGATCGTGGCTGGGGGTGCCACTCCTATTTGGCGATCGGTTGATCGGCATGATCGCACTCGACAAGCGTGAGTATGGCTTCTATACAGATGAGCACGCCGAGTTGGCACGGGCGTTTGCAGCCCAGGCGGCGATCGCGATGGAGAATGCGAATCTGTTCGAAGCAGAGCGGGAGCAGCGGGAGCTGGCAGAAGCGCTGCGCCAGGCGACGACGGCGGTGAGCAGCAGCCTGGATCTGGACCAGATCCTGGACCAGATCCTGGAGCAGGTGGACCGCGTCATTCCCGGGGATGCGGTGAATGTGACGCTGATCGAAGGAGATGTGGCGCGCATCGTCCGCTGCCGCGGCTACGACCGTTTTGGGACCAATGTCGAGTCACTCGCATTGCCACTGGTTGACACGCCGAGCTTGCGCTGGATGCAGGAGACGGGTGAGGCGATGATTATCGCCGACACAAGCACTTACGAAGGATGGGTGAGCTTGCCTGAAGTGGCTTGGATCCACTCGTACGCTGCGGCGCCGATCCGGGCACGCGACCGGCTGATCGGGTTCCTGAACGTGGATAGTGCGACACCGGGGTTTTTCTCTCAGACACACGCGGACCGGCTGCAGGCGTTTGCCGATCAGGCGAGCGTCGCGATCGCGAATGCGCAGCTTTTTCGTATTGTAGAGCAGGCCAAGCGCGACTGGGAGGCGACGTTCGACGCGATGCAGGACCCGGTAGTTCTTGTTGATTCGGAAGGGCGCGTGGTGCGTGGCAATCTGGCATTCGCGCATCTCGTCGATCTCCCGATCGAGCAATTGGTGGGCGAGGCGTATGCCTCGATACTCGATGTGGGCCACGACGGTGAACAAACTCCGGTACCAGACCTCCAGGGTCCGTCCGAGGGAAACTCGGGCCCGAGCCGCGGGCACCCACCCCTGGGGCGGGTGGGGGGCTGCACGCGGACAGAGTGTGCACTGGAGCAATTGGCAGGTATCAGGTCGCAGTCGCCGCACACGGGCGAGCGGATGGCGACGTGTGTGCACCAATACCAGGGACGCATTTTCGAGGTTCAGGCTACGGTGGTGGATGGCACGCCGGCGAGTGACCAGAACCGGGTGGCGCGCGTGATCTATGCCATGCGCGACATCACTGAGCGAAAGCGTGCGGAAGAAGAGATCCAACGCCGCAACCGCGACCTTGCGTTCCTGAACCGGATCGTCGCTGCCGCCGCCGCGCGCCGACCGGTAGAAGCAACCCTGGCGACGATCTGCCAGGAGCTGGCCTACGCTTTTGACGTGCCGCGCGTGGTCACCTGGCTGCTCAACCTGGATCGTACAGAGGGCAGCGTGGTCGCCGCGCACCTGGACCAGGGCCAGGCCGGGGCTGGTGTGGAGCAGATTCGCCTCGACGGTGAGGGCGATATTCAGGAGATATTCGAGACGATTCCCGACCTGGAGGGTCGCCCAGGGGGCGCTGAGGTGTTGGTTCTGGATGGCAGTGCCAAAGACCCTGCGGCGCGCGATGTCGCCGTTCGCCGGCTTCTTGGCTGGTCGGAGCAGGCCGCGGGCCTGTGGCTACCATTGATCGTAGAGGGACAGGTCGTCGGGTATCTCGAAGTGATGACCAGGGAACGGCGCCATTTTGGCGCTGACGAGATCGGGCTCGCACGCCGCGTCGCCGAGCAGGCGGCGACGGTGCTGGCCCGCGCGCGCCTGGAAGAAACGGAGCGGCGCCTGAGCGCTGCGGTGGAGCAGGCGGCCGAGGCGGTGGTCATCACCGACACCGACTTCACCATCCTGTATGCCAACCCCGCCTTTGAGCAGATCACGGGGCTGAAGCGTAGCGAGGTGGTCGGGACCGGCTCCCGAGGCATTGCGGCGATTATGGCCGAGGTGGCCGCGGATCACGAATTGTGGTCTACCGTGATGTCCGGCCAGATCTGGCAGGGGCGCATCACGGGCAGGAAGCCAGATGGTATCCCCTATGTCGTCGACATGACAATCACGCCGGTGCGCACCGCTCCGCCCGAAAGCCGGGATGGTGCTGTGGGGATCACAGGAGCGGGCGAAGTGATCAACCACGTGGCGACAATGCGCGATGTCACGCGCGAGATGCAGCTAGAAGAGCAGTTTCAGCAGGCGCAAAAGATGGAAGCGCTCGGCAGGCTGGCCGGCGGGATTGCCCACGACTTTAACAACTTGCTGACCGTGATCCACCTGAGCACACGCCTGTTGGAGCGGCAGCTTCGCCCCGAAGACCCTCTGTGGGAGCACGTGCAACACATCCGGCAGACGGGCGACCGCGCCGCCAAGCTGACAAAACAGCTCCTCAGCTTTAGCCGGCGGGAGGTGATCGACCCACACGTGGTGAGTGTGAACCGCATCGTAGGAGACCTGGAGCGCATGCTGCAGCGGATCATCGGCGAGGACGTCCAGCTTGTGACAGACCTGCAAGAGGATCTGTGGGCCGTGCGGGCGGACCCGGCGCAGATGGAGCAGGTGATGATGAACCTGGTGGTGAATGCCCGCGATGCGATGCCGCGCGGGGGCATCCTGACCATCAAGACGGAAAATGTTACGCTCAGCCCGGCCTACGTCGCCTTCCACGTCGACGCAGAGCCGGGCGAGCACGTGCTGCTCAGCGTGGTAGACACGGGAGAGGGGATGGATGCGGCGGTAAAGGTGCACCTGTTCGAGCCCTTTTTCACGACCAAGCAGCGCGGTCAGGGCACAGGCCTTGGCCTATCTACCGTGTTTGGCATTGTCAAGCAGCACAGCGGGCACATCCATGTTGAAAGTGAGCCAGGTCAGGGGACAGCCTTCTACATTTACCTACCGCGCTGTCTCGATGCGGACGTGGCGGCAGCCGTGCCTATTGGCTTGCTCGATGCACAGCGTGCAACAGGCCCGAGGAGGGTAGTATTGGTGGTGGAGGATGACGAGGCGGTGCGCACGCTAGCGACGCGCGTGCTACAATCGTACGGGTGCCAGGTCCTCCAGGCCAGCAATGGGATCGATGCCCTGCATTTGAGCCGTGAGTATCGCGGACGGATTGATCTGTTGTTGACCGACGTGGTGATGCCGCTGATGGATGGAAAGAAGCTAGCGGACGATCTGCAGGCGACGCGGCCAGAGACCGCGGTGCTCTACATGTCAGGCTATGCCGACAATATCCTGCTCGACCCGGACGCGCTGCCGCCAGGCGCTGCGTTTCTGTCCAAGCCATTCACGGTGGAGACCCTGATCCAGAAGGTGCAGGGGGTGCTAGACGCACACATGCTGCGGCGCAGGAATCAGGGATAGATGGAGTGGCGTAGAATCTTGTCCTCGCCGTCGTCGAGCAGGCGGGGCTGGATGGCGCCCTCGATCCAGAATGGCCACAGCTCGGCGCTCTGAACCTCGTATCCTGTGCCGTTTGCATCGCGCCCGATCCGCACATACAGCAGATGGCCACGCATAGCAGCCTGGCGCGGAATGTCAAAGATGGCATCGCCCAGGCTGTAGACGATCAGGCTGGTTTTGTAGCGCTCGACACTCTGGGGCACATGCGGGTGGTGGCCGACGACCAGGGCAGCACCCGCGTCGACGGCGGCGCGGGCCGCAGCCACTTGGTCGGGCGACGGCGTGGCCGCATACTCGGTGCCGGCATGCAGGAGGACGACGACCAGGTCGACCTCGGGACGCACGGCGCGCACGTCGGCGGCAATCTGTGACGGGGTGGCCCACGCGATCCGTTCCGTGTGTGGCACGTCGGCCGAGCCGTCCCAGCGCGCGGCAGCGTAGGCGAGGAGGGCAACGCGCACGCCGTTGAGGGTGAAACGGGCGGGGCGGTGTGCTTCGTCACGGTCGCTGCCTGCACCCGCGGTGGCGATGCCCAGGGCGTCGAGGGCGGCCAGGGTGTCGTCGAGACCTTCGGGGCCATAGTCGAGGGCGTGGTTGTTCGCCAGACTGGCCAACCCGACCCCTCCGGCGGCGAGCATCTCGCCCCACAGGGGGTGTGCCCGGATCACGTATGGTTTCGACATGGCCTCACCCCGCTTTGTGAGTACGGCCTCGAGGTTGACGACCAGGAGGGTGTCGTCTCGTGCCGCGCCCACGACCGGGAGCAAGGGAGCGAGCCCTTGCCACGGATAGTCGGGTCCGAAGCGGAGGATCTGTGCTTCCATCGATCGGCCGGGCGAGACGTCGCCCAGGAAGAGAAGGGTGGCCAATGCCGCGTCGGAGGCCCCGCCTTCTCCCTCTTCGGTCTCGCCGGGCTCGGGGAGAACGCCGCCAACCAGATCTTGCCGCCCGGCAGGCGCCAGCGGGGGAACGTGCAGCCATGGGCTCCCGGTGGGGCCAGGCTGGGAGCGTATCTGCCAGGCGACAACGTCGGCGCGCGCGATCAGCGATCCATCGGACGCAGCCGCCAGGCCCCACACCGGAAGGCCGGCGTGCACCACCCCACGCTGCCGGCCCTGAAGATCGCACACGATCACCTCGCCGGTCGCGAGCCCCGCGGTTATCTCTGGTGTGCCGGCGCCAGAGCTATTCCCGGCGGCATCAAGATCGATTACCTCGACTGCGGTCACAGAGGCAGGCATGGATACGACCCACTGGATGTCGCCGGCTGCCGACAGGTGGACGAGCGTGGGCTTGGCTCCCGCTGTGCCGGCGAGGATGGACCACGATCCAGTGGACAACTCGGCTACCTGCCAGACAGGGGCACCAGTGCCGAGTGGTACCTCCCACGAGATCGATCCGCCGGCGTCGATCGCCACCAGGCGCCCGTCCTGCACGCCTGCAAGCAGCACCGGCCTGGGATCAGCGGGCAGCGAGCCGAGTGCCGCGACGGGGGCATCGAGATCCAGCCGCCAGACTTCCTGTCCCTCGGTGTCGTATGCGCGCACCTCGCCGTGTATCGTCGCGACAACCACGAGATCTGTGGGCGATGGCAGAAGAGAGAGGGCGCTCAGCGGGCCGCCTGCGTCCGCCTGCCAGGCGACGCTACCGTCCGCGTCCAGCCAGGTCAGTTTCTCATCCCACCCACCTGCCAGCAAGCCACCTCCATCGACGGGGGCGGCCGCCATCACCGTCACACGTGTGCCCAGGTCCGCACGCCATAGTCGTTGTCCGTTTGCGTCGAACAGGGTGACATAGCCCGCGTCGTCGCCTGCCGCGACGCCGCCGCCAGCCACCGGCACAAGGGCGTAGACAGGTCCCGGCGTCTTTTGATGCCAGACGACGTTGCCTCGATCATCGACGGCGTACACCGTCCGCCCGAGAGAGGCGAGGAACGAGCGTGGCGCGCCGCCGGCACTCACAACCCCGGCGGTCAGGTGCCCGTTCGCGTCCAGGCGCCAGCCGAGAGACAGGTCGAGTGCGCCACCCTGCACGAGTGGGGCAGGGGTAGGTGGTGGCGGTGGGGGTGGGGGAGAGGGAAGGGCAGTGGGGGAGGGAGGCGGCGTGTGGGACGGGATGGGGGTCGCCGTTGGCCCGGCCGTGGCAGTCGCCTGTAGAGTGGGAGAAGGAGACGGGGTGGCGGTATCGGTATCTGTTGGCCCTGGCCTCGCCACGGCCATCGTGGCCGTCGTGGTACCGGCACCAGGCGCAACCATTGTAGCTGGCGTGGGTGTAGTGCCCAGGCCACAGCTACCGAGTGCCCAGGCCGCAAGCAGGCAGAGCAGGGGGAACCAGCGCGTCGCGTGGTGGGGTGACACTTAGCCTCGCTGCGCCGAGCGAAAAAAGCTGCCAAATATCTTGCCTGCCACGTCGTCGTACTCGCGATAGCCGGCTGCGACGATCTCGTCGCGGCTGTAACCGAGCTTTTCGATCCACTGAGCGTGGCGCGTGACGCCCTCGGCAATCACCGGGTCATACTGCGGATTGAACTGCACGCCCCATACTGGCAGGCCCTTCAGCCGGTACGCCTGTACTGGGCACAGCTCGCTCGACGCAAGCAGCTCGACATCCGCCGGCAGCTCGGTCACCTGGTCGCCATGCCACAGAAAGGCGTGGAAAGGGTTTTCAAGCTCTGCGAGCAGTGGGTCGGCGCGCCCGGCTTCCGTCATGCTGACAGGTAGCCACCCGATCTCCCACTTGCGCCGCTCAACCTTGCCGCCAAGCCAGTGTACCATCAACTGGTGGCCCAGGCAGATGCCGAGGATGGGGATCTGCGCGGCGAGGGCCTCCTCGATGCGCTGCCGCTCTGCCTGGAAAATCGGCTCGTCAAACGTGTCGGGGCGATACTCGCCACCAGCAAAGATGACTGCATCGAAATCGCGCAGGTCGGGCACAGCCTCACCCAGGTCGACGCGCACGGAGGTAAAGATAGTGCCAAAGCGCTGGAGCACGTGGTCGACGACGAGGGCGCGCGCCGGGCCATGGATGAGCGAAATGACCTTCAGCGGGCCAGGTGTGGCGGTGGGCGATGGTGTCTCTGTAGGCGTCCCGGTCGCAGTCGCCGTGGGGGTGGGGGAGGCCGTGTCGGTAGGGGTGGGAGTGGGTGTCGCCGTGGGGGTACATGTCGCCGTCGGTGTGTGTGTCGCCGTCGGCGTGTGCGTTGCCGTCGGCGTCGCAGTGGGTGTGCTCGTTGGGGTGGAGGTCAGAGTCGGTGTGGGTGGAACGATCAACTGCACCAGCCTGGCGCCACCATCACACGCGGTCAGTGCCTCTCCGGCTGCTGCCAATCCCACTAACCTCAAGAAGAAACGGCGATCGATCGATTTACGATCTACAATTTCAGATTTTCGATTGCACGTGGGCGGATGCGGCCCCCGTTGCCGGTCCTCTGGCTTTCCAATCGTCCGGTCTTTCAATCTTCCAACCTTCTAGCCTGTCTTGATTGCCACCGCCAACAGCTTTTCGCTGTCTGCATCAAACTCGTCGAGGTCGTAGGAGCCATAGATAGCCTCGACGTGGAAGCCAGCGTGGCGCAGGAGGAGCTTCAGCTCGTTGCGAAAGAGATACCGCATGGAGTAGGGAAAAATAGTGCGCTTCACGTTTCCCTGCGCGTCTACCTCATCCGCGACGTAGGTGACGTCGATCACCTGGCGTGCCAGGTCCACCTGCTCCGATCGGAACCTCATCACGCGTCGGCCCGTATCCGGGTCATCCATGATCTTGACTTTATCGAGCGCCACCTGCCCTTCAAACTCGACCAGGCGTGCCAGGTCGGGGTTGAACAGATCAAGGAAGAGCAGGCCGCCCGGCCTGAGGTGCTCGCGCACGCGCGACAGGGTGGCCAATTGGTCGTCGAGAGTGAGCAGGTGCGAGAAAGAGTTGACGGCGACCAAAACCATGTTGAATTGGCGATCGAGGGCCAGCACACGCATATCCTGCTGAACCAGGGTGACGCGCTCCTGGAGTCCTTCGTGGGCCACCTTGCGCCGCGCGATTTCGAGCATCGCCGGTGACAGGTCGACGCCCACGATCTCAAAGCCTGCCCGAGCCAGGGGCAGGAGCACGCGGCCTGTGCCACAGGCCAGCTCGAGGATCGGCGACCCGGCGCGCCGCGCAAACTGCTCGATCGGCAGCAGGTCCATATCGATGCCTTCGAACTCGAGATCGTAAAAGCGTGCGTACGCAGCATACGGATCGATCATGCATCCCTCCCTTGTGGCGCCCAGTGTACCACAAACTGAGGACAGCAGCAAGCAGCCGGCAGCCAACAGCAAGTGACAAGGCACGTGTTGCTGCCTGTTATTCCTCGTAACACGCTCGTAACGCAGTGGGTGACGCTGTCGTGTCGGCCGCCTGATATAGTGAGAGCGAGGCTGAGAGAGAAGGAGGCACGAGGGATGTACGCAAGCCAGGCAGCAGTGATGAGCCAGATGATGTACGAGGCAGGCCGCGGCGCGAACAAGCGGCAGGCACGCACCAAGTACGACGTGCTCCGGCTGCAGGCAAAGCTCGGCCGGCTGTGGGCAAAGGTGCGGCGGCAGGAGAATCACCCGCTGTCCCTGGCGGCCGTCCATCCGGTGGCCGCGCGCTACGGCGGCGTGCAGACGGTGCGGCTGGCGCAGGTCCGCGGCAGCGAGGGGCGATGCGCCGACCTGGATACCCGGTTCCGGCCACTGCATGGAGCGACGAAGGAGCGGTGGCTGCGGGTGGCCGACGCGCACCAGAAGGGGATCGGCCTGCCGCCGGTGGCGCTGGTGCAGGTGGGCGATGTCTACTATGTGCGCGATGGGCACCACAGGGTGTCGGTGGCTCTGGCGTGGGGGCAGGAGAGTATCGAGGCGGAAGTCGTGGTGTGGACGGCCGAGGCTGATGCTTCCCTTCCCGCAGCAAGATATTGACAGCGGTGCGGAATGCCATTATGATAGCAGGCGTTGTCAATGTCAGCCCGGCGGAGGAACGGTCGCCTCGCGTGGGGTAGGCCCGCCCTCGGGATCGGAGCATGGCATCACGAGGAGGAGATATTATGGACGTCAAAACAAACACAGGAGGCATCCCCTCGGAAGCCGAGGTCACGGCGCGTGTCGAGGCTCTGATGGGGCGATTGAGCATCGAGGAAAAGATCGGGCAGCTCACCCAGATTGGGGCCGCAGCGTTCTTGCCGGGGCCCAATCCCGAGGATATCATTCGGAAGGGCGGGGCAGGATCGGTCCTGTGGCTCAATGACACAAAGCAGTTCAACGTATTACAAAAGATCGCCGTCGAAGAGAGCCCATCCAAGATCCCGCTCCTCTTCGCGCTGGACGTGATTCACGGCTACCGCACGATCTTTCCCGTGCCACTGGCCATGGCCTCGTCGTGGGACCCGTCGGTGGCCGAACAGGCGCAGACCGTGGCAGCCAGGGAGGCCCGCGCCGCAGGTCTGCACTGGACCTTTGGCCCCATGGTTGATATCGCCCGTGACGCCCGGTGGGGCCGTATCGTCGAGGGCGCCGGCGAAGACCCCTTCCTGGGTGCGGTGATGGCGGCTGCCCAGGTCCGCGGCTTCCAGGGACCGTTTCTTGGCGCGCCCGACCGCATCGTGGCCTGTGCCAAACACTTTGCAGGTTACGGCGCGGCGGATGGCGGGCGCGACTACGATCCAGTCTACCTGCCCGAGGGCCTGCTGCGCAACGTCTACTTTCCGCCCTTTGAGGCGGCCTTGAAAGCCGGCGTGGGGACGTTTATGAGCGCCTACATGGACCTCAACGATGTGCCTGCGAGTGGGAACCACTGGTTGCTGGGCGACGTGCTGCGGGGTGAGTGGGCATTCCCGGGCTTTGTGGTCAGCGACGCGTTTGCCGTCGCCAGCCTCGTCACCCAGGGCTTTGCAAGCGACGGGCGCGACGCAGCCTTCCGCGCGCTGAGTGCGGGTGTCGACATGGACATGGCCAGCCACACCTACGCGCAGCATCTCGCCGGCCTCGTAGAGGATGGCACGCTGAAGCTGGGCGTGATCGACGCAGCCGTGCGGCGCATTCTGGCGATCAAGGTTCGCCTGGGGCTGTTCGAGCAACCGTACGTCGACGAGTCCAAGCTGGCGCAGGTAATAGCACTGCCCGAGCACCGGCAGGAAGCGCGGCTTGCCGCGCAGCGGTCTATGGTACTGCTGCGGAACGAAGGCCAGCTCCTGCCACTCTCCAAGAGCCTGAGGAACGTGGCCGTGATCGGCTCCCTGGCCGACTCGAAGGAGGCCACAGAAGGTTCGTGGCTGGTCTTTGGACACACGCCGGCAGCCGTCACGCTCCTCGAAGGCATCCGGGCCAAGCTGCCGGGAGCGAGGGTCGAGTACGCCCCCGGCCCCGAGATCGGGCGTGACATCCCCTCCTGGTTCGAGAACCTGAACCTCGAAGCCAAGAAGGTGCCGCAGACGCCCGAGCAGGCAGAAACTGCCTTCCAGACGGCTGTGGCCACGGCAGACAATGCGGACGTCGTGGTGATGGTCCTCGGCGAGAACGCCGACATGGCCGGCGAGGCTGCTTCGCGTGCTTCGCTCGATCTGCCAGGGCGCCAGGAAGAGCTGCTCAAGGCGGTCGTGGCCCTCGGCAAGCCGGTGGTTCTCGTGCTCTTGAACGGCCGCCCGTTGAGCATCGGTTGGGCAGCGGAGAACGTACCGGCGATCCTCGAGGCATGGGAACCGGGCAGTGAGGGAGGCCACGCCGTGGCCGACATCCTGTTCGGTGATGTGAACCCGGGCGGCAAGCTGCCCGTCACCTTCCCGCGCAAGGGCAGCCACGCGCCGCTCTACTACGCACGCAACCTCACGCACTCGCCCGAGGGCAGCCTGATGTACAATCCACGCTACTGGGACGGACTTCCGACGCCGCTCTACCCCTTCGGGTTTGGCCTCAGCTATACGACCTTCTCGATCACGAACCTGAAGGTCGAGGCGCCTCAGGTAAAGGTGGGGAGTTCGGTGGCAGTGACAGTCGACGTGACGAACACGGGCTCGGTGGTGGGTGACGAGGTGGTACAGCTTTACATCCATCAGAAGGCGGGCAGCGACTCCCGACCAATGCGCGAACTGAAGGGCTTTCAGCGTGTCACGCTCGAGCCCGGCGAGACCAAGATGGTCACTTTCCTTCTCGGCCCGGCCGAGCTCGGCTACTGGAGCACGAGCGCCGGCCGGTGGATCCAGGACGCGGCGGACCTGGATATCTGGGTCGGCGCCGACTCGTTGGCCACACTCCACGCGGACCTCGCGGTGGTTCGCTGAGAATCCAAGATGGGCTGTGTGACGCGAGAGTGATTGTCGCGGCCGGCGTTAGCCTCTGCCCGGCGTGTGGCGTGTGGTTGGCACTGGCTCGTTTCAAGAGTGGAGAAGCGCACGCAACACATTCACAAAGCGGGCCATGTCGGCGTTCGAGATGCGCGCAGGGTGGCGCAGGGGGATGACGATTGCGCCATCCCCACGCCAGACAGTGGCGTGAATGGCTGTGATGGGCTGTGCCGGCTCGCCGACGAGGCGCGGAAAGAGGGCGCGCGCGGCGACATTGCCGATGGGCACGACGATCTCGGGCTGGACGTGCGCCAGCTCTTGCCACAAGTAGGGCAGGCAGCGATCAATCTCTGCCTGGCTTGGGGTGCGGTTGGCAGGCGGGTTGCAGCGGACGATGTTAGTGATAAAGCAGTGCAAGCGCGGC
Organism: Anaerolineae bacterium; assembly: GCA_016929795.1. The sequence goes on from JAFGIA010000202.1 coordinate 45,390, forward strand.
CGCTCCCCCCGCGGATCGCTCTCGGCCGATAGCCCCAGGTCGATGAGCGCCTGCTGCATGCGCACGCCAGAACGGTCGCGCGTGAAGGGGACGCCAGTAATGTCGCCGCCTTTGTAGCCCGGCGCCTCACCGACGAAAAGGACGCGGGCATGGGGCGAGCCGTAGCCGTGGACAATCACGTGCCGGTTGGAGACCAGATCGGCGCAGAGAGCGCAGCCCTGCGCAAAGCGGAGTTGCTCCATGAGCCGGCGCGGCTAATCGCCAGGCAGCGCACCCGGCTGTTTGTGGCGTTTGAGGCTGAGCACTATGGCACGCTCGGTGCTCGATAGGCGGAAAGGAACCCGAGGCGGCACGACCGTCACGTCGTCGCGCCGCAGCGCCAGCCTGTCATCCTTGGTTTCGAGCGTCACCGCTCCGTTATGGCAGAGGACGAGGGTGCTCTGCTGCTCGTACATCCACCAGGGACCGGTGCCCTGGCAGGCGAGCAGGTGGACGGCAAAGGTGTCGACATCGGCGACAGAGACGGGGCGGAAGGGAACGGCGATCTGCCGGCCCACTGCTTCAAGGTCTATCTTGGTGAGCTGGCCTCTGCCCCTGAGCGCAAAGATGTGCCGGTCGCCGTTGCGGCGGTGAACAACCAGCCGCGGCTGGAGCAGCAAGACGAGAGAGCGGAGCAGGGAGGACGACCGGTGTCCCACCCCCTTGGGGACGACGGTCATCTCACCCGGTCGCAACAACACGCTTCCCCATTCCCCCTCGACCGTAATCGTCCCGCTCGCTACAAGGAAGAGCTCGTCCTGGTCGAGGTGGCGGTGAAAGGGCAGGCTCCCGTGGCAGAGAAAGACGCTGAGGGTCATGTCGTCGATCTCGATCAGGTCGATCATAGTGAACGGCTCAGCGAGTTGAGCCGCCTGCTCCTGGATATTTACCTTGCGCACTTGGTCGGCCACGATTCCTTTCTCCTCGTCTCAACCGGGCCGGGCCGGTGTGATGCCGCGCTGTGATTGGTACTTGCCCCGGCGGTCGGCGTAGCTCACCTCACATGGTTCGTCGCTTTGAAAAAAGAGCACCTGGGCGATTCCCTCGTGGGCGTACAGCCGCACCGGCCGGGTGCCCAGGTTGGCGATCGAAAGCGTGGCATACCCTTCCCACCCCGGCTCAAACGGTGTCGCGTTCACCAGGACCCCGCACCGCGCATAGCTGGACTTGCCGAGACAGAGGGCCAGCACGTCGGGGGGTAGGCGGAAGTATTCGATCGTTCGCCCCAAGACAAAATGTCCCGGGGCCAGGTCGAATACTGGTGATTCGATTTCAGTAAACGTGCTCCCGCTGCCGCCTTTCGGGTCGAGAACCCCAGGTTGTGCCGCGGGAACCTTGAACTCGTCCGCCAGGCGGGCGTCGTAGCCGTACGACGAGAGGCCGTACGACACGACACCTGCTGCGATCTGATCCGGCTCGAATGGTGTGATCATGTCCATCTCGTTCACCATGTGCCGGATCCAGCGATCTGCTTTGATGCTCACCCGCTGCCCCTCTCCTTGTGCCAGATCTTGCCAATCATTATAATCGAAAATGGATCGTGTGTCCATTTGCGCAGGGCAAGCCAACTCCAAGTACATGGGGATTGTATGCTGCGGAGCAGCCTATCGCCCACGATCACCCGCGATCGCGGCCTGAGGGCTATTGCCACGCTTGCTTGTTTGCGTTTTCGTGCCCCAGGTGGTAAAATCAGGATAGGCTCCCAGTTGACTGGGAGGGTACGAGCATTGCGTGGTGAAAGGGGAAACATGATCGTTCGCCCGGCTGATCTGGCTGATCTGAATGCCTGTTTGTTGTTCGATCACACGGTATTTACAGAGCACGTATGGCAGATGCAGGTGCGGGAGGCTGAGGCCCAGTTGGCGGTGACCTTTCAGTCAGTGCGCCTGCCACGGCGCATGCAGGTAGAGTACCCGCACAATGTCGAGCAGTTGGTCGAGCACTGGCAGCAGGGAGAGACGATCCTCGTTGCCGAGGAGGAGGGTGAGGTCAAGGGCTATGTTGACATGGTGACCCAGCCGTGGCACGAGGCAGGCTGGGTGGCAAACCTATGTGTCGATCGTGCGGCGCGCCAACAGGGCGTGGCAATGGCATTGCTGCGCTATGCGCGCCAGTGGGCGCGGGGTGAAGGATTGGCGTTTCTGCATGCCGAGGCAACCACCAAGAATTACCCGGCTCTCTCCCTCTACCGCAAGCTTGGTTTCGAGTTCTGTGGGTTTAACGATCATTACTACCTGAATCAGGATATTGCGCTCTTTTTTGTACAGGTGCTTCGTTAGTGGTTAGGTGGCAATGTGGGGTTGAAATATGCCGGGCTTGACGACGTGGCTGACGGCCGGGCTTGACCTGGTCAACCAGGTACTGGCGGCGACCATCGTTCTGACTCTCTTTTCGCTCCTTGTATACCTGCTCACCTACAACCTGCACAGCCGTGTCGCGCGCGCTTTCTGTGCCCTGATGGCCTTTGTGCTTCTCGTGTACGCGGGTGACGTGCTGCTCTACAAGGTCAACAACACCGAAACCGCCATTCGCTGGCTGACATTTCAATGGATCGGCATCGCCTTTGTTCCGGCGGCATATCTCCACTTTTCCGATGCGCTGCTGCGCACGCTCAATCTACGAGCGCGCTGGCGCCGCGTGGCGGTGCTGCTGAGCTACGTCGCCGGTGCCGCCTTTCTCGGGATGGTGTTGTTCACCGAGCTGCTGGTGTACGACGGGGTACACGCGCCGTTGGGCTCGCACCTGCGTGCGGGCGAGTTCTTCTGGGTATTTGCTGTCTACTATGCTCTCGTCGTGCTGTGGGGGGCGGCGAACATGTATCGTGCCCGGCGCCGCGCGCTGACGCGCGCGACGCGGCGGCGGATGACCTACCTTGGACTGTCGTTCGTAGCGCCGGCGGTGGGCGTGTTCCCCTACCTGATGCTGCCCAGCATCCCCTCTCCGCTGTCTGCAAACTGGCTCCAGCTCCTCCTCATGGTGGGCAACGTAGCTGTGTTGCTGATGATCATCCTCATGGCCTACAGCGTGGCCTATTTTGGCGCCTTTGCGCCCGACCGCATTGTGAAAAACCGCCTGGTTCACTACTTGTTGCGCGGCCCCCTCGTCGGCGCTGCTGTCATCTTGTTGATCCTGACGCTGCCCAAGGTCGAGCAGATCTCGGGGCTGCGCCGCGACACGGTACTCATCTTTGCCGTCGTGGCTTTGATTGTCCTTTCCCAGCTCGCCATCGATCGCGCCCGGCCTTTTATCGACCGCGCGATCTATCGGCAGGATCAAAAAGAGATTGCGTGGATCCAGGCCCTCGACCAGCGTCTGTTGACCACGGGTGACCTGCGCGCCTTTCTGGAGAACTCGCTCGCCGCCTTGTGTGACCTGCTCCAGGTGCGCACAGGATTCGTCGCCGTCCTTGCCGGGGGCCACCATCGTGTCGAGGCTCACTGTGGCGACGTCGATTTGATCCACGACTTTATCGAAAAATGCGATCTGTCCAAGCTCGTGGCTGCGTTGCTCGACAACGAAAGCAAGCCGGGGGAGGCGTGCCTGTTCTACGGAGCAGACGAGTTTTGGCTGTTGCCGCTGGAAGGGAGTGACGGCGACTCGCTCCTGGGGGTGCTTGGTGTCGAGGCACGGCACGACGTGCCGGCGCTAGCGCCCGATGAAAAAGAGATCGTAGAGTTGTTGATGCAGAGGGTGCGCGAGGCCCTGGAAGATCGTTACCTGCAGCAGAACGTGTTCGACACACTCAACCGAATTTTGCCCAAGATCGAGCGCCTCCACCGCTGGCAGGATGCCACCCGCTACCCGGGCGTGACACCGATGGAGATAATCGGAGACAGCACTGTCGACTCGCCCGAGTTTCAACAGTGGGTGCGGGATGCCTTGAGCCACTATTGGGGGGGGCAGAAGCTGACAGAGAGCCCACTTCTCGGTTTGCACGTTGTGCGCGATACAATGCACCGGCAGGATGCCAACGCCGCCCAGGCCCTGCGCACAGTGCTCGGACTGGCTATCGAGCGGCTGCGCCCCACGGGCGAGCGCAGCATGACGGCCTCCGAGTGGCTTCTCTATAACATCCTGGAGCTCAAGTTCTTGCGTGGCCTGCGCGTCCGCGACGTGGCGCGGCGCCTGGCCATCAGCGAGTCGGATCTCTATCGTAAGCAACGTGTCGCCATTTCGGAGGTGGCGCAGGCACTCGCCGATCTGGAGCGGAACGGATCTGGAATGCCTGCAGCGGATGTAGTGTCAGATAATCGCCTTGACAAGCAAGTTTAAGTATCTTATAATCGTCAAGATGTGGATTGTCATGCCCGGCGCTGTGCCGGGCCAGGTGGTGTATTGTGAGGCGAAGGAGGAATGGAAGGGATGGCGGCTTGGCGGCAGGTATTGCCGGACGAGAAGGAGTGGTGGATGGCGCTGGATGAAGGGTATTGGCAGGCGCTGTTGCAGCAAGGGGAGGTTGCCCCGGACGTTGTTCCCCCCGTCGATCCGCAAGAAGTTTTCTCTTTTCTCGACACGGATGCAGGAACCTGGGGGCGCGTGGAGGCAGAGAGAGAGAACCACACAGAGATGGTTGCCGATGATGTGTGGCAACAGGCCGCGACCTCGCTTGAGCGTGGCGACGATTTTACACTCGCGATCGTAGGTGCGAACCGCGGCGGTTTGCTTGTCGAGTGGAATGGTTTGCAGGGCTTTATCCCTGCTTCACATCTGACCGAGATCCCGCGCAGTCAGGACCCCCATCAGCGCATACAGGAACTGGCGCACCATACGGGCAAGATGGTCACGGTGCGTCTCATCGAGGTCGACCCCGAGCAAGGTCGCCTTGTCTTTTCGGAGCGGGCTGCCACTTCCAGCTTTTGCTCGCCTGACGCGGTGTTTGGCAGGCTGTCGCCGGGCGTAATCACAAACGGGCATGTCACCAACCTGACCAGCTTTGGCGCCTTTGTCGACCTCGGCGGTGTGGAAGGTCTGATTCACGTGTCCGAGCTTTCGTGGGACCGGGTGCGTCACCCGGCGGATGTGCTGCAGCCAGGACAGGGGGTTGAGGTCTATGTGTTGGGCGTGAATCCCGACGAAGGGCGCATCGCACTCAGCCTGAAGCGTCTCCGTCCGAATCCGTGGATCGACGTGGAATCGCGTTACTATCCAGGCCAGGTATTGCAGGGCGCGATCACCAACGTCGTCAGTTTCGGTGCCTTTGTCCGGCTGGAGGAGGGAATTGAAGGGCTGATCCACGTCTCTGAGCTGGCCGAGGGGAATTTTCTCCATCCACGTAACGTGGTGCACGAAGGAGATACCGTGCGCGTGCGTGTGCTCAACATCGACGCTGGCAACCAACGCCTTGGCTTGAGCTTGCGACAGGCACGTGCCGTTTCGACCCAGGCCGAGCCTGGCAGGGGGAGCACGGCAGGTGGTGAATGACGCGACGCCGCGGCCGTAAGGCCAGTCGATCGACTACACTGAGGGACAGGTGGGCTGATGTGTGGCAGCGCCTGGCCTCCTGGGGTGGCTGGCGCCCCTGGCAGGGGAGGCGCCCTCAACTTGGGCCGATGCAGCGCGATGTTGCAGGGCTGGTTTTGCTTATTGTAGCAACTATCTCTATTCTTGGATTTCTCCGCGTCTCTTCAGGCGCGCTCCTCACCTGGTGGGCCGATACACTACTCCGCGCGTTCGGTTGGGGTGCCTATCCGATCGCCGCGGGCCTGGTGCTGGCAGGGGTGTGGCTCCTGTGGCCTGCGCTCGGACAATACGTGCGGATAACGCCAGCGGTGGTCGTTGGGATCGAGGTGCTCCTGGTTACGCTGCTCACGGCGACACACGCCCCTCTCGTCACCCGTGATGGCGCCGACGCAGCGTTCCTGGCCGCCGACGCAGGAAAAGGAGGGGGGTACATCGGTTGGGCATTGGCGCTGATCCTAGTCGAGGAGCTCGGGGTGCTTGTAGCAGGTGTGGTGATGGTTGGGCTGTTCGTGCTGGCCCTCTACCTGCTGGTGTCGCCCGCCTGGGGTGTTATGTATGACTGGGCGCACGACCAGGCCCGGCGCATCGTCGCACTCGCCAACCGATGGTGGACAAGGCGCCAGGGGCAGCCGGTGCCGCCGCCTGTGGCCGAGCCGCGGTGGTGGGAACAAGAGCCAGGGCCGGGCGAGGCGAAGAAAAAGGCCCGGCCCAAGCCGCGTCCGAAAAAAAGCCGGGCCGTGCCGGCGGACGGGAGCTTGCCTACGCTCGACCTGCTTGACGCATCTTCGCCCGCGGCCTATGGCGACCAGGATATACGGCGCAAGGTGCGGACCATCGAAGACACGCTGGCCAGCTTTGGCGTGCCGGTGAAGGTGGTCGAGGTGAACCAGGGCCCGACAGTGACGCAGTTTGGGCTGGAGCCGGGATACGTCGAAAAGCGCTCGTCAGGGGGGGACGTGCGCCAGCAGCGCGTGCGCGTGGCGCGCATCGCCTCGCTGGTAAACGATCTGGCGCTCGCCCTTGCCGCTGCCCCCCTCCGCATCGAGACGCCAGTTCCTGGCCGGCCCGTCGTCGGCCTGGAAGTGCCCAACGAGCAGATCGCCCTGGTCTCACTGCGTGGCGTCCTCGAGTCGCCCGATTTCCGTGCGATCGACTCCCGCCTGGCGATTGCACTCGGCGAGGGGGTGTCGGGACAGGCGGCTGCGGTCGACCTGGCGCTCATGCCTCACCTGTTGATAGCCGGTGCCACAGGTTCCGGCAAGAGCGTGTGCATCAACGCCGTCATCTGCAGCCTGTTGATGAACAACATGCCTGCGGATCTCAACCTGCTCCTGATCGACCCCAAGATGGTCGAGCTTGTAGGCTACAACGACGTGCCGCACCTGGTCGCGCCCGTCGTCGTAGACGTGGAGCAGGTCGTCGGCGCGCTGGCCTGGGTGACGCGCCAGATGGACGTGCGCTACAAGGTCTTTCACGCTGCTGGCGTCCGCAACCTGGAGCAGTACAATCAGCAGCTAAACAAGCGCAAGGGCGAGCAGCCACTGCCCACACTGGTGGTCATCATCGACGAATTGGCCGACCTGATGATGGTCGCGCCCGACGAAGTGGAGCGCCACATCTGCCGCCTGGCACAGATGGGACGGGCCACGGGCATCCACCTGGTGATTGCCACGCAGCGACCCAGCGTGGACGTGGTGACTGGCCTCATCAAGGCCAACTTTCCGGCGCGGATTAGCTTTGCCGTCACAAGCCAGGTCGACTCGCGGGTGATCCTCGACCAACCAGGGGCCGAGAACCTGTTGGGCCGCGGCGATATGCTCTTTATGTCCCCGCGCCAGCCAGCACCGGTCCGCTTGCAGGGTTGTTTTGTGTCTGATAGCGAGATCGAACGCCTGACCTCTTTTTGGCGCGATAGACATGTCGAGGGAGAACAGCCAGAACTCTTTCCGCCGTGGGCCGGGCTGGAGGACAAGGAGGAGGCGGACGACCTGCTCCAAGAGGCGATCACGCTCGTCGTGGGGCATGAGACGATCTCGACCTCCTTTGTCCAGCGTAGATTGCGCATCGGCTACCCGCGCGCCGCGCGCATCGTCGACCAGCTAGAAGAGCGCGGGATCGTCGGTCCTGACCGGGGCGGAGGGCAGGGCCGTGAGGTGTTATCGGACAGGGGAATCGACCATCAAGAGATCGAGGAGCGGTTGCCTGGCGAGGAACCGCGAGGGAGCTGAGCTATGTCACATAAAGGAGGAGACACCATGGAGCGGACGTTTCTGGGCGTGTTTAGCGGATGCCTGGCGTTTTTGTTGGCGGGTGGCACTATTCTATTCCTCGGCTGGCTGTTGTGGTGGCTCTGGTCACGGCAGCATCAGGAGGAAAAAGAGCCCGCGGTCGAGATTGAACTCGATGCCACCGACTCAGGCAGGGGGGGCGTGGTGGTCGGAGTAGAAGAGGAGGTGGTTGCATCTATGGCGGAAGAAGCGCTGCCGCCGGAGCCGCCTCGCGGGGAAGTGGGTGAACCCGGTGCGACACGTTCAGCGGGGGCGGTCGAGGTTCAGCCGGTCCAGTCGCCCCCGGTCGTGGAGAGCAAAGGCTCCGCGGGTCCCGACGATCTGCGCGTCATCGAGGGGATCGGGCCGCGTATTGCCAGCGTGCTGCGTGCAGGCGGCATCCACACTTTTCGAGATCTCGCCGATGCCAAGGTCGCACACATTGAAGAGATTCTGGCGGCCGCGGACCCACGGCTCCTGCGCCTGTGCAAACCCGATACCTGGCCCGAGCAGGCAGCGCTCGCGGCTGCGGGCGACTGGACGGGTCTAGAAGCACTCACCGACCAGCTCAAGGGCGGCAGGCGTGTTTAGGTGGGTTTGGAATTCGCCAGAGTCGCGCGCAAGGGTATATAATAGGACAGTTACCAGGCAAGTGGCACCTGGGGCCAGCAAGCCCAGAGTGTGACCAATCGTAGAGGATTGTGGGGAGGTAGAATTGAGCGGACATAGCAAATGGTCCACCATCAAGCGCAAAAAGGGCGCAGCAGATGCCAGGCGCGGGCAGATGTTTACCCGGCTTGGCAAGGAGATTGCTCTGGCAGCGCGCGAGGGGCCGGACCCGGATATGAACCCGAGGTTGGCGTTGGCGGTTTACAAGGCCAAGGCGGCCAACATGCCCAAGGACAACATCGAGCGTGCCATCCGGCGTGGGGCGGGTCTCGATAAGGATGCGGCAGCCCTGGAAGAGGTGATGTACGAAGGGTATGGCCCGCATGGCGTTGCCCTCCTGGTGTCCGTGGTCACCGATAACCGAAACCGTGCCGTGGCCGACATCCGGCGCTGGTTCACCAAGTTGGGGGGTAGCCTCGGAGAGGCAGGCTGCGTCGCTTGGCAGTTCGAGCCGATGGCCTATTTCACGATCGAATCCGATGACATAGATCCTGATAGAATCTTTGAGATTGCCGTCGAGAGCGGAGCCGATGATGTGATCTTTGGTGATGACCTGGTCGAGATCTATGCCGAGGCCGATGCGTTTGCCGATGTGCGCGAGGGGCTTCAGACACGCGGCATCAAGCTCGATTCCGCAGAGATTGTGATGCGTCCCAAGACCACGATCGAGCTGGGTGAGAAGGAAGCGATGCAGAATATGACCTTGATCTCGCAGCTTGAGGAGTTGGACGATGTTCAGGACGTCTATTCCAACCTCGACATCTCGGACGAGCTGATGGAACGGTTCGAGGCAGAAGACTAGTGCTTGTGCTGGGTATTGACCCGGGCACGGCCATCACCGGCTACGGGCTGGTGCGCGAAGGGAATGGGCTGGCGCTGATCGAGTGTGGCGTAATCACCACGCCGGCGGGCCAGCCCTTGCCGTTACGCCTGCAGACGATCTATCACGAGCTGGCTGCCCTCATCGCGCGCCACCATCCTGACATCGGAGCAGTCGAGGAGCTTTTTTTCAGCCGAAACGCACGCACCGCACTGTCGGTGGGTCACGCGCGCGGCGTTGCGCTCCTGGCCCTGGCAGAGGCGGGCCTGCCGATCTACGAATACAAGCCGCTCGAGGTCAAGCAGTCGATCACCGGCTATGGTGGGGCCGAGAAACAGCAGGTGCAAGAGATGGTGCGCTTGCTGCTCAACCTCGATGCGGCTCCCCAACCCGACGATGCGGCGGACGCGGTTGCTGTGGCCGTGTGTCATATCCATTCGGCTCGCATGGCGAGCCTGATCGCCACCGCCAGGTAGGAGCAGGCTATGATCGCGCGTCTCGCCGGTACGCTTGTCTCAATCGGCAAGGATTCGGTCGTCGTCCAGGTGGGGGGCGTGGGCTTTCGCGTCTATGTGCCCCGGTCACTGCTCGATGACCAGGGGGAGATCGGTGAAGAGCTCGTTCTCTTTACGCACCTGCATGTGCGCGAGAACGAGCTGACGCTGTACGGGTGCGCGACGGAAGAGGAACTGGACCTCTTTCGGCTGGTACAAACGGTGTCGGGCATCGGCCCACGCGTTGCCCTGTCGATGCTCTCTGCGCTGCCACCCGATCAATTGCGCAGCGCGATCGCGCACGAAGACGTCGGCGCCCTGGCTCGTGTGCCCGGTATTGGGCAAAAAATGGCGAAAAAGCTCGTGTTCGACCTGAAGGACAAGGTCGAGGCCGTCGAGGGGCCGGCGCCGTCGTTCACCACAATCTCGGAGGCGGACGTCGACTTGATCGCGGCGCTCACCGGCCTGGGCTACAGCGTTGCCGAAGCCCAGGAGGCGATCCGCCACCTGCCGCGGGAGCCCCTTCCGTTTGAAGAGAAGGTGCGCCTCGCCCTGGCACACTTTGTGTCCTAGTGGTTGGACACCGAGGTACGGCTGGCGCTACACAAACAGGGCCTCAAGAAACACATAGCCCGCCGTGTATCTCTGGTATCTGCTCAATAATCGGGGGTTGGGGTGTGTGCGGGCACCGCACACACCCCAACTTTCCCCCCTTTATGGAGATGATACTATCTCTGTGTAACTTCCCTCAGCGCTCAGCGTCGCCGCGGCGAATGATGGTTTTGACGCGTTTTTTGAATTGACTGCGGTCGAGCAAGATGCGGCGCCCACACACCTGGCACTTGAGCCCGATGTCAGCGCCGACGCGCACCACGCGCCATTCATAACTACCACATGGATGCGGCTTGCGCAGCCGCACAAGGTCGTCCACCTGCACTTCGTCCTGGGACATGGCTAAGCTCCCCCCCGTCGTGGCGCCGGCAGCATGGGCAGTGGTGGGCGCAAACGCCCACACGCCGCTTTCAGCACCAACGCCAGCGTTTCTGGCCGGTTGGTAATCACCACGTCGACGCCCATTCTCACCAGCCGCCACATGTCGCCCGGATCGTCCACCGTCCACGTGTTCACGCGATACCCTAGCTTACGTGCCCATTGCACGTATGCCGGGCTCACGGTAGCATAGTATGGGTGCATGGCGTCGGGGCGCACCAGATGGTGCAGCCATGCGTGTCTCAGCACGGGCGGCATGTCGGGTGCATAGAGCAGCCCGATCGGGATCGCCGGATTCTGCCGCCGAACGCGCCACAGGGAAGCCGGATTGAACGACGAGACAACCACGCGCTCCAGCAAGCCATTCTCCTCGATCAAGCGCACCACTGCCTCGACGAGGCCTGTATCGCGCAAGCCGGCCGCCTTGATCTCGACGTTGAACAAAAGACAATCGCCGACTGTGTCAATCACCTCTTGTAACGTCGGGATCTGCTGCCCTGCGAAATCAGGATCGAACCAGCCGCCGGCATCGAGCATCTTGAGCTCCGCGAGTGTGTGTTCGGCCACAGGCCCGCTCCCGTTCGTCGTGGCGTCGAGGGTAAAGTCGTGGATGACCACCACCTCTCCGTCCTTTGACAACTGGACGTCAAACTCGATCCCATCTGCACCCATCTCGGCAGCCAGCAGGAACGCGGGCAGCGTATTTGCCGGTGCCTCGTAGCTGGCACCCCGGTGCGCAAAGTTCAGCGGGCGGTCAAGAAAAAAAGACATCGTGATGCGTGATGTGTGCTGCGTGCTGCGCAAAATACGAGGTCACGCAGCACGCATCGCGGTCAGGCCTACGCAGCCGCCTCGGCCTTAGTGCCAACGACCTTGCCGGTCTCCCAAACGACGAGCAGGGGCACGGCGTTAAAGATCGAGGAATAGGTGCCCGATAGCAAGCCGACGAGCAGGACAGCGACGAACTGCTGCATGGTGGCACCGCCGAGGAGAAGCAGGGCAACAAGCACAAAGATAGCATTTAGCTGCGTCGCCAGCGAACGGTGGATGGTCTCGAGCAGGCTGCGGTTGACGATCGTCTCGAACGCTTCGCTGCGCCGTTTCGCAATGTTTTCTCTGATACGGTCAAAGACGACAATCGTGTCCTGCACGCTAAAGCCGATGACGGTCAGCAGTGCGGTGAGAAAAAGCGCATCCGCCTCCCAGCCAAGGGCGATGCTGGCGATGGAAAAGAGGCCAACCGTGACCAGGATGTCATGGATCATGGCTGCAATGGCGCACACACCGTAACGCAAGGCATTCGGCACTTTGCGAAAGGCAAAGATGATAAAGAGCAGGATGAACAATGCGGCGACGGCGACGGCGATGCCCGCAGCTTCGGTCACCTCTGCACCGACCGACGGTCCCACCGATTCAAAGCGCAACTCTTCAGCCGGCCCCAGGTTGGCCTCAAGCTGGGCTTCCAAGGCTTGCTTGGCCTCCGGGTCCAGCGGACTGGTGCGGATCAGGACCGTGTTCTCGCCGGTTGTTGTCTGCACTGTTGTGCTTTGATAGCCTTCCTGGACGAACACGTTGCGCACCTCGGCGGGGCGTACTGGCTGCTCAAAGCGCAGCTCGATCAGCGCGCCCCCTGTAAAGTCGATGCCCAACCGGAACGGCGCGCCAACTGCAAAGACCGAATAGATCATGGCGATCAGACCGGGGATGATAATGATCGCCGACAGCAAAAAGTACCAATGCCGCTTCTGTACAATAGTAAACATTTATCGCTCCTCCCTCACCGCCGGCTCACGCGCCCAGCAGGAAACGATTGGTTTCCAGCTTCTTGCTTAGCCACTGGTAGGCCAGCCGCATAAAAGTGCGGGTGACGGTGATAGCCGTGAACATGTTGATGACCACGCCGAGTGCCAGGGTGATGGCAAAGCCCTTGACCGACCCGGCACCAAAGGTCGAGCCAAAGTAGTAAAGGATGACAGTCGTGATGAGCGTCGAGATGTTTGAATCGCGGATTGACGTCCATGCGCGGCTAAAGCCAACTTCGATCGCCGATCCAAGGCTTCGCCCCGCCCGCAGCTCCTCTTTCATGCGCTCGAACACGAGGATGTTGGCATCCACTGCCATGCCGGTGGACAGGATAAAGCCGGTGATGGCTGGCAGTGTGAGTGTCACGCCTGCAAACCCAGCCGCCGCGAGGCCAAGCGTGCCGACCAGCAAAAACCCGCCCAGGATCATTGGCCAAACATCCTCGCGATCCAGATAGTAGCTCAGGATCATGAGCAGGCTGATGACGAGCAGCACCGGCCAGCCGACCTTGTAGACAGCCAGGTTGAGCAGCCCGTAAAAGATCAGGGCCAGGTCGGCCAGGAGGCCAGGAAGCCGGTAGTAGATGAGCATAAAGAGCAGGACGATGAGCAATCCGACGGCGCCGCCCTGCATACTGCGTTGCACCGAATCCTGGCCGAGCGTGGGCCCAATCGAGCGCGTCGTCTCCACCCGCAGCGGCACCGGCAGGGAACCGTAGCGAAGCTGGACGACGAGGGCTTGTGCTTCTTCGGGCGTGAACTGGCCCTCAATGACGCCCTGCCCATCAGGGATCGCCGAGTTGATCACCGGGCTGGAGATGACCTCCTTGTCGAGGACGATCGCCAGGTAGGTACCGACGCTGCGCGCGGTGTACTCGGCAAAGATGTCTCCACCCACGTCTGTCATCTCGATAGCAATCAGCAGTTGGCCGGTTTGCTCATTACTCGTGACGCCGGCAGCTTGCAGGTGCGCGCCTGTGAGCACCGTGGCAAAGACGCGATCGGCAAAGAGGGTGTCTGTTGTCGTCTCGCTTGTCTCGATCGTACGAGTCTCGGCTCCTTCAGACTCGAGCTGGGGGTAGGTAGTCTGGACGATGGTGCCGGGCGGCAGATAGGTGTTGCCCGCGTCCACAAACTCGAGCAAGCCTGTTTCTTTGATCGTCGCCACGGCTGCCTCAGGATCTCGGATGCCGGGCAGCTCGACGATGATGCGCCGCTCGCCCTGTGTTTGAACCAGTGGCTCGACCACGCCCAGCGCGTTGACCCGGTTCTCGATGATCTGCGCGGCGACGTCCAGTGCGCCCGATTCTGGGGCCTGGTCGGCAGGTAGGTCTGCTTCCAGGAGCACTTGCAGGCCGCCCTGCAAATCGAGGCCCTGTGTGATTTCGAACTCTTGGTCGATGGGGCCGATGTGCAGGCCAGGTGAATTGGGCAAGTCGACATAGATCGTGAGACCTGCCACCAACAAGATGGCAATGAGCAGAACAACGTTCCTCGTGTTCATATCGTTTTAACAACCCCTTCGGCAAGTCTGGCCGCAAGATGTACAAGCCGGCCGCTGCCCGGCACTGCCGGGGCAGGTCGCAAACGAACCGATTATACTGCATCGATTGGCAGATGTCAAAACCACTTGACAGACTCGTGAAAATCGATTATAATGCGCCCAACAACCGGGCGAGCTGATCCAGTGGGTCGGCAGTCCTGTATAGGGAAAAGGCGAGGATCAGGAGGAGTAGGCGGACGGGCCCTGGTGAACGGCCAAGCGTCAGCACGTCCGGCAGAGAGGGGGGTCACCGGCTGCAAGCCCCCTGCAAAAGCCATCCGCCGAAGGTCGCCTGGGAGTTGGTTGGTCGAGGGTAGAAGCGCTGCCGTGTAGGCCAATTCGGGGCCGCCCGTTATCACGTCCGAGTGGGCTGATTGCTGTCAGCCACCGGTAGTCTGCACCTGCCCTGATGGGATGTGCGGGCATGTGCCGGCGGTTGAGCCATCGCCAAGCAAGGTGGTACCGCGAGAGAACAACCCCTTTCGTCCTTGTGACGGAAAGGGGTTTTTGTATGGGAGCTGAACGTGGCCTGGTGGGATATCTATTTCGACGAGCTGTATGTGCGCATGTTTAAAGTGATTCTGACACCCGAGCGCACGACTGAGGAGCTGAACGGCGTGGTGGCTTTTCTGGATCTGGCACCTGGCGCCCGCATCCTCGACCTGGCGTGTGGTCACGGCAGGCACTCGATCCCGCTTGCGCAGGCCGGCTACCGCGTCATTGGGCTCGATCGTTCGGCCTACATGCTGAAGCGCGGCCGAGAGGCAGCAGCAGAGGCCATGGGGGGCGCAGCGGCTTGTGGCGAGCGCGTCGAATGGGTGCGCGGTGACATGCGGCACCTGCCATTTGCCGCCTGCTGGCTGTCGGGCGGCAGCTTTGACGCTTGTATCAACCTGTTCACGTCGTTTGGCTACTTTGAGGACGAGAGCGAGAATGAGCAGGTGGTGGCTGAGGCGGCGCGTCTGCTCAGGCCTGGTGGCAAGTTCCTGATCGACGTCTCGAATCGTGACTACTACCTGCTGCGCATGTGGCCGGCGTCGTGGCGCCACCATGGCCCGGCCATTATTCTCGAGCAGACAGCATTCGACCCGGAGACGTGCCGTTTTCACAGCACGTTTACGTGGCTAGAGGGCGAGCGGCGCGAGAGCCTGGCGCATTCGGTGCGTTACTATACCGTGCCAGAGCTGAAGGGAATGCTCCGCCGCGCTGGCCTGGAGCCGGTAGGTGTGTATGGTGACTTTGACGGTGGCCCCTTCACACTCGACAGCAAACGAATGATTATCGTTGCACAAAAACCGGAATAGCAGCAGGAGCCGGCGCAGAAACCTGCTTGTTCCTGGCAATCTTGAGTATCATCTCAAAAAGTCGAGGATAGACGAACATGAACGAAAACGAGAAAACGGACATGGACAAAACGTACGATCCCCAGGCGACTGAGCGGCGGCTCTACGACTGGTGGAAAGTGCGCGGCTTTTTCCGGCCTGAAAAGACAGTCGAGACCGGCCTGGCACAGGCCGATGGGCCGCGCTGGTGTATCACCATGCCGCCGCCCAACGTCACCGGCGCCCTGCACCTGGGGCATGCCCTGACGGCGGCGGTTGAGGACCTGATGACGCGCTACTACCGGATGCGTGGATTGGAGACCCTGTTTCTGCCAGGCAGTGACCACGCGGGAATTGCCACGCAGAACGTGGTCGAACGCGAGCTGGCGAGGCAGGGCACCAGCCGTCACGATTTGGGGCGTGAAAAATTTATCGAGAAGGTGTGGGAGTGGAAGGATATCTACCACGCGCGCATCACCGATCAACACAAACGCCTGGGGATCAGTTGTGACTGGGAGCGCGAGCGTTTTACGCTCGACGAGGGCTTGAGCCGTGCGGTGCGCACCGCTTTTGTGCGCCTCTTTGAGAAGGGGCTGATCTACCGTGGTGCCTACCTGGTGAATTGGTGCCCACGCTGCGAGAGCGCCATCTCGGATCTGGAGGCGATTCCTCAGGAGCACGACGATTCTTTGTGGTACATCCGTTACCCAATCGTCAACGCCGACTGGGGCGGCCCGGCACACCCGTGGGGCAGTGGACGCTGGGCCGAGGGCGCCACCGAGTTCGTCGAGATGGCGACGGCGCGCCCCGAGACGATCATGGGCGACACGGCGGTGGCGACACGCGACGATCATCCACGCTTTAGACACCTGATCGGGCGTACGGCGGTGCTGCCGATTATGGAGCGGCGGATTCCCATCATTGCGGACGAGTTTGTGGACCCCGAGTTTGGCACCGGGGCAGTCAAGATCACGCCGGCCCACGACCCGGATGACTATGAGGTCGGCCTGCGCCACGGTCTCGACGCGCCAACGGTGCTCACCGACACGGGCGAGATGAACGATCTGGCAGGGCCGTACGAAGGGATGGAGCGCTACGAGGCACGCGCTGCCGTCGTCGCCGATTTCGAGCGTGAGGGCCTGTTGCTCAAGACTGAGCCTTACCACCATAGTGTAGCGCACTGCGAGCGCTGCCACACAGTGATCGAGCCACGCATCAGCACGCAGTGGTTTCTGAACGTCAAGCCGCTGGCTGATGCGGCGATCGACGCGGTGCGCCGCGGTGAGACGACGATTATTCCTGAGCGAGAGGAGCGACGCTTTTACCACTGGATGGAGAATATCCGGCCGTGGTGCATCAGCCGCCAGCTATGGTGGGGGCATCGCATCCCTGTGTGGTACTGCGACGAGTGTGGCGAGGTCATCACGGGCATGGAGGACCCGGAGCGCTGCCCAAAGTGTGAGAGTGGGGAGATCCAGCAGGACCCCGATGTGCTCGACACGTGGTTCAGTTCGGGGCTGTGGCCCTTTAGCACACTGGGGTGGCCCGACGATACGCCCGATATGCGCCGCTTCTACTCGACAGACATGCGCGAAACGGGCTACGACATTCTCTTTTTCTGGGTGGCGCGCGAGATGATGCTGGGCCTCGAGATGACGGGCCAGGCCCCCTATGCGATGGTGTACCTGCACGGCCTTGTCAGAAATGAGCACGGCAAAAAAGTCAGCAAGTCGATGGAAAACATCGAGGAGTATGACCCGCTCAACATCGTCGAGCGCTTTGGGGCCGATGCGCTGCGCTACACACTGCTCACCAGCTCGACGCCGGGCAACGACATGAACCTCGACCCGCGGCGTCTCGAAGGCGCACGCAACTTTGCGAACAAGATGTGGAACGCGGCGCGCTTTGTAATATCGAATATCGAATATCCAATTGGTAGCATGTACATCGATGAGCTGGATCAAAGCTTGCCGGAGCGGTGGATCGTGAGCCGTCTGAACCGGCTGATCGACGAGGTGACAGAGCTGTTCGAGTCGTATCAATACGGCGAGGCCGGCAGACGGATTAACGACTTTTTGTGGAACGAGTTTTGCGACTGGTACATCGAGGCGACCAAGATCCGCCTGTATGGCGACGACGAGCGCGCCCGGGCGGCGGCGCAGGCAGTGCTCGTCCATGTACTGGATCGGGCGCTGCGCCTGCTGCATCCGTATATGCCTTTTGTCACGGAAGAGATCTGGCAGCATCTGAAGGCGGCCTGGCCAGCAGGCGAGTCGTGGCCCGAGTCGATTATGATCAGCCCGTGGCCCGAGGCGGAAGCGTCGCGCCTGGACGCACAGGCGGAGGCGGACATGGCGCTGCTGATGGATCTGATCCGCCAGATCCGGAACGCACGCGCCGAGTTTGACGTGGCGCCTGGGCGACGCATCGCGGCCATCGTGGTGGCCGAGGGCAAGCTGCCAATGTTGGAGGCGCAGTGTGCGCTGCTCAGCTTTCTCGCCAAGGTGGATAAAGATCAGCTTGTACTGGCGCGCACGCTGGAAGAAAAGCCGCAGAAGGCGGTGGCCCTGGTGGGTGCGGAAGGTGTGGAGGCGTACCTGCCACTGGCGGGGCTGGTCGATCTGGATCAAGAGATCGAGCGCCTGCGCAAGGAGCTGGACGAGACGGAGCAAGAGATCCGCCGCGCGCAGGGCATGTTGGCGAATGAGGGGTTTGTCGGCAAGGCACCTGAGCACGTGGTGCAGCGCCAGCGTGACCGCCTGGCCGAGCAAGAGGAGCGACGGGAGCGGCTGGAGGCCCGGCTGAAAACCCTGGTGGACTAGCCGGGCCTACCGCCGGGTTTCTTCTGACAGCCGCTCCTTGATCGCCAGCCAGTCGCGGCGCAGCTCTTCATCGGTCTCGATCTCGTGACCGATCTTGCCACAGCCGTGGAGAACTGTGGTGTGATCGCGACCGCCGAGCAATTCTCCAATCTGGGGAAGCGAGGTCCCCGTTTCCTCGCGGATAAGATACATGGCTAACTGGCGTGGGCGGGACACCTGGCGCCGCCTGCTGCGGCCGACTAGCTCCTCCTCGGGCAATTGGTAGTGGTATGCAACTGCCGACAGGATCTGGCTGGGCGATAGGTCGACGGCACGATCGAGAATGTCCTCCAGCGCCGTCCGCGCCGTCTCGACGACGAGCGGCTGGTGCATCAGCCGGGCGTGCGCGAGCACGCAGTTGAGCGCACCCTCCAGTTCCCGGATATTACTCGGGACCTTGCGCGCTATGTAGGCCAGGACGTCGTCGGGCACCTGGCTGCGCGTGGCAGCGGCTTTGGCGCGCAGGATCGCCACGCGCGTCTCGAAATCGGGCGGCTGCACGTCGGCGATCAGCCCCCACCCAAAGCGCGAGCGTAGCCGATCTTCGAGGGCGACCAGGGCTTTGGGCGGGCGGTCGCACGAGATCACGACCTGCTTACCCGCACTGTGCAGGGCATTGAATGTGTGAAAAAATTCTTCCTGGGTTCGCTCTTTTCCGGCGAGGAACTGCACGTCGTCGATGAGCAGGACGTCGCTGTGCCTGTACTTACTGCGAAAGTCATCCGTTTTTTGCGCGCGGATGGCCGTGATCAGATCGTTGGTGAACCCTTCTGACGAAACATAGAGTACTGACAGTCTGTGTGCCTGTGCTTCGTGCCCGAGTGCGTGCAGCAGATGTGTCTTGCCCAACCCTACCCCACCGTAGATAAACAAAGGGTTATAGGCGTGTGCAGGATTTTCCGCGACGGCGAGGCTCGCCGCGTGGGCGAGGCGGTTATTGCTACCGACGACGAATGTTTGGAAGGTGTAGCGTGGGTTCAGGCTGGAGTTTGTGTGGCCGTTTCCACTTTTTCTCTCCACCCCATGTGTGGCGGGCGGGGTAGGTTTCTCTTCTGACACGGCCTCGGCAACCAGCATCGTATGCTCGTCGGTCTCTGGGGGCTGGGCCGTAAAGATCACCCGAGTATCGCCGCCGGTTCGTCGCTGCAAGGTGCGCTCGACAAGGTGGAGAAGCCTGTTCTGCAGCCAGTCGACGGCGTACGCGTGGCGGACGAGGATCTTGAATGTGTTCCCATCGCAAGCTATAACGCGGCTTCCGCGCAGCCACGTGTCAAAAGTGGCGCGGGTCATTTGCAACTGGAGTTCTCCAAGCGCTGCCTGCCACTGCTTCTGGGCGTGTGCCACCGAGCCTTGTGTGGTATCCTGGTTCCTTTCTCCCAAAGTCACAGATCCCCCAATGTTCTATTCAGCTTTTTCCTGCTTCTGAGCAGGATGAACCTATCGAAAGACAGCCGCTATCGAACGACGGTCACGATCCTTTCAGGCCGTCTATGCGGTTAATCTCGTCTCGGTTATCACGACGCGACGAGACCGTGAAGTAGAGGCGAGGGTTGGAGCGGCGGCCGAGTCCCCGATTTGTAGCAGGCACTCTTTGTGACGCCGCCATGAGGGTGGCCCAGATCTCGGGCCTCAATGCCCGACAAATCCCTGTTCAGTTTGGGGCCAGTCTGCCCCGTTCGCCCTTGCTACGGTCAGGGGCTATTGTAGCAAAAGATGGGTGCTTGCGCAAGTGCCCATCTGGCATTTGAGTAGAGATCGTTGTTGGTGCAATAGGGGGTATGATCTACATCTAGGGGAAAAAAGGGGGGCGAGTGCAACATCTAGTATGGTATGTAGGATCCCATCACGTCCAATCTTAAGATTTCGACCTGGACCGATTTTAAGCAAGCTTACGTCAACGCTTTTGCCTTGCAGATGGTGTCATTCCACCCCACCAAGCGCCCGGCTGGCGCGGCGCAGGTTGTGACGAATCGTGCCGAGCGGCGTGTGTATGGACGTGACCACTGCGACGAGCAGGTGATTGGGCAGGGCCATCAGGTAGAAGCGCGCATCCTCGTTTTCGAACATATTGTGCTTGTAGGGCTCGTCAGGTTGGCCGAGGAAACGGGCTGTGGCCTGGCTTGTTTTCGCCGCAGCCGCAACAAGCTCGGCCAAGCGCTGAATTCGATCCTCCTCCAACAAACTGACGTGTTGGAGCACCTGTGCCTTGCCACCAGCCATCGACACAAGCAGCACGATGTCTGCCTGGGTCTCATGAGCCAGTTCTAGCAGGGCACTCTCCGCTTCGGCTGCTGCTGCGGCATGTACCCGGTCTACTTTTCCCGGCCCCACTTCACGCGACAGGGCATCCTGAATGCTGGGCAAGAGATTGTCGACAAAGAATGGTTTCGACAGCGCACCCTGAATGCCAAGCCGGTGGGCCTCAGCCGGTACGTCTTCGCCCATCAGCGGGATGAGAACGATGCGCATCCGCGGATGCAGGCGGCGCACTCCTTTGATCAGCGTGACATAGTCCAAGTCGCTGCGATCCTGGTCCATGTCGACAATCGTCAAGTCGAATGACTCGCGCTGGAGGAGGACGATCCCATCGCGCCCTCGCGCAGCCACCTGCACCTGGTGCCCGCCGTCCCCCTCAAGCATCTCTTTCAGCATCGTGGCAAATGCCTCGTTGCGGTCTATTACCAGGATTTTTGCCATGCTTTCCTCCCGCATCAGGGTGTGAGCGCCCACGAGGTGATGTTTTCCACCAATGTTATCTTGGCCTCGTCGGGCAACAAGTAGATCGGGAATCCTACGATCACGACGCGCATCCCTGACAGCTCATCGTCGATCACGACCACAGAGGCGGTGCCACTCGCCTCGCTGGCCGGGCCACGTGCCAGGATGATTGCTTCTCCCTCCTCGCCATACTCGTCCAGTACATCCACGACATAGTCTTGCTCAGTCTCGAAGGCGATGATCTGGCCCGCTTCGAATCCACGTGCCAGTGGATGCGTTGTGTCCATCACCTCAACATCACGCTGTACCGCCTCGCGCGCGCTCTCGCTGACATAGGCGCCAGATAGGACCGTTGGCTTGCCCTCGAGCATCAGCGTAAGCAACAGCTCCCGCTCGTCATCTCCTACCGCTTCATCAAAGTCACCTGCTGCCCAGATCACCAGATCATAACCGAGCACGTCCGATGTGCGCGGAGTGCCGTCATCGGCGATGCTCCACACCGTCACGTCGTACGTTTCATCCAGCAGCGCGGCATACTCATCGGCTTCACTCCGGCCATCATATCGTGCCTCGCCCGTATCGAGTGCCAGGATCAGAATCTTGCCGCCAGCCTCCCCCTCCTGCCCTTCCTCCGGCTCCGGTTCCTCTTCAGTTGGTGCCGGCTCTTGCGTGGGCTCATCTGGTTTCTCCCAGCCGCCGCTATCGTCGGACTGGCCCTCACCCGTGGGGCACAGGGCGACAGTGACTTGTGGCCCGGATTGCGCCTCGTGGAACAGGCAAGCACTCAGGTCCCCGGCAGTGAGCCTATCCACGATCCAATCCAGCCCTGCCTCCGAGTGAGCCAGGATCAACAGCACCTGCCGCTCGCCGTCATCCTGGAACACGAGCATCGATGTGCCGGCGGCCGCTACATTCCCGAGCGAGCCTACCTCGATCCGGTCTGCCTCTGGCTCTGGCGGTTCTTTCGCTTTCGCTGCTGGCGTGGTGGTGCCGGTGATCGGGATGGTGCTGGTCATCGGCTTGGGCGTTCCCTGTGGCTTCGGGATAGTCTCAGCCTCGCTTGACGCGGTCGGAGTCATGACGAATGTGACCTTTGCGGTGGACAGGTATGCCTCTATCTCTTCCGCCTCTTCATAGAGCCCGAGGATCATTGTATCCTGGTCGTCATCCACGTCGTCGACCAATGCCATGTCCATGTTCTGAGCGGCAAAGAGCGATTGGAACTTGTTCCCACTCC
Organism: Anaerolineae bacterium; assembly: GCA_016929795.1. The sequence goes on from JAFGIA010000202.1 coordinate 67,612, forward strand.
CGATCAGGTCGTCGTTCAAGAGGGGATCACCCGCGTATACGAGCTGCACACTGCCGTCAAAAAAAGAAGGAAAGTCCACCAGGTCGTATTCGCGCTGCGCCTGGCCGAGCAGATCCGCGATGCGTGCCACGAGCTGATTGTTGTCGTGCAGCGCGTTATACGGCTCGGTCATGAACGTCAGATCTCCAAGTGCCAGCACCTTCCCTTCTGCGGCGAGAACAGCTACCGTCGGCTCCTTGAGCTGCTCCGTGGCACTCGATCTCGTCTCGCCGGTGGCACGGATCAATGCCAGCTCCTCAGAGCTAATCGAATGCGCCGCGTAGAATACAACCTGCTCAAGGTCGCGCGTCAGATCGTGATCGGCAAAACTGGTCAAGCGGATGTTCCGAAAATTCCCCTCGTTGTCGACAGTGTTGTAGAGATAATCCTGCCCGAACAGCAGACCAAACCGGATCGCGAGATCGTTGAGGTGGACTGCATCGTGGTCGAGGGTGTACGACATACTGAAATCGTCGGGGTAGAACACCTCAAACCGCGATGGATCGGCCACAAGCAGCAGGCGGCCACCCTTTTCGACAAACGCTTCGACGGCCTGAATCTCGCTTGCCGTCCAGTCGCTGCCTGGAGAGACGACCACGAGCCCCCGTGCGTGGCGCAGGCTGGCCAAGAGATCGTCCGATGTCGTCATTGGCTCGAGGCGCAGGCCACGTGCGGCCAGCCGGCTGCGCAGCACGTCCAGCTCGGCCATTTCGAACCGGTTGTCGTGTGCCAGGTCCACGACGACAATCCCCGGCTGGACAGAGTCATAGTCGTCTACAAACTCAGCACTGGCCGGCGTGGAGTACTCGATCTGGCGCAGATCGGGGCGCGTGACAGGCGCTGGATGATAGGAGCCGTCGTGAAAATAGATCCAACGGCCGGCCGTTGGCAGCACGAGGGCCGCCACGACGAGCAGGACAAAGGCTAGTTTCTTCACCACGCTGTCTACCTCTCCTCCCTGTCGCCTATTGGGGTGGCTCGACGTAGCGATAGTAAAAGCCAGGTGGCATTTTCGCCGGCGGGGCCGCGACAGTTGACGCGGTCCGGCGCTCTTCTATTTCCAGGTCGAAGAGCAGGTCGACCTCGAGTGGTTCCGGGGTGCAGTCGACCAGGCGATAGTGGCGCACGCCTGCAATCTCGGCTGCGGCCGCCACAGCATCACCCACCGATCCGATCTCGTCTACCAGCCCCATCTGCCACGCCTGCAAGCCTACATAGATCTCGCCGCGTGACAGGACTTCGGGACCAACCTTTAGCCGGTCGCCGCGCTGCACCAAGATCGCCGCCACAAAGGTGTCCTTGAGCATCTCCATCTGCTGGACAGCCGTGAGCTCGGGCCCGCCCGACAGTTTGAAAGGCCCGGTCGTCATCAGCTCTTCATCCACCAGGTCTGGAGGGGGGAGGATCGAGATCACCCCAATGTTGCCCACCGCCGAGCCTGGCTTGGCATAGATCTGGTCCGCGGCAGCGGCGGTATAGTAGGCGCCGCTGGCAGCCATCTCGCCGATAGAAGCAATCACCGGTTTTTGCTCGCGCAGCTTGAGCACCTGGTAATAGAGATCTTCGCTGGCAGTCACCTCCCCACCAGGGCTCACAATCTCGAGCACCACCGCACTGACGGCCGGGTTGCTGGCAGCTGCCTGCATCGCCTCGCGCAACTGCGCCGTATAGTCGCTCCAGATATCGCCCTCGATACGGATCAGGGCCACCTGGGGTGCTGGTACCAGGTAGAGGGAGATGAGTACGCCGATGCCAAGCAACACAAGGAGTATCATCACTGCCAGAAAGACTCGCACTATCCTACGTCTTGTCATATCTCCTCGCTTTCCATGAGGAATGTGGCGTTATTATACCACACTTTGATCAACAAGCGAAAAGCCGACTCTTTCCAATTTCGCAAAAGTCTGATATAATAGCTACACTCACCAGTGGGGCATGGAGTGTGGACCACGGATGGCCAAGATCCTGGCGTTGGCAAATCAGAAAGGGGGCGTCGGCAAAACGACAACGGCTGTTAGCCTGGGCGCCTACCTGGCAGCCGCAGGCAAGCGCGTGCTGCTCGTCGACGTTGATCCCCAGGGCAATGCGACTTCCAGCCTGGGTATCGACCGCCGGACCGTCGCCTGCTCGACCTACGATTTGCTCCTGAATGATCTCCCCGCAGCCGATGCGATCTCACTCACCAAGCAGGTGCGGCTGGAAGCGATCCCTGCCACGGCAGCCCTCGCGGGTGCAGAGGTCGAGCTGGTGGGCATGATGGCGCGCGAGTTCCGTCTCGGGCGCGCCCTCGCGCCGCTCCTGGATCGCTATGACTATTTGCTGCTCGACTGTCCGCCCAGCCTGGGACTGCTCACGATCAATGCGCTGGCAGCCGCGCACGACGGGGTGTTGATCCCGGTCCAATGCGAATATCTTGCACTCGAAGGGCTGGGCCAGTTGCTCAAAACGATCTATATGGTACGCGACAACCTCAATGCGCGACTGGTGATCGCCGGTGTCGTGCTCACCATGTTTGACGCACGCACCAACCTTGCCAGGCAGGTTGTCGACGAAGTGCGCCGCTTTTTCCCTGCCTATGTGTACCAAACCATCATCCCTCGTACCGTGCGACTCAGCGAGGCGCCGAGCTATGGCGAGACGATTTTGAGTTATGCCCCCGACACAGCCGGTGCCGTCGCGTACCAGGCACTGGCACAAGAATTTTTGGAGAGAGAGCGTGGCGAGACGACGCGGACTGGGTAAAGGATTGGATGCGCTTATCCCGACTTCGGAGGAGGCGGCAGGTGGGGTGGTCGAGGTCCCTGTGTCGGCCATTACGCCGAATCCGATGCAGCCACGTGGGGCGATCGACCCCGATGCTCTGGCCGATCTCGCCGCCTCGGTCCGCGAGCACGGGCTGATTCAACCATTGATCGTCACGCGCCAGGGGCCCGAGCGTTACCAGTTGATCGCTGGCGAGCGCCGCTGGCAGGCCGCCCGCCAGGCAGGCTTGCCCACCGTCCCGGCGATCGTCAAAGAGGCGACGCCGCAGCAGATGCTGGAGCTTGCCCTGGTCGAGAATATCCAGCGCGCCGATCTCAACCCGCTCGAAGAAGCGGCCGCCTACCAACAGCTCGTCGACGAGTTTGGCTTGACACAGGAGCAGGTGTCGGGGCGTGTCGGCAAGAGCCGTTCTGCGGTTGCCAACACGCTGCGTCTCCTCCGGCTACCCGCGGAGGTGAGGCAGGCGCTCGCCGACAGCACGATCCATGAGGGACACGCCCGCGCACTCCTCGCACTGCCAACGCCAGAGGCACAGGTGGCGGCGCTGCGCGTGGTCGTCGGCAAGGACCTGAACGTGCGGCAGGCTGAGGAGCTGGTCCGCCGCCTGCTGGCAGAGCCGTCGGCGCCAAAGGAAAAGGCCCCGGCTGGCCAGGCCGCCTTGGCCCCCGAGACGCGCGCCCTCGAAGAGGAACTGCGCGCCCGCCTCGGCACACGCGTCAACCTTTACCGCAGCCGCAAGGGCCGCGGCCGCCTCGTGATCCACTTTTACTCCGAAGAGGAGCTCGAGGCGATCTATGATCTCATCCTCCAGTCGTCGTAGGGTGCCATCGTCGCACCGGCCGGGCTTCTACCTTGCCCTTGGCCTCCTGTCGGCGGCTGCATTGGCATTTGAAATCACCCTCACCCGTCTCTTTTCAGTTACCCAATGGTACCACTTTGCTTTTCTGGCCGTGAGCGTTGCTCTGCTCGGCTATGGTGCCAGCGGGACGGCCCTCACCCTATTCCCGCGCTGGACGCGGCCGCCGGTAGCGCGCCATGTCTCGATCCTGTCCACTCTATTTGCCGTTGCCACCATCCTGGCCTATCTGAGCCTCAACTACCTCCCTTTCGATTCGTACCGGATCGCCTGGGAGCGGATCCAGATCCTCTACCTCGTCCTCTACTACCTCGCCCTAACCCTGCCCTTCTTGTGTGCCGGCTTGGTTACCGGCCTTCTCCTATCTGCCTACCCTGCCGCTGCCGCGCCCATCTACGCCGCCAACCTCGCCGGCTCGGCCCTCGGTGCGCTTCTCCCCCTCGTGCTGCTGCCGCTCACAGGCGAGGGTGCCGTTCTAACCATCGCCGCCCTCTCCCTCGTGGCAGCAGCGCTCTTTGAAAGATGCCCAGCACAAGGAACCAGTGACCAGATAGAGGTTCCCGAGGCTTGGACTCCAAGTTCCCCATACCTGATCTCGAATATCCTCTTCTCCGCCCTCCTCTTCTTCCTTGCCTTCCACCCGCCCGCACTCTTTTCACTGCAGCTCTCGCCCTACAAGGGGCTCAGCCAGGTGCTGCGTTTTCCAGACAGCGAGGTAGAGTGGCAGGAGTGGAACGCCTTCTCGCGCGTGGACCGCGTGTCGAGCGCGGCCATTCGCTCTGCGCCGGGGTTGAGCCTCGGCTGCCCGGTGAGGCCGCTGCCACAGGACGGCCTGTTTGTCGACGGCGACGATCTGTCGCCCGTTCTGATCGAGACAGAGCAGGTCGCCGAGTTTACATCATGTCTGCCCGTGGCCCTGCCCTACCGGCTGCGACCGGGCGCAAGGGCGCTGGTGCTCGGCCCGCGGGGTGGACTGGATGTGTGGGTGGCCGTGGGCCAGGGGGCCGGGAGCGTGCTGGCCGTTGAGGGGAACCCGCTGCTAATTGCCTCTGCCGGAGACGTGTACGCGCAGGCGCCGGTGGAGGTCGAGGTGGAGGAACCACGCGCCTACGCTCACCGCAGCAGCGAGACCTTTGACCTGGTCCACCTGTCCCTCGCCGACAGCTATCGGCCTGTCACCTCGGGTGCGTACAGCCTGGGCGAGCGTTATGACTTGACCGTGGAGGCGTTTACAGACTATTACGCGCGACTGAGGCCAGGAGGCTTGCTGGTCGTTGAACGCTGGCTGCAACTGCCCCCCAGTGAGCTGCTGCGCGTCGGCGCGACGGCTGTCGAGGCCCTGCGGCGCAGCGGGGCCGACGATCCGGCGGCCAGCCTTGCCGTGCTGCGTGGCTGGCAGGTGGGCCTGATCGTGGTCAAGAATGGCGCCTATACCTCAGGCGAGCTGGCTGCTATCCGCGAGTTCGCTGCCGATCTCGAGCTCGACCTGGTCGCGCTCCCTGGCTTGCTCGAGCGTGAAACAAATCACCTCAACGTGCTGCCCGAGCCAGTGTATTACCGCGCCTTTCGCCAGCTTCTGCAAGATCCGTCGAGCCTGTACACAACCCATCCCTACGACGTCCGCCCGCCAACGGACGATCACCCCTTCTTCTTTCACCTTTTTCGTAGCAGCCAGGCGCGGGCTGTGATCGAGCAGTTGGGGCGCACGTGGCAGCCGTGGGGGGGCAGCGGCTTTTTCGTCCTCGTCGCCCTGCTGGCCGTCGCCATCGTCGTTTCACTGGCCTTGATCTTGCTGCCCCTGGTGGCCGCGCGCCAGGCGGCGATGGGCAGCGGTGCACCATGGGGGCGGACCCTCGCCTACTTTGGCTTGCTCGGCCTCGGTTTTCTTTTCGTCGAGCTGCCGTTGATGCAGCGGTTTATCCTGTTTCTCGACAGGCCGATCTATGCCTTGGCTGCCGTCGCGACTTCACTCCTCCTCTTTTCGGGCCTGGGCAGTCAACTCTCGCCGCGCCTCCCGGCGCGCAGCACGCTGCCACTCCTGGCCATCGCCATCTTGCTCTACCCCCTGTTCCTGCCTGTTCTATTCCAGGTGCTGCTGGGTCTCCCACTGGCCGCGCGGCTGGTAGTTACCCTGCTCACCCTCGCGCCTCTTGGCCTCTTGATGGGCACCGCCTTTCCAGGTGGCCTCGCCTGGCTGCGCAGTTGTGCGCCTGCCCTCATCCCGTGGGCCTGGGCCGTCAATGGTTGCACCTCAGTGCTTGCCTCTATCCTGTCGGCCATGATCGCCCTCGCCGCCGGCTTTTCATGGGTGTTGGGCGCAGGCGCCGCAGCCTATGCCATCGCGTGGCTCTCCCTCCCAGGCCCTCGCCCCCCCCATTAGAAGATAGGCAGGCTGTAGCGGCCAGTCCACCGCGCTTTTCTTCTTTCATCCTTCCAATCTTCTCATTTGCCCAAATTCTCATTCCCTGGTACAATCCCCCCCGATGATCGATCGACAATCGCTGCCGCCACCTATCTGGGTAGACACACAAGCCAACTTCCGCCTGATGCTCGCCAATCTCCAGGGTGAGCCAGGGCTTGCCGTGGACACCGAGTCGAACAGCCTGTATGTGTACGCAGAGCAGGTATGCCTGATCCAGATCTCGGTGCCTGGCGCCGATTATTTGATCGATCCATTCGTCCTCGATGATATCTCGGGGCTCGGCCCCCTCTTTGCCGATCCAGGGGTGCTCAAGGTGCTGCACGGCGCCGAATACGACGTCGCAGTGCTGGAGCGGGACTTTGGCTTTACCTTCCAGAACCTGTTTGACACAATGTGGGCCAGCCGCATCCTGGGATGGCCGGCGCACGGCCTTGGTGACCTGCTGGCCGAGCGCTTTGGCGTGCACATGAACAAAAAGTTCCAGCGCGCCAATTGGGGCATCCGGCCGCTGCCGCCTGCCCAGCTCGACTATGCGCGGCTTGATACCCATTACCTGCTCGCTCTCTATCACATCCAGAAGCAGGAGCTGGATGCGACCGGGCGCTGGCCGCAGGCGCAGCACCGCTTTGCCGATCTGGTCAAAGTGCGGTGGCAGCCGAGAGGTTTTCAACCCGACGATTTCTGGCGCCTGTCGGGCGTGTGCGATCTGGACGATCCAGGTAGAGGGGTGCTGCGCGAGCTCTATACCTATCGCGATCAGCGCGCGCGCGCTGAAAATCGGCCTGTGTTTCGCGTCATCTCGAACAAGGCACTGCTGATGATGAGCGAGCGCCGACCGGCAAATTACCGCGAGCTGCAGCAGATCAGTGGCATCTCGCCGCGCATGGTCAAAAAGTATGGTCGGGCACTTCTGACGGCCATCCGTCGTGGAGAAGCGCAGCCACTGGCGTGGCGCGACCGCCCTTGTCTGCCCCGGCGCGATGAGTTGAACGATCACATCCGGCCTTCTCCCAATGCGCAGGCTCGCTTCGAGGCGCTTCGTACCTGGCGCAACGCTACCGCCCAAGCACGCGGTGTCGCGCCTGATATTGTGTTGAGCAACCACGTGTTGTGGGATGTTGCCAATCGTAATCCCCGCAACTATCAAGACCTCACGGATGACAATCTACTTGCCGATTGGCAGGTAAAAGAGTTCGGCGACGACCTGCTCGCCATCCTGCGTCGCGTGCGCGCGACGCGCTAGAGCCAGGGCGCAAACGGAGTCGCGTGTGACCAGGATTCTTCTGACGAACGACGATGGCATTGAGGCACCGGGCCTGCGCTCGCTGCTGCAGGCTGTGCTACATACGATTCTCCCCCAAGACGAGGTAACTGTCTTTGCCCCCGACCACAACTGGTCGGCCGCGGGCCACACCAAAACGATGCACAAGCCTTTGCGAGTGGCTCCCTACCCGCTCGCCATGGCGGTGAACGGGACTACGATCCAGGTTCCTGCGTATACCACTACCGGTGCTCCCTCCGACTGTGTCGCTCTGGCGTTGCTCGGCATCCTGCCCAACTGGCCTGACCTGGTAGTATCGGGGATCAACCTGGGGCCCAACCTGGGCCATGATATTACCTATTCGGGCACGGTCGCCGCAGCCATGGAGGGCGTGATCGCCGGGGTGCCGGCCGTCGCCGTGTCGCTCGATACCTACGAGATCGGCCGGGACTTTGACCATGCCGCACAGGTGGCGGCACGGGTTGTCGGCGAGGTACTCAATCGCGCAGACAGCCAAGAGGCCCTGCCGGCGGGTACTCTGCTCAACGTAAACGTGCCGGCTCTCGCGCCCGACGAGATAGCGGGCGTAACGATTACCCGGCTTGGCAGGCGTGTCTATCGCGACGTCCTCGTCGAGCGGCATGATCCGCGCGGCCGGCCCTACTACTGGATCGGTGGCGAGCCGCCTGCGGGACACCTCGACGAGGGCACTGATATCTGGGCAGTCGCCCACGGCTATGTATCGATCACGCCTATCCAGCTCGACCTGACTGCACACGAGCTGATTCCTCTGCTCGAGGGATGGCGTTTCTAGATCCTGCCCCGTAACCCTCCGGGTTGCGGTACGAGAAGGAGAGTGAGGAGATGGACTTCTGGGATGTAGTAGAGGCACGTTACAGTGTACGCGGATTCGACCCTGACGTCGATGTGTCGCCCGAAGAAGTGGAGCTGGCGAGTTATATTGGATAGTTGCGCCCTGCATTGAAAACAGGTATAATCATAGTCGGAAGCCGGGCTCACCATTGGCCCGGTGGTTGCAGGCTGCGCGGTGATGTACGGAAGGTGACACAGTTCGAAAGCAGGAGTGAGGATGCCCAAGCACGCTTTCTTTCAAGGTCAAATTGTCCCTATCGAGCAAGCCAAAATCAGTATTATGACCCATGCCTTCAACTATGGCACCGGCTGTTTCGAGGGGATCAGGGCATACTGGAATCCACAGCGAGAGCAGCTCTACGTCTTTCGCCTGCCGGAGCATTTTGAGCGCATGCACCGCTCCGCGCGCATCCTGCGCATTGACCTCGCCTACTCGGTGGACGAGTTGTGCGGTATCACCCTCGACCTGCTGCGCCACGAGGGCTACCGCCAGGATACGTACATCCGTCCTCTCGCCTACAAATCGGAGGAAGTGATTGGTGTTCGTCTTCACAACCTCGCCGACGACATGGCCATCTTTGCCCTGCCCTTTGGTCGTTATATCGAAAAGGAGGAGGGGGCGCACGTCTGCATCTCGATCTGGACCCGGGTCGATGACAACGCCGTGCCTGCTCGGGCCAAGATCACCGGGGCATACATCAACTCGGCCTTTTGCAAAACCGACGCCATGTTGGCCGGGTATGACGAGGCGATCGTCCTGACGCAGACAGGACACATCTCGGAAGGGAGTGCCGAGAACTTTTTTATGGTGCGCAACGGCCAGTTGATTACGCCGCCTGTCACCTCGAATATCCTCGAGGGCATTACGCGCGACACGGTGATGGAGCTGGCGGGCGCAGAGATGGGCCTTGAAACGGTACAGCGATCCATCGACCGCAGCGAGATCTATATCTGCGATGAGGCTTTTCTATGTGGCACCGGGGTGCAGGTGGCGGCGATTACACAGGTTGACCACCACCCGATTGGCCGTGGCACCCTCGGTCCCATCGTCAGCCGCCTGCGCGACCTTTACTTTAGCGTCGTCCGTGGCGACAATCCCACCTATCGGCATTGGTGCACGCCCGTGTACGAGGAGGCGGCGCCTTGACCTATCGTGCCCGATTTTCTTGCGGTGGCCCACTCGGCTTGCTCTACGCTGTCGTGCTCGTGGGGCTCGACGCCTGGCTCATCCACTGGCTGGTCAATCGCGCCATTCGCCTGCAAGAGATCAACCTTGGTGCCTTTCTCGTGGGACTCGTTGTGCTTGCCACATTGCCCCTGCTCGTCGTCGTGGTCTATCACACATGGAGCTGGCTCACCCTGCGCTACCACCTCGACCGCAACGGCTTGACGATCCAGTGGGCTGGCTCTGAGCAGCACATTCCCATCCGGGACATCCAGCGCATCATACCCGGCGTGCAGCTCGCTAGGCGTGACAAACCCACTACCTCCGCAGCGACAAATTCCCTATCCCGAATCTACCGCTCTATCATTTCTCGATTGGCTACACGCCGCTCCGTGGGGAACCTGAGCGACGTTCTCCATCGCCGTGGTATCCACTGGCCGGGCCACGAGCGTGGCGTAGGTCTTGTGCCTGGCATCGGCCGCACACGTTTTTTTGCCACCCGCCCGCTGGCCGAGCAGCTTCTCGTGATCGTGCCCGGCACTGCATTTGCCATCTCGCCTCCCAGCCTGGCAGAATTCGTGCACAGCTTTGAGGCGCGGCGAGCGCTCGGCCCGAACATGCTGGTGGAGCGAACCCTGCACCGCGCTCGTTGGTTCACGTGGTCCGTGTGGCGCGACAGGACGGCGTGGACGTTGCTCGGTGCCGCAGTGTTGATTAACCTGGTTCTGTTTGGTTACCTGAGCGCGCGCTTCCCGGGCCTTGATTTTCAACTGCCTCTCCACTTTAACAGCTTCGGACAGGTCGATCGAATTGGGGCCAAGATCGAGCTCTTTACCCTGCCGATCATCGGGCTGATCATTCTCGGCACCAATTTGGCCCTTGGCCTGCTGCTCTACCGGCGCGAGCGGGCCGGTTCTTATCTGTTGTGGGGGGCGTCGGCTGCGGCACAGGGTCTTTTCTGGCTTGCGACCTTTAGCCTGATACCGTGATCGCTTTGCTGCGGCTGCTCTTTTGATGACGGTTTCGATTGTTCATTTGGTGGTTGGTGTCGTGGCCAGTGGCCTGATCGGCGTGCTCGGCTACCGGCGTGGTGCATTGAGCGTTACAGGGGTTGTCGGTGCGATCCTGGTGGGCACGCTCATCTTTGGGCTCGGTGGCTGGATCTGGGGCTTGCTGCTCGTCGTCTTTTTCGTGTCGTCGAGTTGGCTGTCGCACTATCGCGAGGCTGACAAGACAGAGGCGACCGTGGTGTTTGCCAAAGGAGGGCGTCGTGACCTGGGCCAGGCACTGGCAAATGGTGGAGCAGGCGCCGTTCTGGCGGTAGTCTTTGCCTGCCGCCCTGATCCGCTGATCTTTGCCGCGTTTCTCGGGGTGATGGCGACGGTCAATGCCGATACCTGGGCAACCGAGCTGGGGGTGCTCAGCCGATCCTGGCCGCGGGTGGTGATGACAGGAGAGGTGGTGCCGCCTGGCACATCGGGGGCTGTCAGCCGGTTGGGGATTGGGGCCTCGATTGCAGGGGCGCTCTTGATCGGCACGGTCGCCGTGCTGCTGGTCCAGCTCCAGTCCCTCGTTCAGGGCGGTGACCTGGAGCCAGCGGCGGTGACCTATCCTTTGCTGGCCGTCGCTGGCGGTGTGGCCGGTTCGTTATTTGACAGCCTACTGGGGGCCACGGTGCAAGCGACGTACTATTGTGATCATTGTGCCAAGCCGACAGAAAGTGCCAGGCATCGCTGCGGCCACCCAACCCGCAAGGTGCGTGGTTGGCGCTGGTTGACCAACGACCTGGTGAACCTGACGGCCTCACTGGTAGGCGGCTTGGTGGCGGTGGCCCTGGCGCAGGTCGTGGCTCTGATGTGAGCCATGGCGACCTGGCCGGCGGCCCTGGCATCTGTCTTGTGGGAGGAGCGTGGTGACTCGAAAGCAAATCGCCTTGATCGTCGCGATCAATGCCGTGATCTCGACCTTGATCACAGTGCTTCTCGTGCTGCTTATCTTGCCTGCAATCGGCGGCACGAGTCCCATCACACGGCCGTCTCCGACGACGGTAGCCTTGCGGCCTGGCACTCAGGATGCGCCGGTTGAGGCCGAATCCACGGCGACTTCCAAAGTCGTGATCCACGAAGTAGTGGCCAACGATACCATCTCGGGTCTCGCCCAGCAATATGACGTACCCGCCGAAGACATTGTGGCTGCCAATGAGCTCGTCAATCCCAATCTGTTGCAAGTAGGTATGCGGCTGATCATTCCTGTGGGCGGCTTGCCGCCCGCGACGGCGACCTTCACCCCGGCACCGACCGCCACCGACACGCCTATCCCGTTCGAGCCTCCCTCGGCCGATATGACGGCCACGGCAGAGGCGACGACGGGGACCGTGGCAGGCGCGACGGGCACGCCCATGAGCGAAACCACGCCCCCGCCTCTGCCTGAGACAGGCGATCTCCAGATCGAGATCACCGAGATCATTGGCGTCGGCCGGTCAGAGCAGGAACGGGTCGTCATTACCAATACCGGCCAAAGACTGGCCGACATGCAAGGGTGGACACTGAGCGATGCCGAGGGCAACGTCTACCAGTTTCCCAACTTTCGCCTGTGGGGCGGAGGAAGTGTGACCGTGCACACGCGCATTGGCACGGATGGCAATCCGCCCGCCAACTTCTATTGGGGGAAGCTGGGCCCGATCTGGTCGGCCAACGAGGTCGCAACGTTGCGCGATGGCGTCGGCCAGGTTGTCTCCACCTACACCGTCGCGCCCTGAATGTGGCAGGTATCATTCAGGCGCAGCACCTGCCACGCGCTGCCGGCTTGCTGGTAGACATTGATCGCGGCTGTTGCCTGGTCGATGTGCCAGATCTGATCCAGCTCAAGGCCCAACAGGGTGCAGGCGAGCACCTTGTTTACCATTTGGTGGCTCGCCAGCACGACAGTCTCGCCGGCATGAGCGGCTGCCAGCTCGCTTAGTAATGATCGCAGGCGCTCCTGCACGTGGCGCAGGCCCTCGCCGTGGGGAAACGTCACCTGGCTTGGGTGCTTGCGCCACAGGGCATAGGTCTCTGGATAAGCGCTCGCTGCTTCGTCGTGGTCCAGGCCCTGAAAGCCGCCATAGTCAATGTCCAGCAGGCCCGGATGGGGGACGATGGGCAGCCCGGTCAGCTCCGCCAGCGGTGCCACTGTTTGCCGGGTGCGCAGCAGGGGGCTGCTATAGATCGCGCGCACCGGCTCGGAGGCGAGGCGTGCACGGACGGCTTGGGCCTGGATCAGACCGGTGGCGTCGAGCGGCAGGTCTGACCTGCCACGGAAGCGCTCCGGTCCGGCACCGGCGTTCCAACCCGTCTGGCCGTGGCGCACGACCAGCAGTCGCACGCCGGTCGGCTTGTGGCCGCTCGCGTCGCCCTCGGCAGGCAGTGTTGGGCTGAAGTGGCAGGTGTCGTTCAGCGCGTGCAGATTAAAGGGATGGGGGTGGGCAGCCGACGACGGGTGCGGCGGGGTAGACAGGACGCTAATGTTGCACAAGTCCTGGCGCAGGATCCAATAGGCAGCGTCTGGCATGCCCATCAGCGTGCAGAGCAGGATCTTGGTGACCATCTGGTGGGTGACGATCACGACGGTGTCGCCGCTGCCGTGGCGGGCGATGAGCCCGTAGACAGCATCGCGCGCCCTGTCGCGCAGCTCTGTGGCACTTTCGCCACCTGGGATCCGGATGCTGAATGGATCGCGGCGCCAGGCGCGATACAGGTCGGGCCATTCGCTTGCGACGTCGTCATGCGACCTGCCGGTCCAGTCACCATAGTTCATGCTGCTCAGGCCGGGCAGCGTGTCCACCTGGATGTTGTGTGGCGCTGCCAGGATGGCAGCCGTGCGCGCTGCTCGCCGCAAAGGGCTGGCATAGATGGCTGCGAGTGGAATCCGTGCCAGGCGCTGGGCCGTGACCTCGCTCTGGGTCACACCCTCGTCTGCCAGGGGCACGTCGAGCGTGCCGCGAAACCGCTCTCCGTGGAGCGAGGCATTGTCGCCGGCTACATTCCAGTTCGTGCGCCCGTGCCGGATGAGCACAATTCGAATCATCGTGTCCTCCTGTGAGGATACCTGTCACCTGTTCATTGTATCGAAAGTGTGTTAGCCTGTCAAAAGTTACCATGAGCCATCGTCAAGATCAGGATGGCGCCACTTGGGAGAGCGCGATAGACAAGCAGATTCGCGAGGATAAAGAGCGTGGGAGGTTTGACAATCTGCCGGGCTCCGTGACCATAGAGCCCGAGAAGGATAACAGAAGCGAAACGGCAGAGGCGCGCCGCGCCGAGGCCGTGCGCCTGATCATCACGCGCCGTGAGCGCGCGCCGCGTTCGCCCAGGATGGAGCGTGCGCTCAAGCGCCTTATCTGGCGCTATCTCTCCCCGGCCACGGTGCGTGTAGAAGGGGGAGAAGACTCCCCTCTCCCGGCGGGAGAGGGGCAGGGGGGTGAGGGGGATGCTAAAAGATAGAGGATGCGTGGTCGTCATCGTCCTCTTGTTGGCGATCGTGACCATCGTTTTCACGGGCCTCGACCTGTACACCGATCTCGTGTGGTTCCAGGCACTCGGCTTTTCATCGGTGCTCTGGCGCCAGGTGCTCATGCGGTGGTTGATCTTTGGGCTGGCGTGGCTCCTGTCCGCCGGCTTTTTGTTCGCCAACTGGTGGGTTGCGCGCCGCCTGGCGGGCAGCGGCAACCTGGCCGTGCCGTGGCTGCGGCCGCGGGTGACACGCCGCGGCGTGGTCAGTGAGCCGACGACGCGGGTGGTTGCCGCGCGCGCCGCCAATGTCGTGACGCTTCTGGCGGCGGTTGCCATCGGCCTCTTTTTCGCCCTGCCCGCGCGTGCCATGTGGCTCACCGCTTTGCAGGCCCTTAACGGTGTGCCGTTCGGCATTGATGATCCGATCCTCGGCCGCGACCTGAGCTTTTTCGTCTTTCGCCTGCCTTGGTTCAGCTTTTTGCAGGGGTGGCTTCTCTGGTTGGTGCTCGTGGCCCTGATCGGCGCCGCGCTCATCTATCTCGGCGGCTACACCGCCGAGCGGATCACGTCCCAGGTCCAGGTCGTCGGGCAGCGCCTGCCCTGGCTGCGCCTGTCGCCCGCGTCCGAGCGCCATCTCCTCCTGCTCGGCGCCGTCGCCCTCGGCTTTTTCGCCTGGGGCTACCAGCTCAACGCTGCACAGCTTCTCTACTCCTCTGCTGGTTCGGCCTATGGCGCCGGTTACTCTGATGTCCATGCCCGGCTGCCTGTCATGCACCTGCTCACAGCCATTGCCGCGCTTGGGGCACTGCTCCTGGTGGCGAGCATGTTTGTGCGGGTGCGGTGGCTGCCCTACGCCACCCTGGCTGCCTGGTTGGCAGTCGCCTTTGTTGGCGGCAGCATCTACCCCGGCCTTCTCCAGCGCCTGGTGGTTGTCCCCAACGAGCTGACGCGCGAGCGGCCCTACATCGCGCACACGATCGAGTTTACCCGCCGCGCTTTTAGCATGCACGATGTGCTCGAAGCCGATTTCGAGGTGTCCGAGGAGGCAGTGCCTCTCAATGTCGCCGCGGATGAAGCGACGATCAAGAACATCCGCCTGTGGGATTATCGTCCCCTCTTGCGCACCTATGGCCAACTGCAGGAAATTCGTACTTATTATGCCTTTAACGACGTCGACGTCGATCGCTATTCCCTTGGAGATGAGTACCGGCAGGTGATGCTGGCGGTGCGCGAGATTGCGCGCGATGAGCTGCCTGCCACGGCCCAGACGTGGGTGAACCGCCACCTGGTGTACACCCACGGCAGCGGTCTGGTGGCCAGTCCGGTGAACGAGGTGCGCGAGGAGGGGCTGCCCAACCTCTGGCTGCGCGACATTCCGCCGCGTGCCCTCCACGACGAGCTGGCGCTCGACCAGCCCGATATTTACTATGGCGAGTTGACCACCGAGTATGTGATCGCCCGCACTGAGGAGCAGGAGCTTGACTACCCTTCCGGCGACCAGAATGTTTATACCACGTACGACGGCACGGGCGGTGTTGTGCTCGATTCCTTTATCAAGCGCGTGGCGTTTGCCCTACGCCTGGGCAGCAGCCAGCTCCTGCTCACCGACTCGATCACCGACGAGAGCCAGCTCCTGTGGCGTCGTTCTATCGGCGAGCGTGTGCGTACCATCGCACCCTTTCTGGGTTACGATGCCGATCCCTACCCCGTTATCGTTGGCGGGCGCGTGGTGTGGATTCTCGACGCCTATACCGTTACCGGCCGCTACCCTTACTCCGAGCCGATCGACACGACGTACGGGAAAATCAACTATATCCGCAACTCGGTCAAGGTCACGATGGATGCCTACAATGGCACGCTCAACTTTTACCTGATCGATCCCGAGGACCCTGTAGCCGCTACCTATGCCGCCATTTTTCGCGATCTCTTTCGCCCTGTCGACGAGATGCCGGCCGAGTTGGTGGCCCATTGGCGCTACCCCGAGAGTATGTTTCGCATCCAGGCGGCCAAGTTTCAACGGTTTCACATGTCCGACCCGCAGGTGTTCTACAACCAGGAGGATCTGTGGGCCTGGCCCGAAGAGGTGGCGAGCGGCGAGCGCACGGCGATCGAGCCCTACTATGTCATTATGCAGCTTCCGCACGGCACCGGGCCTGAATTTGTGCTCATGTTGCCCTATACACCTTCCGGCAAGCAGAACATGATCGCCTGGCTCTATGCGCGCAACGACGGCGAGCAATATGGAGAGATGGGCGTCTACCAGTTCCCCAAACAGCAACTCGTCTACGGCCCGATGCAGGTCGAGTCCCGCATCGACCAGGATCCCTTTATCAGCCAGCAGCTCTCTCTTTGGAATCAGCGTGGCAGCCAGGTAATTCGCGGCAACCTGCTCGTCATCCCCCTCGACCAGGCGGTTCTCTACGTCGAGCCGATCTACCTCCAGGCCGAGGCCAGCCAGCTCCCAGAGCTGCGCCGCGTCGTCGTCGCCTATGGCAACCGGATCGTTATGGAAGAGACGCTGGCCCAGGGCCTGGCCCGTGTGGTGGCAGGCGCGCCGATCGATGTGGCGCCCGCCGAAGGAGAAGAGCTACCGGGCATTGAGCCGACGCCGGGTGTCGTGGAAGGTGAAGTGGCTGATCTCGTGCGCCAGGCCGATGCACACTATCAGGCAGCGCAAGAGTGCCTGCGGGCCGGTGATTGGGCCTGCTATGGCACCGAGATCGACGCACTGGAACCGATTCTTGATGCACTCTTACTCGCGACCGAGGAATAGGTCCAATGTACGTATCTGCTCAATAATCGGGGGGTTGGGGTGTGTGCGGGCACCGCGCACACCCCAACTTTCCCCCTTTATTGAGATGATACCAATGTACGAAAGGAGAATGTGTTTGACCGACGAACAAGAAAGCAAGGGCACCGATGTGGTGATACTGGCCGAGTGAGCCCAAGGAAGGAGAAAAACAATGAAGAGAAAAGCAACTGTCCCGGATGTCCCGGCCGAAGAGCCGGAAGAAGAGAGTGAGCTTGAAGCAGTGTTTGAGGAAGAGCCTGTGCCGGTCCTGAGCATGGATGCGGAGGAGGCGGAGCCGCTGCTCGACGTAGAGTCTGAGGAAGAAGAGGAGCCAACCTTTGACACGGAGCCAGAGCCTGATGCAGGAGCGGTGTTGCTCGGCGATGCCGGCGATGCCGGCGAGCCCGACGTAGTCGAGACAGAGCCGCCACCCTTCCTGGAAGCGGATCGCGTCGACGAGCCAGAGCCTGTAGACTGGGTGGCGTCGCCACTTGAAGAAGCAGCGGTGACTGAGCTCGAAGACTTCTCAGACGAGATGGAGATCGAGGCAGGTGAGCCCGACATGGGGCCTGAACCGGTGGTCGAGAGCCCGCCCCCAGAGCCCGAGCCTGTCGTGGCGGAACCGGCCGCGCCCTTGCCACCGCCACCGCCAAGCCGGCCGGCCTCGTGGGAGGTAACTCCGCAGCGCGGCGGCGTTGGTTGGGGTGGATTGCTCTTGACTGGCCTGCTCGCCGCTATCGCCGGCGCGGCCCTTGCGCTGATCGTGCTCTTTGCGCTCAACGGCAGCCTGATCTACCCGCGCAATCGCGACCGTGCACAGGATCAAGACATCGCGGCCCTCGCAGAGCATCTGAGCCGCGTCGATACACAGTTGGGGACAGTCGATGGCCGCCTGGGCGAAGTAGCAGGGCTGGGCGCCCGCGTCGACGAGGTCGAAGGGCGCGTAGGCACGCTTGGCGGCGATGTGGACACGCTGCAGGGTGACGTGTCTGGTGTGTTCGACGAGGTGGAAAGGGTGCAGGGGAACCTCGAAGCGGTAGCTACCCGCACCGCTGGCCTTGGCAAGGAAATAGGTACCCTGTCAGAAGATGTGGCGAACATTGGCGATCAGGTTGGCATCCTGGAAGAGATCACCCGGCGTTTTGACCTCTTTTTGACTGGCCTGCGTGACCTGCTCGATCAGGCTGACGCTGTGCCTGAAGATGAGGCACTGACGCCCATGCCACTTGCCACAGAGTCACTCACTGCCACACCGCTTCCCACCTCGACGACCCTGGCAACGGCGACGCCCCGCGCGGATGTCACCGTCATCCCGTTAGCCACTCCGACGCCCTGAACGGGCTGCTGCCATACACGAGAGAGGGGCACCCGGCGCCGGGTGCCCCTCCCTTGACTGCCCGCGGGCGTCATGCTACCGCCGTGCGGCGTCCCACTGAAGCCTGGCACAAGGTCTCACTCCAACCAGATCCCACCCTAGCTGCCGTCCGGCCACTTGTTCCTGAGCATGTCCACCACCTGGTGGCTGATCAGGCCCTGCTCCTCGTCAAACCGTTCTTCGAAATTCTCGTTCCCCACCAGATCGCGCAGTGCGCGGCGCGTGCCGGCATCATACTCACCCGTCACCGGCCCGTCGTAATAACCCGCCCGGCGCAGGATCTGCTGCAGCTCGCGCCCCACCTCGCCTTCCACCGCTACCATCTCGCCCGGCTCCGGTGGCTTGAAAAAAAGGTGGTGCAGCTCCACGAGTGCCTTCAGCCGGTCAATGGGCGCCGGATCGTCGTCCACGCGTAGATCCATGTAACGGTCGTTGTAGCCGCCGTATCCCCCTGCGGGCCGCGCCACGAGTACCGCCGCCGACTGCTGCCCGCGCCTGTCGCCGCCGGCTGCCTGGCCCGCGGCGAGCGCTGCCACCAGCCGGTCTGCCAGTTCGCCCTGTGCGTCCTCGAAACCGCGCGCCAGCGCCTCGACGGTGGCGCCGCTTACGAGGATGTTGCCCTGCACCGCATAGTGGGAGCCTGTCAGCCCACCGGCCCACTCGTGACACTCCTCCCCGGTGAACGTCGCTGGCTTTCCCACTGCATCCACGACACCCACCTGGCGGCGCGCCCGTCCCTCGTCGGCTGCCACCACGCGCGCCAGCGTTTCCTCGGCGCCCACGCCCTGTGCCATGAGTGCCAGGCACTCGGGGCCAAAGGCGGTGTTTGCGTACGATTGCGTCGCCACTGCACCCACGCCCGCCTTGGCCCAGGGCACCACTGCCCCCACCGCGAGGAATTTGGACTGCACCGCCACTCCCCATGCCTGTTCCTCGGCGTCATACGCCACGATCGAGAATGTCGACAGGTTCATCTCACTTGACCTCCACCACGAGCATGGTCGCATCGTCGTACGCTTCTACATTCCCCTGGTACGTCGCCAGTTGCTTGAATGTCGCATCGCACAGCTCACCGGCTGGCAGCTTTGCTGATGCGGCCAATAGCCTGATGAGCCGCTCCTTGCCAAACGCGGCACCATCCACGTCATGTGTATCGGTCACTCCGTCGCTGTATAAGATCAGCCGGTCGCCTGCTTCCAACAAGACCTCTTCTTCGGTCAGATTCAGGTTGTCGATGCCCGGGAAGCCGAGGACAACGCCCTCTCCACCCAGTGGCCGCACCTGCCCGTTGCGCACCAGCAATGGCCGATCGTGGCCGGCCCGTGCGTAACGCAGCCGCCGCTCCTGGGCATCGACCACGCCATAGAACACGGTAACAAACATCTCGGCCCGGCTCAGCTCCTGGAGCAGGTGGTGCACGCGGTAGAGCACCTCTCGGGGTGACTTCTCGCGCCGCGCCTCGGCGCGGAGCAGGCTGTGCGTCTGCGCCATATAGAGCGCGGCGCGCATCCCCTTGTCCGACACGTCTCCCACTACCAGCGCGAACCGCCCGGCGTCGAGAGGAATCACGTCATAGAAATCACCACCCACCCAGCGCGCCGCCCGGCTCCTGCCGGCAAAGTCATAGCCCGGGATCAGGGGGAACACCTTGGGCAGGACGCTCTGCTGGAGTTGGCGCGCCAGCTCTAGCTCGCGCTCTATCCGCTCCTTCTGCACCAGCTCGGCTTGCGCCGCTTCGAGCTGCACGATCTTGTCCTGGAGTGACTCGACCAGCCCTGCCCGTTGGATGGCGAGTGCGGCCTGGTTGGCGAACGCCTGCAACAGTGCCACCTCGCCAGGGGGAAAGCGCACCCGGCGCGAGCTGTGGACGATCATCAAGCCCAGGGTTCGCTCGTGCGCCACGAGCGGCACCCGAAGCCCTGTGTGGAGCGCGATGCCCATCACGTCCGGGCTCATGTCTGGAATGCCTGGCGGAGTACGGTTATAGGCCACCGGCTCGCCCTTGGGCAGGAGCAGATCGGCCAGCGATTCGGTGGGCAGCAGCTTGCCCACCAGGTCAACATCCCACCCGCTCACGCCCAGCACCTCGCCAGCAGCTCCGTCCAGCGGCAGGTAATAGAGGATCGCTCGATCGGCGCCACACAAATCGCACGCGTGTCGGCACAGGCGCGCTGCCAGATCACGCAGGTCAGCCGACGTGATCAAGGCCTGGCCGATCCCTTCCAGCGCCACCAGCGCCTCTGTGCGCTGCTGCAGCACCCTGTTCGCTGCCTCGATCTCGGTCAGGCGTCGCTCCAGGTCGGTCTTGGCCGTCGTCAGTGCTCGCTCGCTGGCGGCGAGCAGGTGGTAGGTGCGCCGTAGCTGCTCGGTCTCGAAACGCCGGTAATCGTCCGGCGCCAGGAACCCGGCTGCCGCTAGGGCAAGCATGTACGCCGCCAGCGGCAGCCGGCTCGCCCCATGCAGGGGCTCGTCGCCGGCTTGAAAGAGGTCGAATGCGGTGATCTCACCCTCGCGCCCCGTGCCGTAGCAGTGGGTGCAGCCAGTGGCGCGAAAGTAGGTGCCGGCGCGCAACGTCGCCTCGAGCGTTGGGTGACGTGCCCCCCACTCGTCAAGCAGTGCCGCATCTACCCTATCCGGCGCCTTGCAGCGCGTGCACAGTGTCGGCAGGCGTTGCACCGCCATGATCCAGCGCAGCCCCTTCAGCAGGTCACGCCGTCCACACAGGTCGAGCAGGTGTTGAGCCGCATCGGCGCCGCGTAGCACAGTGTCGAGCTGCGATACCACCCGCAGTCCACTCGCCGCCACTTCGAGCGCCGCCGCGGCTGTGTCTCCTGTCAGCTCGTCCACTGCCAGCAGGTCGGGACGCCCTCCCACGGCTCGTGCGATCGCCTCTTGGTAGCCTGCCGCCGATGTCGGGACGGCTCTGGGTGAAGGGCTGGCCCCTGCCAGAGGATTTATCCCCAGATCGGGCCGGAACACCTGCACCCGCCTCGCCCACGCCCGTGGCACACGCAGGCTCTCCGGATCGGTCGTCACCAGGCTCACCCGCCATCCCGGGTGCGTTTCCAGGAACTGGCGCAGCAGGATGCGCCAGATAGCTGCCCTGCCGCTGGGCAGAAATCCGCTTTCCACATTGATGCCCACAGGGCGCGGATCGAGCCCTGCCACGACGACCAGGCCCGGCTGATCCATCACGATCTCGTCGACCAGCGGCTCGAGCAAGGGCAGGTGTGTGATGTCGTTCAGTCTCAGCACCGGTCCCTCACGCTATCTGCCGCCCGGGCACGGGCGGCCCCCCCGCGAACAGCGCCTCGACAGACATGGCCCCCACCTGCGTGCCGGGGACCCGCCGGCTGCCGAGCCACCGCCCGTGGGCCTGAAACGACACCACGTCGAGTGTCAGCAGGTTCGCCGCCACCAGCGTCCCCACCTCCAGCGGCGCCAGCATCTCGCCTGCCACTCCGTGCGCGCACGCCAGCGCCCGCTCGCCAGCAGGCTGCAGTGACAGCACCGGCGCGATCAACGGATAGCCCTCACGATCGAGAAACGCCAGCACGCGCACAGCCATCAAGGGACTGAAATGCCTGCGTACCACGCGCGGCATGATCACGGCGCCCCCTGGCAGCGAGAATCCACTTCCTGCCAGTCGTGCCAGGGCGAAATCGGTTGCCACCCGCAGCTTGGGAATGGAAAAGGTGCGCACCACGCGCCGCACATCCACGATGCCGGCGGCGCGGATGCCCGTGTACGGGTTGTAGCGCAGCAGGTCGGTGCTGTTCAGCCTGTCGACGTACGCCCCGGCCCGCTGCCACCCGGTGAAATCGCCCTGCAACACCCAACCGTCGAGGTCGGTAGTGATCACCAGGATGCCCACGCGGGGGTCTGCGTCGAGGTTGGCGGCCGACTTGCGCATCAAAAAGTTGCCAAAGATCAGCCGGTCCGCCACGTCTCCGGACCCAGAATCTGGGGCTTGCATGAGCGTCGTGCACGGCACCACATTCGGCATCCCGTGCGCCGTCCGCGTCCCCAGAAACTTGGGCGTCATCTCCCCCGACAGTGCTTCAACCAGCCCTGGAATCTCGTCAATCATGCCCATCCTGTCCCCTCACTGTTCGGCACAATCCGGAGGATTGTGTTACGTCGCCCGGTGCCGCAATCCTCTGAATTGCGATGCAGGGGGCGCTGCCCTTTGCTGTCAAACGTCTCCATCCACGCTGTCTCTGTTTGGGAGTAAGGCGCCGTCGCGTGTCGCACCCGACCAGACCGCGACGGGCACCTCGCGCACGGCAATCGCGTGTAGCTTTACCATTTCCTCCTCCGTCAAGAGCGGTGTACCCTCTAGCCGGTATTCTCTATCCAGTCGCGCGTACTTGGGCTCGCCCAGGTTGGTGTAGGCCAGCAGGTCCCACCGCTCCACGGTCGGTAGAGCGCGCGCGATGAACGCCGCCAATGCTGCCACGTTCTCTTCGTCGGCCGTGTAGCCGGGGATCATGGGCGTGCGGATCCACAGCCGCATGCCCGCCGCCGACATCCGCCGTGCGTTCTCCACGATGCCCGCATTGTCGACGCCTGTCGCCGCCCGATGGCGTGCCGCGTCGTGTACCTTCAAGTCATACAGCACCAGGTCCACAAAGGGCAGCACGGCTTTGTACTGTTCCCACGACGCCGCGCCGCACGTGTCGAGCGCCACGTGCAGCCCTGCCTCGTGGCACCGCCGGCACAGCTCGGTCACGAACGCCGCCTGCGCCATCGGTTCCCCGCCCGACACCGTCACGCCGCCGCCTGACGTCTCGTAGAAGAGCGTGTCCTTCTCCACCTCGGCGAGCAGCGCCTCCACTGTCCATTCCTGGCCGATCACCTCCAGTGCCGCCGCCGGGCACGCCTCGACGCACGCCCCACATGCGTCGCATACCTCGCGTGCAATCTGCATGCCCTGCGCCGTCAGCGCGAGCGCCCCCGCCGTGCATGCGGCCAGGCAGTCACGCGCTCCGATGCAGCGCGTGTCGTACCACACCAGCTCGCGCCGCGCCGCCAGCCCTTCCGGGTTGTGGCACCAGCCACAGCGCAGCGGGCACCCTTTCATAAACACGGTCGTCCGGATGCCGGGGCCGTCTTCGGTGCTAAAGCGCTGGATGTTAAAGGTGGTTCCGTGTAGGATCATCTGTTCGCTCATTTGGCCAGGCAGGTACCCGCTACCCAATACCTATAATCCATGGCTCTCCCGTGCAATGATCTCATCCTGGATCTCTTTGCCCAACATCACAAAATACGCATTGTAGCCGGTGACGCGCACCAGCAGGTTGCGGTAGGCGTCGGGGTCGTGCTGCGCGGCGCGCAGGGTGTCGGGGCTTACGACATTGATCTGGAGGCAGGTGCCGCCGGCGTGGGCGTAGGCCCGGAGCAATGCGGCCAGCTTTTTCCGGTTCTCAGCGGTGCGCAACATGCCGGGCGAAAAGCTCATCGTGTGTGACGCGCCGTTTGGCACCGTCTCCAGCCCCAGGTGGCCCACGCTCTTGATCACGGCCGTTGGCCCCAGCCTGTCGGCGCCATTCACCGGGCACACGCCGTTGCTCAGGAACTGCCCCCGCCTGCGCCCGTCGGGCGTCGCCGCCGTCTTGGGTGCGTAGGCCACCCAGTAGTTCCACGACAGGTAGCCGCCGCGATAACGCTTGCCCGTGTCGGGCGCTACCCGCCTGAACGCTTCCTCAGTCCAGTAGCGGCTGAACTCGCGCGCCAGATCGTCGGCATAGTCATCGTCATTGCCAAACTTGGGCGCCTTGTGGAGCAGCGTCTGGCGTAGCGCCTCGTACCCCTCGAAATTGGCATCGAGTGCGCGTACCAGCTCGTCCATACTCACCGCGCCGTCGTCGTACACCAATTTTTTCACCGCCGCCAGGCTGTCTGCTACCGTGCCGAGCGCCACGCCCTCCACTGTCAGGTAGTTGTGCCGGGCCCCGCCCGCCGTCACATCGCGCCCACTCTCCAGGCACCCGCCCACCAGCGCGCTGACATAGGGCGTCGGCCCAAAGCGCGCCCTGCCGCCATCGGCGAGGTTGTTGGCCTCGATCAACAGGTCGAGGATCGCCTTGGTCTGCCCTTTTACGGCGTCGAGAAACTGGTCAAAGGTGGTAAAAGTGCGGGGATCGCCCGTTGCAGGGCCAACCTGCTCGCCTGTCGCCGCGTCGCTGCCATTGTGCAGGGCCAGCTCCACCGCCTTGGCCAGGTTCAGGTTCAGATCCACGGTGCCCGACCGGTCGTCGCCCTGGAGTGTGTTCTCCAGGCAGCCCACCGGCGCGTAATCCCACAACTCTGCCTCGGGCAGGCCCTGCCAGCGCAGACCCGCGATCGACTGTTCGTCAAAATTGAGCAGGAAGGGGCTGCCTTGCGCCTCGGCTACCATGTCGACGACGCGCGCCAGCAGCCGCTCCGGCGTTTTTCGATGGAGACGGACGTTCGGCTTGGGCTCGAGCAGGTTCAGATCTTTGATCACGTCGAGCATCAGGTAGGTCAGATCGTTGCTCGCGTCTTTGCCCTGGGCGTCGATTCCGCCCAGTGTGATGAGCTGGCCAAATGAGCTATTGATGCCTTGGTTCGTGCCCACCCACCCCTGGTAATCGTAGGCATAGTTGTGCTTGATCCAGAAGCAGTGCAGCCACTCCCGTGCCTGCTCGCGCGTCAGTCGTCCCGCGGCGAGATCCGCCTGGTAGTATGGATAGAGATATTGGTCGATCCGCCCCGGCGACACACCCGGACCCGGATAACTCTCGGCGACCATGACCAGCATGTGCGTCAGCCACAGCGCCTGCAGCGCCTCGGTGAACGTCTCTGCCGGCTCCCACGGCACCTTGCCGCAGATGCGTGCGATTTCACGCAGCTCCTCGCCGCGGGTTGGGTCCACCTCGCGCTCTGCCAGGCGTGCCGCCTTGGCGGCATAGCGCCCGGCGAGCGCGTGCACCCCCTCGGCGCATGCCTTGATCGCCGTCGCGAGGGCGCGGCGCTCGGCGGTCGCGCTCGCGCTGCTCGCCACCCTGTCCGCCTCCTCGGCGATGCTGCGCCACCCCTCGCGCAGCACGCGCGGATAGTCTGGGATGAGATGGCCTGGCACCGCACCACAGTTGCCAATGCCCACCTTGTCGAGCCAGGAGACCTTGGCCATGAATTTTTTCTCGAGCCGTTCGAACTCGCGCGCTTCACTTCGTGTGAGCGTGAACGAAAAGGCTGTAGAAAAGTGGGACCCGACCACCAGCTCGCCGTCGAGGATCTGCACCGGCAGATGCTCTTCCACAACGCGCTTGAAGAAAATCGCGCGGCGCACGACGAGCGGCTCCTGCCAGAAGCCGGAGGGCAGCCTCACCGTTTCAGCGCTGGACAGCAGGTAGGCTTTGGAGCCCGGGAAGAAAATCATCATTTCCGGCACATTTGACCAACTCCATGGGGTATAGCATTGATCGTGGGGCGTGCCGGTGGAGTAGGCACGCACCTCGTTCGTATAGTCGCGCCGGTAAAAGTCCCAGTACTGGTCGCGCAGCCGGCACACGCGCGGGCTCAAAGTGTCGGTGGGTGACCAGAGCCCGGCATCGGTCATCGTCTCAGGCCTCGTCTGCTGGTTATCTACGGACATTCGGTTCCTCCTCGTATGAACATAGTCAAGCAACCGGCTTGGAGCAGTATAGCACAAAAGTTGGCGCTTGTGAAGCCCCTGATCGTTCGTCGAAGACGCTGCACTGGCGGGGTAATCCAGTCACTATGGGTTGCCGACGCCTTGTGTATCAATGCTCTGTGCAGAACGAGTCAGGATGCTTGTGATGCCCAGGAGATCATTCGCCGACAAAAGGAAGGCCGCAAGTTCGGAGGCGAATGTTGGTCCACGCCAACGTGACCACGACCGTATATGCCAAGATTGTTGATCGGATTGCCGAGAACCCAGCCCGGTATCTTGAAGAGATGATGGGGAGCCTCTAGACAAAACAGGGGCTACGAGAGGTTACCAGATCAACAGCCGACCTGCTGGTTCCTTCGCGCTTGGCGGCTATTGGGCCAGACGTGTCCCCAAGGGGATACTTGCCAAAAACCTGTCACAGCACCCTCTTCTGGAGGTGCAACACTGGAACGCAGAGGATCGTTCCGGCCAATCGATCATCCTCAAATGGTCGGAGCCATAGCCAGACGCCGGGCGTAGCGCTCCACCCACCAGTTGGACCAGCCCCACAGCGTCGAATCACGCACAATCTGCATGACCTCATCGCGCCCGACCTTGGCCTTGCTTTCCAGCACACGGTAGTCACGACGACTGACGGCCAGTGTCCGCCCGGCCAGCAGCAGGGGAAAGAGACAGGAAAGCCGGATGGCGTGCTGCCAGGGCGGCAGCATTTGGAAATAGGTC